>JAILKT010000038.1 GCA_024693545.1 Lachnospiraceae bacterium
GTTTGAAGACCATTCGACCCTCAAAGGAGAAGAAGCTCATAAAGGCTGAATCGGATTCGTTTGAATGGACAAATCCGACAGCCTTATAACTGGACGTATACTTGCCGCAGCCCATTAACGAAATTAACAGAATTGCTGAAGCAAGCAGAATAACGATCTTTCTCATATCAAGCTCCTATCATTGGACTCGCTCTCAAGCAAACCATGCATTATTATGAAATATCTACATATGGCTCTTCTCCACAAATTGCGATTTGACAAATCAATCATAGTATAGCAAAAAAAGGTAAACAATTCTACCGTTCGATAAACCAAATCGTCAATAAATCAGAAAAAGCACTTGACAAAACGCTTCATGGGGAAAGCCGGAGGATGTGGAGCCGTTTAAGGATCCTGAGTTTAAGAACAACGTGATCCTGACGGCAACGGAATCCCTTACGATGGAATCAAGACCTGCCCGTCCAAAGTATGCGAGAAACAAGAACGTTCTTTGTGTCGGTGGCAGTGGTTCCGGCAAGACCCGATACTTTATCAAGCCGAACCTTTTGCAGATGCATTCGAGCTATGTTGTAACGGACCCGAAGGGAGAGCTTATAGCTGATACAGGCAGGGCACTCTATAAAAACGGCTATGAGATCAAGGTATTTAATACCATCAATTTCAAAAAGTCGATGCATTACAATCCGTTTCAGTATATTCATTCCGAGAAGGATATCCTCAAACTTGTTACCGCCCTTATTTCTAACACGAAAGGCGAAGGAACGGGAAACGATCCATTTTGGGAGAAAGCGGAGACTCTGCTCTACACTGCACTGATCGGCTATATCTACTACGAGGCTCCTCAGGAAGAGAAGAACTTCAACACAATGATCGAGTTTATCAATGCATATGAGGTGCGTGAGGACGATGAGGATTTTAAAAATGCCGTTGACAGAATGTTCGACAGGTTAAAGAAGAAAGATCCGAATCACTTTGCCGTACGTCAATATGCAAAGTTTAAGCTTGCGGCCGGAAAGACCGCGAAATCAATACTTGTGAGCTGCGGCGCGAGACTTGCACCGTTTGATATCTCAGAACTACGTGAGATCACAGCTTACGATGAACTTGAGCTTGATACTCTGGGTGACAGGAAAACGGCATTGTTCCTTATTATGAGCGACAACGATCCGACATTTAATTTCCTTATCGCCATGGTGTACACACAGCTCTTCAACCTTTTGTGCGAGAAAGCAGATGATGTGTATCATGGGAGACTTCCCGTGCATGTCAGATGTCTGATCGACGAAGCGGCAAACATTGGAAAGATCCCAAATCTCGAGAAGCTTGTCGCTACGATACGAAGCCGTGAAATTTCGGCTTGTCTGGTACTGCAAACGCGAAGCCAGCTTAAGGCTATTTATAAGGATCATGCAGATACCATAGTCGGAAACATGGATTCACAATTATTCCTCGGAGGTTCGGAACCGACAACGCTTAAGGACTTAAGCGCGGCTCTGGGCAAGGAAACCATCGACACCTACAACACCGGAGAGACGCGAGGCCGCGATGAGAATCATTCACTCAATTACAATAAGCTCGGTAAGGATCTGATGTCGATAGATGAACTTGCTGTTATGGACGGAAACAAATGTATCTTGCAGCTGAGGGGAGTAAGACCTTTTCTGTCGGATAAATATGATCTGACAAAACATCCGAATTATTTTTTGACTTCGGATGCAGACAGTAGGAACTATTTCGATATAGGAAAGTTTCTAAATGACGAATCAAAACTGAATAAAGAAGACGTCTACGATGTAGTGGACGCAGACGCAGTGTGCGATGACGAAGACGAGTGATCTTTCGAGCCACGTGTCTAAGTAAAGACGTATAAAGGTCTTTTATGCAGATGACCGGCAGTTGCTAATTAAAACGCAGTGACTGCCGGTTTGTTATTCACATAATTATAATCAGGAGGATAAAAATCATGGGATTCTTTTCATCAGCAATTGATGTGCTTCAGAAACTTGTAATCGGACTTGGTGCAGGTCTCGGTGTTTGGGGAGGTATAAACCTTATGGAAGGATACGGCAACGACAACCCCGGAGCAAAGAGCCAGGGAATGAAACAGCTTATTGCCGGCGGTGGAGTAGCACTCATCGGTATTGCGCTTATTCCCCTTCTTTCAAATATTTTCTCATAAAAAGAAAAGAGGAGGACTAAGAATTGTTCGGTATTTTCGACAAAATCAGCGAATGGTTGCATGATTTACTTGTTGAAGGGGTGATGACCAATCTTACCGGGGTTTTCAAACTGGTACAAGTTGAGGCAACCACGATTACGTCCGATGTAGCTCAAACACCGGCATCTTTTTCGCCTACAATCTTTTCAATGATAAAGAACATATCTGAAACGGTTATTATGCCCATAGCAGGTCTGATACTTACTTTTATCGCCTGCTATGAGCTTATCCAGTTAATTATTGAACATAATAATCTGGCGAACTTTGAGACGTGGATCTTTATGAAATGGATAATAAAAACCTTTATTGCAGTCACGATAATTACTCATACATTTGATATTACCATGGCTATATTTGATGTGGCACAGAACGTTGTGGCACAGGCCGGAGGAATAATTGTAACAACCGCGGGAGTAAATACGGATCAGCTTACAACACTTGCACAAACAGTTAATGCGATGAGCAATGGTGCGTTATTTGGTTTGTACCTTCAAACGGGAGTGGTCACAATAACACTCTGGGTATTGAGCAAGATTGTTTTTGTAATCGTCTATGCCCGAATGATTGAGATATACCTTATGACCAGTCTTGCACCGATACCGCTTGCAACTTTTGGAAACAAAGAACAGAGCCAGATCGGACAAAACTACTTAAGAAGCCTTGCAGCGCTTGCGTTCCAAGGTTTTTTAATTATTGTATGTGTGGGTATTTATGCTGTGCTGATAAAAAATATGACTTTTTCAAGCGATGTGTCAGATTCAATCTGGGGAATCGTAGGTTATACGGTTCTGTTGTGTTTCACGCTCTTTAAGACAGGAACACTTGCAAAGTCTATTTTCTCGGCGCATTAAAGGTAGTAAGGAGGCTAAATGGCATCATATATAACAATACCGAGAGATCTCTCAAAGGTAAAGACCAAGGTAATATTCAATCTGACAAAACGTCAGCTTGTTTGTTTCGGATCGGGCGCTGCGGTCGGCGTCCCGGTCTTTTTTATATTGAAAAATATCGGGGTAGAGATCAGCAATGCCGTAATGGTGATGATGGTCATAATGATTCCGTTCTTTTTATTTGCAATGTATGAAAGAAACGGACAACACCTTGAAAAAGTCCTTGGGAACATTATTGAAGTCAGGTTCAAAAGACCCAAGGAAAGACCTTATGGAACAAACAACTATTATAGTTGCCTACTCCGACAGCGAGAGGCAAGGAAGGAGGTAAAACAGATTGTTTCTAAAGGGAATGTTCAAAAAGAAAGAAAAATCACCTAAGCTTCCCGAGGGGCTTTCTGTGAAAGAACAAAAGCAGGTCCTCGAAGTGATTCAGAGAGCGCAAAAGAAATCTTCGGTCCCGCGAACTGCACAGGAATCAATACCTTTTTTGCAAATGTTTAAAGATGGTACTTGTAAGGTTACGGAAAGCTTTTTCAGTCGAACGATTGAGTTTGATGATATCAATTATAAGCTCGCTATGACAGAGGATAAGCACGCTATCTTTGACGGATGGTGCAGTTTCCTTAATTTTTTCGACAGCTCGGTAAGTGTAGAACTTAGTTTTTTAAATACCATGGCAGATGAGGAAGAGTACAGGAAACAGATTTATATTCCGAGCCGAGGAGATGGGTTTGATTCAGTCAGAGAAGAATACTCTGAAATGATCCAGTCACAGCTTGCAGGGGGTAACAATGGGCTTATAAAAAGAAAGTTCATCACCTTTGGTATGGAAGCGAGAGATATCGCTGAGGCACGGACTAAACTTCAAAGTGTGCAGTCCGGAATTGTTAGCAATTTCAAGAAACTTGGGGTCAAGAACAAGGTATTAAATGGTAAGGAGAGGCTTGAGGTTATGCATTCACTCTTTCACATCGGAGAGAAGCAAAAATTCAGTTTCGATTGGAAATGGCTTCCCGAAAGCGGACTATCGGTTAAAGATTTTATTGCTCCTTCTTCTTTTACGTTTAAGAAGAACAGAAATTTCCAGATGGGTGAGACATATGGTGCAATGAGTTTTGTTTCAATCACGGCACCGGAGCTTTCCGATGAGATGCTCGCGGATATTCTTGAGATTGATTCGGGGCTTGCGGTTACGATGCATATACATTCGATCAATCAAAGCGCTGCTATCAAGGAAATAAAGCACAAGATAACAGAGCTTGACCGTTCTAAGATTGAGGAACAGAAGAAAGCTGTCAGGGCGGGGTATGATATGGACATTATCCCGTCAGACCTTGCAACATACGGAACCGATGCGAAGTCACTTTTGAGGGAGCTTCAGAGTCGTAACGAGCGAATGTTCATTGTTACGTTTCTCGTCATGAATACCGGAGCGAGTGAAAAGGAACTTGAGAATACTGTGTTCCGCATGAACTCTGTTATCCAGAAACATAACTGTAGCCTGGTCAGGCTTGATTATCAGCAGGAGAAAGGGCTTATGAGCACACTTCCTCTTGCCCTTAATAAGATCGATATAGAGAGAAGCCTTACGACTTCTTCAACGGCAATCTTTGTTCCTTTTACAACTCAGGAGCTCTTTCAGAGAGGTGAGGGATCGCTTTACTATGGAGTAAATGCGATAAGCAACAATCTTATTATGGCAGACAGAAAGAGGCTCAAAAATCCGAACGGTCTGATACTTGGAACTCCGGGTTCCGGTAAATCGTTTGCAGCAAAGAGAGAAATAGCAAATGCGTTTCTTACAACTGACGACGATGTTATCATCTGTGATCCTGAGTCTGAGTATTCAGCTCTTGTGGCGAGATTTAACGGACAGGTCGTAAAGATAAGCCCGACAAGTGGGGACTATATTAACCCGATGGACATAAACATGAACTATTCGGAGGGTGACAGCCCCTTGGCACTCAAGGCGGATTTTATCCTTTCTCTGTGTGAGCTTATCATCGGCGGAAGGGACGGATTGCAGCCTGTTGAAAAGACAGTCATAGACAGATCGATTCATGAGGTCTACAGGACGTATTTCGCTAACCCCATTCCCGAAAACATGCCCCTTATGGAAGATCTTTACAACGCTCTGCTTGAGCAGCCTGAAGCTGAAGCAAAGAGGGTTGCCACAGCACTTGAGATTTATGTAAAGGGATCTTTAAATGTCTTTAATCATAGGACGAATGTGGAGCTTAAGAACAGGTTCGTCTGCTATGACATAAAGGATCTTGGAAATCAGCTCAAAAAGATCGGAATGCTTGTTGTTCAGGATCAGGTTTGGGGCAAGGTAACAGAAAACAGGGCACAGGGAAAATCAACAAGGTACTACATCGATGAGATGCATTTGCTCTTAAAAGAAAAGCAGACGGCTGCTTATACGGTCGAGATTTGGAAGAGGTTTAGAAAATGGGGAGGAATCCCCACCGGTATTACCCAGAATGTGAGAGATCTGACGGACTCAAGCGAGATTCAGAATATCTTCGGTAATTCGGACTTTATCTATCTTCTCAATCAGGATGCCGACAGTCGCGAGATCATCGAGAAAGCCTTTTGCATCAGTCCTAACCAGATGGAGCATGTGGATCATTCGGGCCCCGGCGAAGGTCTTATCATCTACGATAATATCATTCTTCCGTTCATGGATAAATTCCCTACGGACATTGAACTGTACAGATGTCTTACTACTAAGCTCTCGGAAGTTGTCGCTAGAGATGTAAAGGAAGAGGTGAAAGTGAATGAACCGAAAAAAATTGTATCGTAGAAGGTCTTTGGAGGAGGTTTCAAAACGTTTTTCCAATGTGCTGGACAATTCCGATGATTCTGCAAAGGCATCAGATCCCGCGTTACAAACATTTGATGTCATCGTAGATAGTTCCGGGCTTACCGCCAGAAAATCTGCTGAACTTGTGAAAACGTACAGTCGTAAACTCAGAGACAGGCCGTTAAGTGAGACAAGAAAGCACTCTGAAAGCCTGTTTGGAAGAGGAACAGTACCTTCAGAAACTGAAAAGTCAGTAAGCAATGCAAATAAGATACAAAGGCAAAGAATCATGCGTGACTACGCAAAAAAGGTAAGGAAGACTGCAAAAAAAACCGAAAAAAACGGGAAGAAAGTGGTCAAAAAAACTGAGAGCGCCTTTAGTCACGTTGTAAAAGAAGTTGCCTCGCTTGTGGTAAGAAACCCTTTTGGATTGATTATCGCAACGCTCCTCGTTATTGTCTTGTTGGCGGTTGTATGTACTTTAAATTCGTGCGGAGCGATGTTTGGAGGTGTTTCCGGAGGAACCCTTTCTGCTACATATACGGCAACGGATGATGACATATATGGAGCAGAAGAAGATTACAAGGCGAAAGAAGCAGAGTTTCAAGACAAGGTGAACCGAGCGGAAAGCTTATACCCCGGATATGACGAATACCGATATGAGGTGGATGATGTTTCTCATGACCCTTGGTGTCTTACCTCTGCGCTTACAGTATTGCATGAAGACTATACAAGAGAGCAGGTGCAGGGAACAATATCAGGAATGGTAGAAACTCAGTACAGTTTTGAAACATCGGAAGAAACGGAAACAAGGTATCGTACCGAGGAAAGAACAGGATATGAACTTGTCGAGGAAAAAGATGAAAAAGGAAAGGTGATAGATTCCTATTATCAACCTTATACATACTATGTAGAGGTGCCCTATGAATACAGAATCTTGACGGTTAAGCTTGAAAATCATGGCATTGAAGAAGCTGTAGATAGCCTTGGGTTTGATGATGATACGACGGAACGATATGAGTACATGAATGAAACAAAGGGCGAAAGGGCATATTTGTTCTAATATAGGATATTAACCATGCCTGAGAAAAGGAGGAAAAATGGCTGACTTTAAAAGACTCAACAGGTACAGAGATGAACTTAATAAGATGAAGGAGAAGAGAGCGGAACTTGATGACAAGATCCGCAGTATGGAACGTAAGTGCAGGGAGGAAGAAAATGTTGCTATTCACGACATTGTTCATGAAGCAAACATGACGCCTGAGCAGCTTGCGTCCCTTATCAAAATGAATGGTGCCGAAAAGATTAAAGCCATAAACGGCACAATTGAAAGCAAAGAAAGTGAGGTAAATATAAAGAATGAAGAAGATTATTAAAGCCTTGTTTTTGATGGCTACAGCTGCGGGGATGCTTTTTACAAGCATTCCCGTTTCTGCTTTGGCACAGGAACCGACAAGTCCTCTGCCGGATAAACTTTTATCTGCGCAGGAACTTCCTAAGGGGGCGGTAGTGAAAGGAGAAGAGCGAATAGATAACACAATCTATGCCTATGATTATAAGGGCAATCTTGTTTCGACCGAGAGGGTATATAACGGCTCCGAAGATTACGCAGTGCCCGAAAGGGAGGAGACGCGTAGCGTTTCTGTGACTATGGTACCCGCAAAAGAAGAGACGCACATCACTTCTGTGAGCGTGGTACCAGCAAAAGAAGAGATAAATGCTGCCCCTGAAGAAACGCTAAATGAAGGACCGTTAACGCCCGATGGGAATATGACCCTTGTTGACGATTATGGAGATAAGCCTGTGGCCGGAAAGCAGTTCATTACCCTTACGACCAGAAGCGGCGCTGAGTTTTATCTTATCATTGACCGTGATGATAATGGGATTGAAACGGTACACTTCCTCAATAAGGTAGATGAATCGGATATCCTGTCGTATTTGGAAGATGATGAAAAGGCAGCTTATGAGGAAAGAAAGACGGCTCTCGAAGAGGACAAGGCGGCTCTCCGGGCAGAAGAGAAAAAGATTGACGGGAACTTAAGGAGCTTAGGCAATGAAGATTCAAAAACTGATAAAACCGGCGAAACGGAAAGCAGTGAAGAGGAGAATCCTCAGGCAAAAGAGTCTTCAATGATAATAGTGATAATATTCCTTGTTGCCGGAATAGCGGCTGTTATTTATATCTTTGTTATAAAGAAAAAGAAACGAGGATCTGTAAACCCTGCTCCGACGGCACCTGATCCCGATGACTTTGACGATGATCTTGATGATGAACCTGATGAAGGAGAAGATGAATCTGATGAGGACGTATAACAGAGATATCCATATGCGTCTGAAGCAGTCGGATATCGATAAGATAAGAAAACGCATGAAAGAAGCAGGAATACGTAACATGAGCGCGTATATTCGTAAGATGGCTATGGATGGTTTTGTCGTAAAACTTGACCTGAGTGACGTTAAAGAGCTTGTAAGGCTTCTGAGATATTGCAGCAATAATCTTAATCAGTATGCGAAGAAAGCAAATGAGTCGGGCGATGTTTTTGCGGCTGATATTGAAGATCTCAAGCGCAGACATAACAGGCTTTGGAACATGGCGAATGCGATCATGGAAAGGCTGGCAGCAATCATATAGTTTGCTTTCGGGGGAAGAGATGCGTCGAACACGCAGGTGTTTTAAAAGGGAAATAATTGCATAGTCCACATCCTTGATGAATTGTTTTTTGTGGTTTTATAATGTTTACAGGATTGAAAAAGCTATTTGAAAGTGAGGCGATTATGATGAAATTTATAAAACTACCGTTTAAGATACTTGCGCTTCCCCTGATCGCCATGATCAAGCTCTTCTGTATACTTGCAAAGGTGATAGTTCATATCTCCTGCTATATCATAAGTCCGTTTATGATCCTTGTGGGGATAATCCTTCTGGTGATGCTCTCAAAGGAAAGATGGACAGATGTGGGAGTGTGCGGAGCCATTGAAGGTCTTTGCCTCATTGCACTTTTCGGAGTTACATGGGTGATCGCGCATATGGAAGATTTGAAATCACTGCTTGTTAAATTTGTTATGTCGTAATGAAAACAATTT
>JAILKT010000042.1 GCA_024693545.1 Lachnospiraceae bacterium
TACATCAGATGGTTTCTATGATAAAATTATTCCAAATGGGTCCAAATAATCATTACCCAATTTTAGGAGGTTATATATGTCCAGAGCTAAACAATCCATGGATGGAAATACTGCTGCGGCTCATGTTGCCTATGCGTTTACAGACGTAGCAGCCATCTACCCAATCACTCCTTCAAGCCCCATGGCAGACAGCGTTGACCAGTGGTCGGCTTCGAAGCAGAAGAACATCTTTGGAAACCAGGTAAAGGTTGTTGAGATGCAGTCCGAAGCAGGTGCTGCAGGTGCTGTACACGGCTCTCTTGCCGCAGGTGCCATTACAACTACATTTACCGCATCTCAGGGATTACTGCTCATGATCCCTAACATGTACAAGATTGCTGCAGAGCAGCTTCCTTGTGTATTTGATGTTTCTGCACGTACAGTTGCTACCCAATCTCTTAATATCTTTGGCGATCACAGTGATGTGTATGCTTGTCGTCAGACAGGTTTCGCCATGCTTGCAGAGACAAATCCCCAGGAAGTTATGGACCTGAGTCCGGTTGCTCATCTTGCCGCAATTTCAGGTAAGGTTCCCTTCCTTAATTTCTTTGATGGTTTCCGTACATCTCATGAGATCCAGAAAATCGAGAAATGGGACTATGAAGATCTTAAAGAAATGTGTGATATGGATGCTGTTAAAGCATTCAGAGAGCATGCACTTAATCCTGAGAAGCCTGCTATGCGTGGTTCTCATGAAAACGGCGACGTATTCTTCCAGCACAGAGAAGCTTGTAACACTGTTTATGATCAGCTTCCCGCAGTTGTTGAGAAGTATATGAAGAAGATCAACGATAAGCTCGGTACAGATTACGATCTCTTTAACTACTACGGAGCAAAAGATGCTGAGCGTGTCATCATTGCTATGGGATCTATCTGCGACGTTGCAGAAGAAGTAATCGATTACCTTACAGCTAAGGGAGAAAAGGTTGGTCTTGTTAAGGTTCGTCTTTACAGACCTTTCGTATCAGAAAAACTTATCGCAACTATTCCCGCCACAGCAAAGAAGATTGCAGTACTTGACAGAACAAAGGAGCCCGGATCACTCGGTGAGCCTCTTTACCTTGATGTATGTACCGCACTTCGCGAAGCCGGAAAGAATGACATTATTCTTTCGGGTGGTCGTTATGGTCTCGGTTCGAAGGATACTCCTCCTTCGTCGGTATTCGCTATTTACAAAGAACTTGAGAAGGATGCTCCTAAGCCTCGTTTCACAATCGGTATCGTAGATGATGTTACAGGACTTTCTCTTCCCGAGGTTAAGCCCGCACCTATCACTTCAGCAGCAGGAACTGTTGAGTGTAAGTTCTGGGGTATCGGCGGTGACGGTACAGTAGGTGCAAACAAGGATTCGACAAAGATCATCGGCGATCATACAGATAAGTTCATTCAGGCTTATTTCCAGTATGACTCAAAGAAGACGGGCGGTATCACTATTTCTCACCTTCGTTTCGGTGATAAGCCCATCAAGAGCCCTTACTATATTAACCAGGCTGACCTTGTTGCATGTCATCAGCAGTCTTATATCGTTAAAGGATACAAGATGGTTCAGGATGTTAAGCCCGGCGGAATTTTCCTTATCAACTGCCAGTGGTCGGATGAGGAACTCGGACAGCATCTTAATGCTGAGGCTAAGAAATATATCGCAGCAAACAATATCAAAGTTTATACTGTAGACGCTGTAGATATCGCAGGAAAGATCGGTCTCGGAAAGCGTACATCCACAGTTCTTCAGTCAGCATTCTTTACACTTGCAAAAGTTCTTCCCGCTGAGGAAGCAATTGCATATATGAAGGAGAAGGTTGTAGCTAAGTTCTCCAAGAAGGGTCAGGAAGTTGTTGACATGAACTGCAAGGCTATCGATGCCGGAAAAGATGCACTTCATCTTGTAACGATCCCCGCTGACTGGGCTAACCCCGCAGCAGATCCCGCACCTAAGAAGCTTACAGGACGTCCCGAGACTGTTAAGATGGTTGAAAACCTCATGAATCCTATCGCTCTTATGGATGGTGACAGCCTTCCCGTATCAGCATTCAAGGATATTGCAGACGGACAGTTTGAGATCGGTGCCGCTGCATATGAGAAACGTGGAACAGCAGTTATGGTTCCCGAATGGGATCCCGAGAAGTGTATTCAGTGTAACAACTGTGCATTTGTATGTTCACATGCTACGATTCGTCCTTATATGCTTTCTGAGGATGAAGTTAAGGCAGCTCCCGCTCAGATCAAGCTTGCAGATACAAAGCCCAAGGCTTCTCAGTACAAGTTCACCATGAGCGTATCTCCTCTTGATTGTATGGGTTGCGGTGAGTGCGTTACCGTTTGTCCCGATAAGATCAAGGCTATTAAGATGGTTCCTCAGGAAACTCAGAGCGAACAGCAGCCTGTATTTGATTATCTTGTTGCAAACGTAGGCCGTAAGGCAGAAGCACCCGCTGAGAACACAGTTAAGGGTTCACAGTTCAACCAGCCTCTCCTTGAGTTCTCAGGATCATGCGCAGGTTGTGCAGAGACAAGCTATGCAAGACTTATCACTCAGCTCTTCGGTGAGCAGATGTACATCTCGAACGCTACAGGATGTTCGTCTATCTGGGGTGGTCCCGCAGCTACGTCACCTTTCACAGTTAATAAAGATTCGCTTCGCGGACCCGCTTGGGCTAACTCGCTCTTTGAGGACAATGCAGAGCACGGCTTTGGTATTTATCTTGGCCAGAAGGTTCTTCGTGATCAGGCAATTGCTAAACTTAATGAGATCGCAGAAGGAGCAGATACTCCCGAAGCAACTAAAGCTGCTATTGCTAAATTTATGGAGACTAAGGACAGCACAAAAGAGAATCCCGCAGCTGCAAAAGCACTTGTTGCTGAACTTGAAAAAGGTGCTGCAGCAGGATGTCCCGATTGCAAGGCTGTTCTTGATAAGAAACAGTACTTAAGCAAGAAGTCTGTTTGGATCCTCGGTGGTGACGGATGGGCATATGATATCGGATTCGGTGGTCTCGACCATGTACTTGCTTCAGGCGAGAACGTTAACGTAATGGTATTCGATACAGAAATGTATTCAAATACAGGTGGACAGGCTTCTAAGGCATCCAATATCGGTGAAGTATGTCAGTTCGCTGCAGCAGGTAAGGAAATCGGCAAGAAGTCACTTGCAGAGATCGCTATGAGTTATGGCTATGTTTACGTTGCTCAGATCGCTCTCGGTGCTAACCCTGCTCAGGCAGTTAAGGTTCTTACCGAAGCTGAAGCATATAACGGACCTTCACTTATTATCGGTTATGCTCCTTGCGAACTTCACGGAGTTAAGGGCGGCATGAACCATTGCCAGGATGAGATGAAGAAGGCAGTAGCCGCAGGTTACTGGAACCTCTTCTCATACAATCCCGCTCTTAAGGCTGAGGGTAAGAATCCCTTCACCCTTACTTCTAAGGATGGAGACGGAACTTACCAAGACTTCCTTAATAATGAGACACGTTATACGTCTCTTAAGGTTAAGTTCCCTGAGAGAGCCGAAAGACTCTTTAATGAATCCGAAAAGGCTGCAAAGTCTCGTTTCGAGCACTTACAGAAGCTTGTTGAACTTTATAAATAATTATTGACTTTAACAACTTATACAGTACTAATCCCCGGGAGGTTTTTTGCCGCCCGGGGATGTAGTATTACACCGTATCAGTACTGTTCCCTCTATCAAGGAGAGAGTTATGTCCGATATTACTTGTAAAAATTGCGGAACCATCATTAACATTAATAGAGCACAAAAAGGCATTGTTGTCTGCTTAAATTGCAACGTGGAAAATGATTGCAGTGAGCAGATTTATGAGTATGCTTCCGGACTTATGGCTTCGGCCGGAAACGAAGCATCATACAGAGCCGCGGCTGAATCTTTTGCTTCAATAGAAGGATATAAGGATGCCGACATGTACAGGGATAATTGTCTTGAACAGGCAGATATCTGTTTTAAAGACGCAACATTCCTTCGGGCTAAAACCGAAATGATGAAGGGAGACCGCGCCGGCTTATCTTTTGCATGTCATCTTCTTGAGTCTATAAGCGGATGGAAAGATGCCGATGAACAACTCGGTATATGTAAAATGAGGCTTGAATCAATCACAAGTAAAGAACGTGATAATTCCGTCGATAACATTTACAATAATTCCAACAGGGCATTTGTAAAGAGAGACAGAAGAATTAATTCCGATACGAGGACCAAGAGTCCCTTGGATAACCAAACGCCCTATATTGATTTTCCTTCACTCAGAAAACAAAGAGAAATAGAATTTAATTCTTCACCTGAAAATAATCCTAAAAAAATCAGTAAAAAATCTGCTCCGAGAAAGAAGAAGCTTACCTCGATCATAATTATGTCCTGTATCGGCCTTGCTCTTATAGGAGCACTTATAGCTGTGTATTATACAGTTATCACGCCCATGCTCAGATATGATGATGCTATGGATATGATCAACGAGGGTAATTATTCGGAAGGTTATGCTATGCTTACGGAACTTGGGCGCGAAAGTGAGATAATCGATAATAAGAAAGACAGAGCGGATGCTCATATTGAGAAAGAGGAATTTGACAAGGCTTATTTACTTTGGGAAGAAACCGGAGATGAAGATAAAATATCCGAAAGTATTCTCAGCAGAATAACTCCTATTGTAGAAGAAAAGAAGTATAAAGAAGCCGTTGATCTTCTTGCCAAATACAAGTATGACAGTCTTGCCGAAAAAAGGTTTAATAAAGCAGAGGAATTGATCAGTAATGCCTCATATGACGAAGCCTATATTCTGCTTTCGGGTAATACTTTTATTGGGAGTGAGGCAAAAAAAGATTCAATTAAAAATGTTTCACCCGAAATAAAATTCCTGGGTAAAAAAGTAGGAGATACGGTTGATTTCGGTTCGTTCGAATTGGACGGCAACACAGAAAACGGTAAAGAGCATCTTGAATGGAAAATCCTGGAAATTAAAGATGATTCCTGTTTGGTCATTTGTGATTCATTTATTGATTTTTTACAGTTTAATACTGTAAATGTTGAGATAAACTGGGAGCAAAGCTATTGCAGAAAAATTTTAAATCTTTCACATTATCAGGATATGTTCTCAAATAAAGAAAAAGAACTCGTGCTTGAAAAAAATGTGGAAGCAACGAAGAATCCTTCTTATGATACAGATCCCGGAAAAGACTGTACTAATTACCTTTTCTTATTAAGCTGTGATGAATTCAGCAGACTTCTTAAAGATGAAGCTGACAGGAAAGTTTCTTCAATTACATATAAAGCTCAACCAAATGGGATGAATTGGTGGCTGCGCACGCCCGGCGCCGCTACGGGCAGCATTGTTTATGTAAATGCTGATGGGGAAATGGTTCTTGAGGGTGCACCGGCAAATCTTCAATTCTGTATAAGACCCGCCATGTGGGTAAAGACTGTAGGATAAAAATAATATGAGAGAGAAATAATAATGATAGGTATCTTTAGACACGGAAAAACTGACTGGAATGTTATACATAAAATTCAGGGACGTACCGATGTCCCTTTGAATGAAGAGGGTATCGCATCTGCGAAGAGGGCGGCCGAAGAAGTTGCGATGTGTAAATTTGATATATGTTATGTTTCGCCTCTCATCAGAGCAAGACAAACTGCAGAAATAATTACAGAAGGCTCTGAGATAGAAATCAGAGTTGATAAAAGACTTTCCGAAATCTCATTCGGTAAATATGAAGGTTCAGAAGGTGTTTACGGTATTCCGGATCATCCTCTTCATGATTTCTTTTTCGCACCTGAAAAATATAAAGCTGTTAATGGTGCGGAGTCTTTAGAAGAACTCCTTGAACGGATACGTGATTTTTATGAGGAAGTTCTTAAAGACTGTATAAATCGGAAAAAAAATGTTCTTATTGTTGCACATGGTGCCCTAAATGCAGGCCTTATTACATTCCTGCTCGGTAACGACAAAAAGGATTTTTGGTCATACGGGCAGTCCAACTGCACTATGTTCAGATTTTATCCGGATGATCCCGAAAGAACAAAAGCTGAAAACAGTTCGACCTTTATAAAACAGATGACAGAAAAAGATCTGGCTGCAAGTGTATTTAAGAACAGATGAAAAAAAGGGCACAGTTGAAAGTATATTTAATAACATATAACAGATAAGCCGGTTCAAACTTTAGCACCGTTTTTAATCACAGCTGTTGAATAAACATATTTTTCTCCGGTGATATTTGAAGTATATGTATCGGTCTGATATATATACGTTGTGCCGGTATAAACATCAAAAGAATCCAGAGGAGTTTTAAGCCCCTGTCCGGTGAGCTTTACACAGGCTTCTTTTCTGGTCCATACGAGTAAGAATTCGTCTCCGGGAAGGGGGGCTTTTTTTATTGTGAGATATTCGTCTGTTGTAAAAAAACGTTTCGCAAGTTTTATATAATTATTACGTTTCTTTTCGATATCGACGCCGATCGGCGAAGAATGACCGGCAAACATAATTATTCCGTCACAGTGAGAGACTGAAATGTGATAGTTTTCAAATCCCTCAATATAAGGCTTACCTTCATTTGTTTTTTTTATTTTTATCAGATCCAACGGAACACAAAGATCTTTGGCTGCTTCCTCGATCATGGTGAGCTCGGTATAAAGTTCCATGTTTTTCTGACGGTTGCTTTCAAGACGTGCAATTTTATTGCGTCGTTCGGGACTCATCAGATCAAAAATCTCGTCTGTGGCGCTAAAGGGAAGATCACGGTTGATTTCTCTGAATATAACTCTCAATATAGTATCCTCAGCTTAAATTGTTATCGTTTCCGATCGATTCGACATCATAAGGAGTTACCTGATATACATAATAGTTAAGCCAGTTTGAATACATGGTATTACAATGAGCACGCCATGTAAGAAGAGGTTTATTGTTTGGGTTGTTATCCGGATAATAGTTTTCGGGTACGGCAATATCTATACCTTTAGCCGTGTCACGTCTGTATTCTTCGTCGAGAGTCATTCTGTCGTATTCGGGATGACCGAATACAAAGATCTGTTTACCGTTTTTAGCCATTGCAATGCATATTCCCGCTTCATCCGAGTCAGCAAGTACGGTGAGATCTTTATTATTGTAAACTTCTTCGGGAGACACAGCGGTATAACGGGAATGCGGCATAAGAAAAATATCGTCAAACCCTCTTACAAAGGGTTCTTTACGCTTATGAACCTTGTGCCGGTATATTCCGGAAATCTTTTTGGGGAGTGAATACTTGTTGATCCCGTAATGATAATAGATTCCTGCCTGAGCTCCCCAGCATATATGAAGAGTCGACGTTACGTTTTTCTTTGACCATTCCATGATCGAACAAAGTTCCGGCCAATAAGCCACTTCGGTAAATTGTAAATTTTCAACAGGCGCACCTGTGATTATGAGTCCGTCAAATTTCTTCAATTTTACATCTTCAAAGGTAAGATAAAATTGATCAAGATGACTTTTTGCTGTGTTTTTACCGACATATGACGATGTTGTAAGAAATGTCATGTTTACCTGAAGAGGAGTATTGGACAGCGACCGCAGCATTTGTACTTCGGTTGCTTCCTTAAGCGGCATGAGGTTAAGGATTGCTATTTCAAGAGGACGGATATCCTGTGACATAGCCCTTGTGTCATCCATCATAAATATATTTTCTTCTTCCATTATTTTTTTTGCCGGAAGATCAGCCGATACTCTAATAGGCATATCATACCTCCAAGTTTATTGTTCGTTATTGTATTTTTTCCATAAGTTCCGCAAAAGTAAGAACGGGAATTCCAAGCTCGTTTGCTTTGCTTAACTTGCTTCCCGCTGCTTCGCCGGCAATAAGAAAATCTGTTTTCTTGCTTACGGAACCTGTCACTTTTCCGCCGTTCGCTTCAACAAGGGAAGTAAGTTCGTTACGTCCCATTTCATTGAAGGTACCTGTGATAACAAATGTAAGTCCGTTTAAGGAACTTCCGGATGTTATCCGGTCATCGCTGCTCATTATAACACCGTGCGCTCTTAATTTTTCGATAATTGCTTTGCTTTTTTCATCTTTAAAATATGAGATCAGACAATCAGCGGTAGTTTCACCGATCTCATTTACAGAAATAAGCTCTTCACGTGTTGCTGCAGCGAGAGAATCAATAGAATGAAATTCGTTCATCAAAAGTTTTGCGGTATTTTTTCCGACATTTCTGATCGAAAGTCCTGTAAGAACACTTGCCGCACCCGCTGTTTTTGATGCTTCGATCGAAGCGAGCAGTTTTTTTACGTTTTTCTCTCGACCGATTATACCGCTTTCTATGAGCTCATTTTCTTTATCTTTAAGAGTATATATGTCTGAAATATCCTTAAGATAGCCTTTTTCTATGAGAGTGTTTACTATCACATCACCAAATCCGATAATATTCATGGCGCTTATGGAACAGTAATATGCTATAGTTCTCGAAAGCTGTGCCGGACAATTGGGGTTATCACATCTGATATCGGCTGTTCCTTCTTCCTTTACCAAAATACTTCCGCATTTTGGACATCTTTCGGGCGCCTTAAATACTTCGATAGGTTTTTCGACGCAGTCACTTATACGGGGAATGATCTCGCCGCTTTTGTAAAGTGAATAAGAACCACCGATCCCGATATTAAGTTCATTTATATAGTCCTGATTATGTAGAGTTGCCCGTTGAACGCTTGTACCGCAAAGAAGAGCAGGCCCACCGGTTTCTTTATCATGGAATATTCCTGTGAAGGTCAGTTTACCGGTCCGACCGATGTCTACAAGTATTTCATCCATAACTACGGTTTTTACTTCGGGTGGATATTTATAGGCAATATGACCCGATTGATATTTGCTTCCTGCGGGAAAATCATTTCGATAGGCAGTATTATCGAGTTTTATAACAGCACCGTCTATATCATGATCAAATTCAGAACGCATATCACCGATCTTATTGATGGCTTCAAGCACTTCCTCTGCATTTTTGCATAAAAAGCGTGTTACAGTTGCCAGTCCGAGTGAGGAAAGAAGTTCAAGTCCCTTATAATGACTTCTTGTAAGGCTTTCCGGACCGCTTTGAACATTAAATACTTTAAATGAGAGTCCTCGGCTTTTTACAACAGAGCTGTCAAGTCCCCGAAGAGTACCGGCAGCAAGATTTCTTGGATTGGCGGCAAGTTTACCGCCAATGTTTTTCTGTTCTTCGTTATATTTATAAAACTGCTCACGAGGCATGTAAACCTCACCTCGCAGTTCAAGAGATGACGTTTCCAAACCTTTTATCTTCTTTATCACACCTTCGACGCAAAGAGCATTGGATGTAACATCTTCTCCGGTGGTTCCGTCTCCGCGCGTCTCTGCGAGCGTCAGCCTGAGAGTACCGTCTGCTTCGGCAGCATAGCGAACTGTCATGCTTAGTCCGTCAATTTTAGCTTCAACAGAAAATTCTGCGTCAGGGTGAACTGATTTTACTTTTTCAATCCACTTTGTAACATCATCGAGATTGAAAACATCTTCAATAGACAGCATGGGAACATTATGAACGACTTTTTTCCCTGCCTCTCTTTTATAAGTTCCGCCGATCTTTTGAGTAGGGGAGTCCGGCGTGATCCATTCGGGATGGTCTGCTTCGGCTTTTTTCAGCTCCTGCATAAGCATATCATATTCATGATCTTCAATTTCGGGATCATCCATGTCATAATATCTTTTCATGTGATGATCTATTGTTTCGGATAGTTTGAGATATTCGTTGTAATTCATTTATTACCTCGGATCTTATAATTCTTATTTTCTGAGTTATCAGTGTTGTTTGGCAAATTGACAGAGCCGTGAAGAAGTTTTTTCAGTGTTTCGAGTTCGGGTGGAGTGACAGCTCTGTACGAACCTTCCTTAAGCCGGCCCAGATTAATGTTCATTATACGTACACGTTTTAAGGACAGGACTCTGTAATCAAGAGCTTCGCACATTCTCCTGATCTGCCGGTTAAGACCCTGTGTAAGGATTATTGTGAAGGTCTTATCACCTGTTTGCTTTACAGTACATGGGAGGGTGACTGTGTCTAATATTGGAACACCGGAAGACATTCCTTTTATAAATTCTTTTGTTATCTTTTTGTTGACTTCCACTTCGTATTCTTTTTCATGACGATTACCGCATCTGAGTATTTTATTGACTATATCGCCATCGTTTGTAAGCAGTATAAGACCGGAAGAATCTTTGTCCAACCGGCCAATGGGGAAGATACGCTCTTTATGATCTATATAATCAATTATATTGTCTTTAACACGTCTGTCTGTTGTGCTTATGATACCTACGGGTTTATTAAAAGCGATAAGCACAAGATTGTCTTTGGGTTTTATGGGCGTACCGTCAATACATACGGTCTGTCCCGGAAGTACTCTTGTTCCGAGAGTAGCGAGAGTGCCGTCTACTGTGATCCTGTTTTTTTCTATAACAGCATCGGCTTCACGCCGTGAACATATACCGCTGTCGGCAAGGTACTTGTTAATGCGTATTCCTTCACTGCGCACTTCGTGCTCGAATACATCTTTTTTTATTTTCATGTAATCATCCTCATTTACGGGTCTCGCGAGCGAGACCTGCGCTTTTTTCAAGCTTTAACAGTATGTGAGTATAGCATTTATGGGATTTATTGTAAAGTTGATGAGTGGTTCAATGATACGAAGTGTACAAGGTTTGTGTAATAAAACAGACATAGTTTTTTCGTTGTGAAATAAAAACGGAAAAACTTTATCAGAAGTGGATATACGCCTTTTCATTCGTTGCTTTTTATGGTATAATAATATATCGGTTTTGAAAGGATAATCACATGGATATACTTAATGATATATTATTGTTTCTTGCATTGTTCGTTTCAGCTTATGTCCTGATCGTTATGACCCGGACCAATATTAAATTCCGTGACAGAATGAAGTTTGGCGGTAAGAGATTTATCATCATAACAGACATATGTTATGTTTTTACCGCTCTCTTCTTTATCCTTGTGCTTATTTTGTTTTTATTTGATCTGTTCGATCGTAACGAAATGGGTATTATCAGTTCGCTTGCTATTCTTATCTCGTCTATAGCCAACTGGCTTCTTTTGTTTATCAGAGGTCTGCAAAATAAAGGGATTGATGTCATGTTCAACAGAGGCAATGCCATGCGTGACAGCAGAAACAAATTGATGCTGAGTGTATCGCATGATATCAGAACGCCCATGAATTCAATTATTGGTCTTTCCGAAGTAATACTCAGAAGGGATGATATTCCCGATGATGTCAGAGAAGATATCGATAACATTTCGGTAGCAAGCAGTCTTTTACTTGGTGTAGTCAATAATCTTATCGATTTTACAAAAGTGGAAAACGGTCAGATCGAGATAATCGAATCTGAATATAATACAAGAGGCTTTATAGATGAGATCATACACAGAGCCGGCAATATGCTTAAAGGCTCTCAGGTTGAGTTCCTGACAGATATAGATGCGAACCTTCCGATCAGGCTTATCGGTGATGAGGTGAGACTTGTACAGGCAATCGCAAACCTTGTATCAAATGCCGGGAAATATACTCATGTCGGAGTGATCACTTTCAGGATCGCATGCGAAAAAGAAAGAGATACCGCTAAACTTACGTTCGTGATAGAAGATACCGGCATCGGTATGAAAAAGGGTCAAAAAGAAAGATACCTCGGATATTCTGCGGATGAGATCATCCGGGATCCCAAAAACGGTGCACTTAAAGGTGCGAGCAGCCTTGGATCTTTTACCGATGATGACAGTAAGAGTGTTGGACTCGGTCTTATCATCACTCATTCAATAGTTGAAAAAATGGGTGGAAAAATGTACTTCAACAGCGAAGAAGGGCGAGGTACTTCCGTAACCATCGAGGTCGAACAGAAGATTGCGGTTGATACGCCTATAGGGAACTTTGCTTTGATGCATAAAGATACAAAGAAGCATTATATGTTTACAGCGCCTATGGCAAGAGTACTCGTTGTTGATGACAATATTGTCAATCTGTTTGTTTCCAAAGAACTTTTGCTCAATTACGAGATAGATGTTACAACAGCCGGAAGCGGGGCCGAGTGTCTTGCTCTTGTAAATAATAATTATTATGACCTGATATTCATGGATTATGTCATGCCTGAAATGGACGGTCGTGAAACTCTTGTAAAACTCAGACAAAGGGAAAATGATTTTGCGAGAAAAATACCCGTTGTTGCCCTTACGGCCATGGTCACCAACGGCGGCTCAAAAATGTACATTGACGAAGGATTCCAGGGGTATCTTTCGAAGCCGATCAATGTTCATGATCTTGAGGAGCAGCTTTTACGTCTTCTTCCGGATAAATATATCGTACGCAAGAATGTACCGGAGGAAGTTGACGAAGAACCTATCGAAGAAAAGCTTTGGTATAAACGGATCAGTAATATTCTTACTGATGTTGATATTAAACAGGGACTTTTATATTCAAACAATGATTATAACTCTTACCTGAATCTTTTGAGAGTAATATACAACGACAGTTATACACAGATCGCCAAGCTTAACAGATTTAAAGAGAAGATAAACCTTGACGATTTCCGTGTGACTATCCATGCCTTAAAGAGTGTTACTGCTTCTGTCGGAGCCGACGAACTTTCTGTGATCTGCAGAACACTTGAGACAAAGGCTAAAGAAGGCGATGTTGCTTATATCAGAGGAAATATTGATGGATTTATCGGAAAATTTGACGATTTCCTTCGAAAGATCGATATGCTTCTTGCCAGAGAAGACGAGATGAAAGTTCGCGGGTTTAATAAACCGAAGACGAACCTTCCGGAAGAAGAGATCATTGCGATCGTTGATGAACTTATCACGAGTGTGGATGAATTTAATGCAGATGATGCGGAAGTCTGCTTAAAGAGACTTTCGAGCACAAATCTTGATTATGAGCGGGCAAAGGCAGTTGAAAATGCCAACGAACTTATTTCGATGTTTAAGTACGATGAAGTAAAGAGTCTGATTCAAAGTGTGTTTTTCTAAAAACGTACCGGAATGGTGAAATTATGAGGAATGCTTTAAAAAAATGTATATGCATTACGATCGCGGCTATGATGTTATTGGCGGTCGTTCCTGTGCAGGGAGCAGTGATACCGGTTCCGACCGAATTTACCAAGCACGGAATAATCTATTCGGTATTATCGAAAGGAAAAGGCAACCACGGGACCGTATCGGTTATCGGTATTGATACTCAGGCTGAAGGAGAAGACCTTTCGACAATAATTATCCCGCAGACGGTCAGAAAATACCAGGTAAGTTACGACGTTATTTTTATCGATTCTTTTGCTTTTGCTGATACCGGTATCATAAAGTCGGTCACTCTCGGAAAAGGGATCGAAAGTATTAAAACGGGCGCCTTTTACGGGTGCGTTAATCTCTCAGATATAACCATTCCGGAAACCGTTTCAAATATAGACAAATATGCTTTTGGCGGTTGCGGACAGCTTTCGGTTATTAACATTGCTGAAGAAAACGAATATTATTCAGCCGAAAACGGTGAACTTTATTCGAAGGACGGAGAGACACTTATTTCCGCTCCGGGAGCCTCGGGAAAATATACTGTTAGGGAAGGCGTAAGGACAATAGGAGCGGCAGCTTTTGATTCGAATAAGCTTATCACGAATGTAATCCTTTCCGATGATGTCAGAAGAATAGAAGAAGGAGCTTTCTATAACTGTACTTCACTCAGTACCGTTGATCTGGGAAAAACGGAATATATCGGTAAAGATGCGTTTTGTAAAAGCGGCCTTACAAGCATAAAGATACCTGAAACCACTACAGAACTGACAGATAATCCGTTTGCGTATTGTGATATGCTTTCAGATATAAGCGTTAAAAAAGCCAACACTAAATTTAAAGTCAGAAAAGGAATGCTGTTAAACAGTTCGGGGAAAAAAGTGATATCTTCCCCGACTGTCACTGAGATAGAAGAGTTTCCGTCAACGGTTACCACGATCGGTGCTTATGCATTTGCGGGAAATAAGAATTTATCAACGATCGTTTTTCCGTCTAAAATTAAAAAATTTAAAGAAGGTGCATTTGATTCATGTACCTCTCTTAAAATAATCAGATTTACATCCCGTAATCTTACTTTGCCGGAGATTACGGAAGAAAACAAAGGTGTGTTCTTTAATACTACATATAACCTTATAGCAGAAATTCCCTATTCCGAAGAAAGTTTTACGGAAGGATCGGCTGAAAAGGCTGTTGAAGAAAACAGTCCCGGTGGAGTATTGATCACGAATTATTGACGGTGTTTTCGTTTAGGGGTGATGTATGAATTATAATCTTGACTTTGATTATTGTGCAGTGATCATCATGATTATGTTCTTCGTCTATTATTTTTCGAGACGAAGATTTCAGAGTGTGCGGAATAAACTGTTTCTTTCTCTTGCATTCGTTTCTTTCTCAAGCATAGTGCTTGATATTCTGTCCGCATATACGATCCTTTATAAAGAAGCATTTTCTGCTTTTACTATCTGCTTTGTCGCAATACTTTATTTTTTGGTAACCGGTGGATTATCGGCTCTGTTTTGCGTGTATTCACTTGTTCAGTCAAGAACCGATTCCATTATAAAGAATCTTGTCGGTAAGCTTGCGCTTTTAATGATACCGTATGCGCTTTATTCGATCATCCTGATATCGACCCCGTTCACCGGGATCCTGTTTTATCTTGAGGAAGACAAAACCTATGTTCAGGGACCTTTTATGATACTTAACCTTATTTTGGTTATAATGTATCTTCTTTTCAGTTTTTTCAGAATAACGTTTTTCAGTGAAAACATTTCATTCCGAAAGAGGCTTCCTTTTTACTGTTTCGTGTTCTTTATGATCACGGCAGTGCTATTGCAGTGGATCCTTAAAGACTATCTTTTTTATGGTTTTGCGCAGGCTCTCGGAGTTCTGGTACTTTATCTTTCGAATCATAATTACAACGACCTTGTTGATTTAAGAACAGACCTTTACAACAGACGTACGGCACTCGAACATTTAAAGGATATACGAACTTCGGGTCAGCATGTTTCTCTGATCGGCGTTGCGGTATTTGATCAGCAGTTCCTTTCACAGAACGTCAGCGTAAGCGATCTTAACGCATATACAGACGCCTTTGCGGGTTATCTGACCAAATTTCTATATAAACAATTCGGGATCCAGAACACATTTTGTATAGAGACAAATATATACCTCGTAACCGTAAAAAAAGAAGAATGTGAGGAAACTGTCCGCAAAATTTCGGATAGGTTCCTTGATCTGTGGAAGATCAAAGAGAAGGAGTTTTATTTTGTTCCGGGTATAGCGCAGCTTGATTTCCCGGACGAAGTCGAAATGATAAATCAGGCATTCGATCTTATAACCGACGGCGTCAGGAATTCATCTGACAACAAGGGAAAGATAATGCATCTTGACGATATTATCGATGATAAGGAAAGACGTATCAATTCCCTTGAAAAGATTCAGGAACAGCTTGAAAAACAATATATCGAAACCGAGGATAAGATGAACAAGGCCGTTATTGCAGACCGTTCAAAGAGTATGTTCCTTGCGCAGATGTCTCATGAGATCAGAACGCCTATGACTGCGATACTCGGTATGACTGAACTGCTTCTGAGAGATTCCAAGGATAAGACGATTACCGGATATGCCAATGCTATCATGAATTCCGGAAGAAATCTGCTCGGTATTATTAATGATATTCTTGATTTTTCAAAGATTGAATCCGGAAAAATGTCCATAGTAAAAGAAAAGTACATGATTACATCTGTCATGTATGATCTTGTTGTAGGCATTTTGCACCGTGTAAGCGAGAAAAAGCTTAATCTCCGGGTGCGCTTTGATCCAAGTATTCCAATTTATCTTTTGGGAGACGAGATCAGAGTAAAGCAGCTTATGTTTAATATTTTGACAAATGCCTGCAAATACACTCAAAAAGGCGAGATCATTTTTGATGTCAGATGCAGAAAAGAAGGATCGATCTGTAATCTTATTATCAAAATAAGCGATACGGGCATAGGAATCCGCAAGGAGAATCTTTCCAGGATCTTTGAGAGATTTGAGAGATTTGAACCTGAAATAAACAAGTCGATCGAAGGAACGGGACTTGGTCTTGCGATTGTTAGACAACTTATAGAGCTTATGGAGGGATCCATAAGAGTAGAGAGTGAATACGGGGTCGGGAGCACCTTTACCGTTACATTACCGCAGGAGATAATAGAAGATTCACCGTCTGTACTTTTGGACAGTAACGACAGAAGGAGAATAGCTTACTGTTTTGAGAATGTCTCACTGGAAGAAGATATGCGTGAAGCATGTGATTCTCTTAAGATAGAAAGCAGTTGCTTTGCATCTTCGGATGATCTTGATATTCTTATCGGAGATGAAACATATACCAATATCTTTGTGTGCTCGGGAATTTTAAGGAGACTTGTGGCCTCGCAAAATAAGCTTATTTTTGACAGAAGACTTACATGTGTATTTGAATACGGAGAAATCCTTGATGACTATGCGGGAAGGATAATAAAGACTCCTATCTCTTCGATCAATCTGGGCGCTTTTTGTAACGGAACATTGATCGAACCTATGCAAAACTTCATCAATGAGAAGAATTATACGGCACCAACGGCGAAAATATTATGCGTTGATGATAATGCAGTCAATCTAAAGATATTTAAAAGCCTCTGTGAGCCTCATGAATTTATCATTGATTGTGTCGAATCGGGTGACGAATGTATTGAACGAACCCGTATAAACGACTATGACATTATCTTCCTTGATCATATGATGCCTCAAAAAGACGGTATAGATACGATACATGAGATCCTGTCAACAGAAGATAACAAATGCAAGGATAAGCCTTTTGTGGCGTTTACGGCCAATGCTATTTCCGGCATGAAAGAAATGTTCATAAACGAAGGCTTTACAGATTTTCTTTCGAAACCGATAGATCCTTCAAAACTTGAAGAAATGTTATTCAGATATATTCCGAAGGATAAAATGATCATAAGATTGGCAGATGACAATGAAGAAGGAGATGATAATACGGAAGAAAGAATGATAAAGAATTTAAAAGATGCCGGACTTGACACAGAGTCAGCACTTGAATATGCGGGAGGTAGCGCAGATACTCTCAGAGAGGTGCTTGATGTCTTTATAAGTGACGGAAAAGAAAAGACAGAGCTTATGAAGGATCAGCTTAAAGAAGGCAATTATGCCGATTTTACGACACAGATCCATGCGGTAAAGAGCCTTACAAAAGGACTCGGACTTCCGGATCTGTCACAAAAAGCACTTGAATTGGAACTTGCCGGAAAAGGCGGTAATTATTCTATCATTGATGATAAAGGTCCGGAAGTGCTAAAGGAGTACGGAGAAATAATCGATATAATATATAAAGCGATTAATTGATAAGAAGCCGATATAAAGCATCCTGTCATAAATGTAGCAAAATAACAGTTAACGGAGGCATTTTTGGGATTATGAAGATCTCGTCACTATTTATCAAGAATTTTAAAACGATAAAAGAGCTTATTCTCGGAAATATTGAAAATGCAATGATAATCGTAGGTAAAAACAGTACAGGTAAAACCACGATCCTTCATGCGATACGTGCGGTTGCAGGTGATTATACCGTTTGTCCGGGTGATTTCAACGATGCTGAAAGGAATATTGAGATCGCAGTCGATCTCGAACTAAGCAATGATGATATTCTTATGTTCCATAAAACTGGTACGATCAGTAAATACAAAAATTTCGATATGTGGTATGAAGAGTTTAAAAAGACACTTCCGTCATTTGAAAGTGTAAAAAAAGAAGTATCACAAGATTATGAAAATTATATGAGAATTACACAGCCGGAAGATTACGGCGGAGTTCTTAAATTTGTTTTCGTTGTCGATCGTGAACTGAATGTCAGATATTATGACGGATATAACAAAAATAACATAAGTATAGTGGATATTATTCCCAAGGTACATTTTATAGATGTTTCCAGAGATGTTAAAGGGATTCAGAATGAGATCTTTTCTGCTCAGACAGCTGATTCGCTCAGTCCGTTGAAACAGAATTCCTGTATCATGGATCCTGCATGTCCCTGTATTAATTGTTTCAACTGTATTCCCGAAATCCTTTCCAAGGAACCGGAATCAATGTCCATAGCTCAGACATTTAAGCTGCTTGAATATAAGCTTATGAATGTAAATCTGGATGAGTTTATGTACAACCTGAATAAATATTATACCAGAAACAGCGGCAAACAGCAGAATTTCAGATTTGTACTTAATATCAATCCCGAAGAACTGCTTAGTCTCGGAACTGCCGTTATCAAGTCGGACAGATACGGAACGGATTCCGTTGATCACTTGAGTGCCGGAGGTAAAAGCATATATATTTTATCGATGCTTGAAGCGTATCTGGATGATTCAAGGACAATGCCCTGCATAATTATGATCGAAGATCCCGAAATATACCTTCATCCGCAGCTCCAGAAAGAAGCAAGCGAAATACTTTACAGATTGTCAAAGAAGAATCAGGTGATCTTCTCAACTCATTCACCGAATCTTATTTTTAATTTTACATCCAAGCAGCTTAAGCAGGTTGTGCTTGATGAGAATTCTTACACAACTGCGATCGAGGATCCCGATATTGACGTTATTCTTGATGATCTCGGTTATTCGGCCAACGATCTGATGAACGTTAACTTTGTATTTATCGTGGAAGGAAAACAGGACAGCAACAGGCTTCCGTTGCTTCTTAAAAAGTATTATTCGGAAGTATATGATAATGACGGTCGTTTGCAGAGAATATCAATAATCACCACAAACAGCTGTACAAATATAAAAACGTATGCAAACCTCAAATACATCAATCAGCTTTATTTAAAAGATCAGTTTCTGATGATAAGGGACAGCGACGGTAAAAAGCCCGAAACGCTTGTTAAACAGCTTTGTTCTTATTATTTTGCGAGAGCTCATGAGGATTCGGGCAATATTCCGAGAGTACAGCCACGCAACGTGCTGGTGCTTAAATACTACTCTTTTGAAAACTATTTCCTTAATCCCAAAGTAATGGCGAAGATAGGCGTTATAAAGAATGAAGAAGATTTCTATAATATTCTCCTTGAAAAATTCAAAGCATATCTTCATAAGCTTTCAAGCGTCAAGAGGATGAAAGAGATAACCGGAATCAACATAAAATCAAAGGAAGATATAAAGCGCAATCTTGAAAAGATAAAGATTTACGTTAGGGGTCATAATCTGTTTGACATTTTTTACGGAAAATACAAAGGTGAAAATGAGACCATGATCCTTCAAAAATATATTGATGAAGCGCCCAGAAGCGACTTTGAAGATATATTAAATTCAATTGATGATTTCGTCTTTTTCTCAAACAGAAAAGTAAAAGAACAGGAAGAAATCAAACCACTTCGTGATAAACATAAAAAGAAAAAGAGACTTTAAAAACTTGCTGATTTGACAAAGAACTGTAAACATTATATAATTTTCAAATTAAAAACAATAAAAAGGAGTGTGATCTAATTGGATCCTGACGTCGCGGGTCAGTTGATAGCATTAGTATTGTTGCTTATTTTGTCGGCATTTTTCTCGTCGGCAGAAACCGCATTTACATCGCTTAACAAACTTAGGATCAGAACACAGGCCGATGACGGCTCAAAGCGTGCTAAGCTAATTTATGGGATGATAGAAGATCCTTCCAGGTTCCTTGCAACCGTTTTGGTAGGAAATAATATCGTCAATATTGCAGCATCCTCACTTACTACAGTCCTTGTAACAAAAAGTTTCGGCTCTGATTTCATAGGACTGGGTGCAGGTGTGCTTACTCTTGTTGTTCTGATATTCGGAGAGATAATGCCTAAAACAATGGCAGCTCTTAAAGCCGAAAAGGTCAGCAGATTTTATGCGCCGATCATTAAGTTTTTAATGTTCGCGCTGTTTCCGATCGTTTTTCTTGTTAAAAAGATTTCTGATTTCTTCTTTTTTATTCTCAGAGTTGACACAGAAAAAAAAGAAGTCACCATTACTGAGGATGAACTTCTTTCTATAGTCGATGCGAGTAGTGAAGAAGGTGTCCTTGAAAATGATGAGCGAGAGATGATCAACAACGTTGTTGATTTCGGAGATTCGTCTGCCAAGGATATCATGGTCACCTCCGGCAATATGGTTTGTGTTGAAGATAATGTCGATTATGAAACACTTCTGGAAGTCATCCGTGAGCATATGTATTCGCGTATGCCTGTTTATCACGATACCATAGACAATATAATCGGAATAGTCTGGGCTAAAGACATTCTTGTAAAATATGACAGGAAAGAGCCTTTTGATGTTACAAAATATATGCGTGAAGCATATTTTACATATGAATTTAAGAATACACGCGAACTAATGGCAGATATGCGTGAAGAATATAAATCAATGGCTGTTGTTCTTGATGAATATGGTGCTACGGCGGGACTGTTGACAATAGAAGATCTTATTGAAGAGATTGTCGGTGAGATCAGAGATGAGACCGATACCGATGAACTTGATCCGATAGAAAAGATATCAGATCGTGTTTATATAGTTGAAGGCAAGACAGATTTTGACAAGATCAATGAAGTAGTGGGACTCAGGATAAACTCGGATGATTATGATTCCATAGCGGGACATGTGATCCATTTAATGAAGGATATCCCCGAATCCGAAGGAGAGTCGGTAAAGGATGAGGACGGTGTTGTTTTCACGGTTCTTGTACTTGAAAAGAATACGATCGAAAAGATAATGATCGAGCTGCCCGAAGATTTTGAAGTTCACAAAGTTGAAGAAAAAGAATAAGTCATATATTAAAGACCGGCGGACATACCGTCGGTCTTATTTTGTTATCATGTTCATTCTTCACGTTTTATATAGTATCTGTTAAACCTTTATTTAATTTTAAGTTGAATAAACATCAAAACAATGATACAATAACAAGCAAACAGTCAGAGAAATCTGATATGAAAAATATGTGAGAGAAGGTACATGCGTATGATCGATGAAATGAAGGCATTGGTTGAAAAAAAGGCCTATAAAGAGTTTCGAGAATACGCGATGGAAGAGAACGAGGCCGATATCGCATCTGTTCTTGAAGAGATACCTGAAGCAGAACTTATTACTTTTTTCAGAATACTTCCAAAAGATAAAGCAGCAGATGTGTTTGCTTACCTTCCAATAGATGTTCAGCAACATATGATCGTTACGATAACACTCGGCGAGGCAGCAGGCATCATTGAGAATCTTTCCTTTGATGATGCTGCCGATCTTATGGATGAGATGCCTGCCAATGTTGTTACAAGGCTTTTGGCAAACACCAGTCCTCAGACAAGAAGTACTATCAATGCTCTTCTTAAATATCCCGACAGTTCTGCCGGAAGCCTGATGACGACGGAATATGAAGGTCTAAAAGAAGGAATGAAGGTGTCTCAGGCAATCGAAAAGATCCGAAATGACGGGATCGATAAAGAAACGATCAACGTTTGTTATGTGCTTGATGCTGCGAGAAAACTTAAAGGTACTGTCACGCTCAGGAGTCTTTTACTTGCTAATCCGGACACACTTGTCGGTGACATAATGACAGAACATGTCATTTCGGTTAATACTCTTGATGATCAGGAAGATGTTGCAAGGGATTTCCAGCATTACGATTTCTCGGCTATGCCCGTTGTAGACAGCGAAGGAAGGCTTGTCGGCATTATAACGGTTGATGATATCGTCGATATCATGCAGCAGGAGGCAACGGAGGATATCGAAAAGATGGCAGCTATCCGCCCTTCGGATATGCCATACATAAAGACCGGAGTATTCGAAACATATAAAAAACGTATTCCGTGGCTTCTGCTTCTTATGATCTCGGCAACATTTACAGGGATGATAATAAGTTACTTTGAAGAGGCGCTTGGGAAGATGCTTGTATTATCTACCTTTATCCCTATGCTTATGGATACCGGCGGTAATGCGGGCAGTCAGGCTTCTGTATCCGTTATCCGTGCACTTTCACTGGAAGAGATTGAATTCAATGACCTTTTTAGGACGATTTGGAAAGAGATGCGGGTGTCTTTTTTGGTCGGTGCAACACTTGCGGTGACGAATTTTGCCAAACTACTGCTTATAGATCGTGTTGATATGTCTGTTGCGCTTGTAGTATGTCTTACACTGGTCGTTACAGTATTTGTTGCAAAGATAGTCGGATGTTCACTTCCCATGATCGCAAAAAAGATCGGATTTGACCCCGCTGTTATGGCAAGTCCGTTTATCACTACTATCGTTGATGCGTTATCACTGGTTATTTACTTTAACTTTGCAACATTTATTCTCGGTCTTTCGGTTTAAACGAATATATATCTACCGGGTTTTACCCGTGATTTTGTCTTAGCGAGACTTGAACTCGGTGAGGCCCTGAATTGGAGGAAGAAATGTTAACCCTGACACAGTCAATTTCAAAAATAATTAAAAAGGCTTTCAATGACGCCGGTTATGACGAAAATTTCGGACAGGTATCGATATCAAATCGTCCCGATCTTTGTGAATTTCAATGTAACGGAGCTCTTATGGCCGCCAAGCAATATCATAAAGCGCCTATCGCGATTGCTAACGAGGTTGCGGAAAAAATAGAAGAGGGATTTTTTGAAAGCGTACTTGTAGCACCTCCCGGATTTATTAATCTTAAGATAAGTTCGAAAGCGCTTCTCAAACATGTAACAGGTATGTTCGGTGATGAAAAGTTTGGCTTTGAAACACTCGGAAACAATAAAAAGGTTATCATTGATTACGGAGGAGCAAATGTTGCCAAACCTCTTCATGTTGGTCATTTACGTCCTGCCATCATCGGCGAAAGTATCAAAAGGATCCTTGAGTTTGACGGTTATGATGCAATAGGTGACGTTCATCTCGGTGACTGGGGCTTACAGATAGGCCTTATAATAACGGAGTTAAAACGCAGGCAGCCGGGTCTTCCTTATTTTGACGAATCATTTACGGGTGAATATCCTAAAGAGGCGCCTTTTACGATCACAGACCTTGAAGAGATATATCCTTATGCAAGCAAATATTCAAAGACCGATGAACAATACAGAGATGAGGCAAAGCAGGCAACAAAGCTTTTGCAGGACGGACACAGAGGATTCAGAGCAATCTGGCAGCATATCCTTGATGTTTCGATCACAGATCTTAAGAAGAACTATGATAATCTTAATGTTCATTTTGAGCTTTGGAAAAAAGAGAGTGATGCCAATGTTTATATCCCTGAGATCATCGAGGATTTAAAGAACAGAGGACTTGCGAGGACAGATCAGGGGGCACTTGTAGTTGACGTTAAGGAAGAAAACGATCAGAAGGAGATGCCGCCCTGCATACTTCAGAAATCTGACGGTGCATATTTATATGCGTCAACTGATGTCGCAACCATTTACGAAAGAAAGAAACTTTTTGACCCCGCGTGGATCATATACGTTGTTGATAAGCGTCAGGGACTGCATTTCGAGCAGGTGTTCAGAACATGCAGAAAGGCCGGTATCGTATCCGATGATATCAAGCTTACATTCCTCGGAAACGGCACCATGAACGGTGAAGGAGGAAAGCCTTTCAAGACGAGAGACGGAGATGTTCTCAGGCTTGAATACCTTATCAAAAGCATAGTCGATAAGGTTGCTGAGAGAATGGCGGATTCTGACATACCGGAGGAAGAAAAGAAAAAAATCTGTGATATGGTCGGACTTGCGGCAATCAAATACGGAGATCTTTCAAATCAGGCTACAAAAGATTATGTCTTTGATATTGACAGATTTACATCGTTCGACGGCAATACCGGTCCTTATATTCTTTATACGCTTGTAAGGATCAAATCACTTCTTCAAAAACTCGGTATCGGTGATAAGTTTGACTGTGTTTCGGCACTCGATTCAAATAAAGGCGTTTCTGAGTCTGAAAAGAAGCTTTGGCTTACACTCGCCGGTTTCCATGATGCGATGAGAAAAGCTGCCGACGAGATTGCACCTCATAAGATATGTACCTTTATTTATGAGACTGCCGATCAGTTTAACAGTTTTTATCACGATAACAGGATAATCTCTCAGGAAGACTGTGAGATCAAAAACAGATGGACGGCGCTGTTGATCCTTGTCCTCGGAGTCGTTGAAAAATGTGTTGATATGCTGGGAATAAATGTCCCGGACAGGATGTAAAGGGAATGAAGGGTTCTGTTTATAAAACAGGTAATGTTAAGGATTTACGGAGAGAGAAATGTTTATTGGAAGGAAAGAAGAGCGAAAGAGTCTCGAGTCGGTTTATGAAACTGACAGGAGTAATTTGCTTGTTCTCTATGGAAGAGAGGGAATAGGTAAAACTGCTCTTGCGCTTGAATTTGCTCAAAACAAAAAAACTATATATGAACGTTTCCTTCCGGCAGGCGATAAAGAGCATGAAGGACTTGTAAGTGAACTTTTCGAGAAGATCAAAAAAGGCGAATATAAGCAGGAAGAAAAGACTTTACTGATTTTTGATGAGTTCCATTACATTGAATCAAAAAAGATTTTTGAGGATGTCGTATATGTTTTGAACAACGAAGAATCGTGCGGAAGATTTATGATATTGATGCTTTCTTCATCAATCAATTTCGTTGAAAACAGCCTTATTAACCTTGATCCTTCATTTGTGTCTTCGATCACCGGAATCGTAAAGATACAACCGATCTCGTTTGTGCAGATGGTAGAATGGTTCCCTAACAATTCTGTTGAAGAATGTATAATAATAAGGTCGATTCTTGGGGGGATACCGAAATATCTTTCTTTATGGAACAAATCGAAGAACCTGAAGCATAACATTATCGATCTGTTCCTGACCAGACAGTCGGTTCTTTTGGAAGAGTCCGAATTTGTTCTTCGAAAAGAACTTAGAGAGCTCAGTTCCTATAACACCATTATGATATCTCTCGGACGCGGACTTATTAAGCTTAACGATCTTTTCCTCTCTACCGGTTATTCAAGAGCTAAAATAAGCGTTTATATTAAAAACCTGATTGAAATGGGTGTTGTTGAAAAGATGTTCTCCGCCAACGTTCGAAATGCAGAGAATACCATGAAGGGCTTATATCGCATAAGTGATCCTCTGCTTAGTTTTTATTACGCATATGTTTATCCGAATATTACACGGATTGAGCTCGGTAAAGGTGAGGAGATTTATGACGAGATCATAAGACCGTCTCTGAACAGATATTTGAGACCGTTTTTTGCCGATGTTTGCAGAGAATATCTTGATCTCATGGCTCAATACGGAAAACTTGATCATGATTATAATCAATGGGAGACATGGTACGGAAAAAAAGGTACAATAGATATAGTAGGATATGATTCAAAGAACAATATGATATGCGGTATTTGCAGTTTTGAAGACGATATTGTTACGATCGAAGCTGTTGCTGAGCTGAAAGCACTTACTGCGCAGGCAGGAATAAAGAAATGTGTTTATTGTCTGTTTGCAAAGAACGGTTTTGACAGCAGTATAGAAGAACTTGCATCTTCCGGTGAACTGATCGTCGCATCACTGAAGGATTTTTGACGTGTGATTGACACTTGTTTATATCATTGTTAAAATACTAAGAGCTTTGATTTTGCATATTCTTGAAGAATTATATGCAATGAAGCGGAGGTGTTTATATTGCCTCTTGGTAAGGAAGGAGTTATGATGAAGAAATCGTTTAAGGATTTGCTCAGAACATTGATCTTAATTGGGGTATTTGTACTTCTGTTCGGCACGAAGGCAAATGCGGGGGTTGAGGAATACGAATATCCTCATTACGTTGGAGTTGCTACGGCAACCGTCAATGTGCGAGAAGGAGCAGGTGTCTCTTTTGATAAGGTTACAGATGCATCCGGAAAAGATGTTCAGCTTTCAACCGGTGATGAGGTTGAAATCCTTGAAGTTCGTAAAGCCGATGATGGTATTGACTGGTATCATATTTATTTTACACAAAAAGGTGTTGAATATATCGGCTTTTCAACAAGTTCTTATGTTGCAATGGATTCGGAAAAGATCATTACTCCCGCGCCTACACCTACCCCTGTTGAAGTTGAAGAAGAGGTGGAAAAGGAACCTGAAGAAAAGCCCGAACAGGTAGTAAAAGAAGATAATAACAAAGAAGATAAAGCTTCGGAAGAATCGGAGCAGGTAACTGAAGAGGAAGATGATGAAGAAGAAAGCGGCTTTTCATCATGGACATTCTTTTGGCTCTTTTTGTTGATGTCTGCCATTTGTTTAAGTTGTATTTTCGGTTTTAAGTATTTTATGAAAAAATCACAGGGACAAAACAATAATCCCGCACGTAAAGCCGAAAGGTTAAAACAGATGAATTCTCAGAACAGAGATCCCGGACGACGTCCGCCTCAGATCAGAACTTCCGGTAATGTAAGATCAACAGCGCCTTCGGAACCCAGAAGAGAAGTTTATGTTAAGAGGAAAGAAAGGATCGATGAAAGCCTGGTACCTGCAAGTCAGGCTGATATTGAGCAGGATAATGAAGAAAAGAGAGTCCTTCGTGAAAAGATCGAGCAGCTTCAGCAGCATGATCTTGTAAGACATATTGTTTACGGTGAAGGTGAAGTTTACGACAATTCAGATGTAAAACTTCTTGAGGTTCGTTTCGGTAATGATATGCGTTTCTTAAAGAAGGACCAGCTTGTTAATAAGCGTGAACTCGTTGTTTTTGACGATGAAGAACAGTCGATATCGAGAAAACGTCGCAGAAGGACAAGTAATCAATCCAACAGAAATTATTGATCGGAGTAATTAACAGATGAGTAAGCTTTGGGGCGGCAGATTTACAGAAAACACCGACAGTTCGGTTTATGACTTTAATGCTTCTGTTTCATTTGATAAAAGGATGTATCGTCAGGATATCACCGGAAGTATAGTTCATGCAAAAATGCTCGGAAGATGCGGGATAATACCTAAAGAAGACAGCAGTGCCATAGTAGCCGGTCTGGAGGGGATTTTGGCCGATATCGAATCGGGCAGGCTTGCGATCGATGAGACCATGGAAGATATCCATAGCTTTGTTGAATCGGAACTGACTGCCAGGATCGGAGATGCAGGAAAGAAACTTCATACAGGAAGAAGCCGTAACGATCAGGTTGCCCTGGATATCAAGCTTTTTACGCGGGATTACATTGATACTCTTGACGTTAAACTTAAGGATCTTTTAAATACTCTTTTGGTTATAATTGAAGATAATATTGAGACTTTTATGCCCGGCTTTACACATATGCAAAAAGCACAGCCCGTTACTCTTGCGCATCACATGGGCGCATATTTTGAGATGTTTAAACGTGACAGAAGCAGGCTGTTCGACATACGTAAAAGAATGAACCTTTGTCCGCTGGGCTCGGGAGCTCTTGCAGGTACAACTTATCCTCTTGACAGAGAATTTGTGGCAAAAGAACTTGGATTTGACGGTGCGACATTTAACAGCATGGATTCCGTATCTGACAGAGATCATATCGTTGAGCTTCTTTCTGCGCTTTCGACGATCATGATGCATCTTTCACGTTTTTCTGAGGAGATAATCATCTGGAACAGTAACGAATACAGATTCGTTGAAATATCGGACGCCTATTCAACAGGCAGCAGTATTATGCCTCAAAAAAAGAATCCCGATATAGCGGAGCTTGTTCGAGGTAAGACAGGTCGCGTTTACGGTGCGCTTATGTCTATGCTCACAACTCTTAAAGGCATTCCTCTTGCATACAATAAAGATATGCAGGAAGACAAGGAACCGTTTTTTGATGCCGCCGATACAGTGCTTAATTGTGTGATTTTGTTTAACGGGATGCTTTCAACGATAACATTTAACAAAAAAGTGATGGAAGAGAGTGCTAAGAACGGATTTACGAATGCTACGGATGTGGCGGATTATCTTGTTCTTAAGAACATTCCTTTCAGAGATGCACACAGGATCGTCGGTGAACTTGTATTGCTTTGTATTGACAAAGGTTGTGCTCTTGATGACCTTTCCCTTGATGAATTCAGGAGTTATTCTCCCGTGATCGGGGACGATATATACGAAGCAATCTCAATGAAGACATGTGTAATGAAACGATGTACACAGGGTGCACCGGGGCCGGAAGCCATGAAAAAGGTTATCTGCGAATATAAAAAATATCTTTCTTAAACCGTTGAAACTAGATATTACTGATTCAGGGGGAGCCTATGAATAAGAAAAATGACACTCAGGTAATAATCTTAAATAAACCGTATACTTTAAGCGGTTTTGAAAGTGACGAATATCTTCAACGGATTGCATATATGATCAACAGCATGTATGAAGAAGTTAAAAAACTTGAGGGCTACAGATCGATGGATATGGAGACAAAACATGTCCTGATTGATATTAACCTTGCCGATGAATATTGTAAGATCAAGAATCGAAATGACGAATACAAAACAGATTTAGAAAAACATGCCGAAGAGATCGGTAATCTGAGACGTGAGATACTTGAACTAAAGTCCAAACTTGACAGCTATTCTAAAGAAAAAGATGCACTTAAAGAAAAAATCATTGAAGAACAGAAGAAGATAGTCAAGCTTGAAACCGAGCTGACAGCGGAAAAGAAAAACAAAAAGACTTAAATCATTATAATAAAGGGGTTGAATGGGACCAATGACAGAATTACTTGCTCCGGCAGGATCTGTTGAAGCACTCCATAGTGCAATAAATGCCGGTTGTGATGCGGTTTACATCGGCGGAAAGATGTTCGGCGCTCGCGCATATGCGGATAATCCGGAACGCGATGATCTTCTCGGCGCCATCGATCATTGTCATATTTTTGATAAAAAAATATATCTGACAGTCAATACACTTCTAAAAAACGATGAACTAAGTGATAATTTATATAGTTTTTTAAGGCCCTGCTACGAAGAGGGTCTTGATGGCGTTATAGTATCCGATCCCGGAGTCATGAAAGCCATTTCCGTTCTTTTCCCCGGTCTTCCTATTCATATCAGTACTCAGGCATCTGTGACCGGTGCAGGTGGTGCCCGGGTATTGTCACGTATGGTTAAAGGAATTACAAGGGTGGTTCCTGCCAGAGAACTCTCAATTGATGAAATAGAACATTTTAAGAAAAATACGGACCTTGAAGTTGAGGTTTTTGTACATGGGGCTATGTGCGTTTGTTATTCCGGACAATGCCTTATGAGTTCACTTGCGGGTGGCAGAAGCGGAAACAGAGGACGATGTGCTCAGCCTTGCAGAAAAAATTATGATACCGGGATCAATGATTCTTTTATTTTATCTTGTAAGGACATGTGTACCGTACCGGCTTTGGGGAGACTGATTCGTGCCGGAATAGATTCATTAAAGATTGAAGGCAGAATGAAATCACCGATCTATGTTGCCGCTACGGTTGAGGTGTACAGAAAGTATTTGGATATTGCTTATGAACAGGGCGAAAACTATGAAAAATACCTTTCGGATCATTATTCCGCTCTCGAAGAAGATATCGGAAGGCTCAGAGAAATATATAATCGCGGCGGTTTTTGTACAGGATTTTTGCTTGGAGAAAAGGAACTGATATGTTCGGATAAAGCATCACATAACGGTGTTTTGGTGGGCAGAGTTACAGGTGTATCCGGCCGTGAAGCGAATATCTCTTACAGCAAAGAGGTAAATCCCGGTGATGTACTCGAGATCAGAAGAAATGACGGTAACACCCTATATGAATATACTTCCGGCAGCCACTATGATGTCGGATCAAGCTATTCGGTACTTGTGTCAAAAGGGCATAAGGCTTCTGCCTTAGAGCGGGTTTTCAGAGTCAGAAACAATCATGTTATAAATGAGATCAATAAAAAGTTTATAGAAACATCTGTAAAAAGAAAACTGAAGCTTTCTTTCTCGGCAAGATCGGGAAGTCCTCTCAGTCTGACCATAATGCCTCTGGGATGTGATGAAAAAACAGCTGTAACTGTTTGCGGAGCCTGCCCGGAAAAAGCAAAAACAGCCTCTGCAAGTGTAGAAAATATAAAAAAGCATCTCTGTAAAACAGGTGATTCGCGTTTTGAAGTTTCTCAGTCGGATATCGACATTGAAAACGGTTTGTTTATTCCTGTAGGTGCCATAAACACACTCAGGAGAGAAGCGATCGAGGTACTTGAAAAGAAGCTTATAAACAGATCGTTTAGAGTTCACGAAAAGGAGGAACACGGATTTCTTTCTTTTCCGTCATATGGTATAAACATCGACAGACTTTGCAAAGAAACAAAAAATGAAGAACAGGACAATAATATCGTACCCGGAATCTTTCGCAGTGTGCTTCTCAGTTTTGAAGAATGCCTTGAGCCTGTTTTAAACGATAAATCTGTTGATCGTATATATTTGCCTCTCAGATCATTTAGGGACAAAGGTTCTGCAATTAAGAGATTTGAATCGATCGCCGACAAGCTGCTTTCACAAGGCCGCGAGCTATATATTTCATTACCGTTCATTTGCCGTGAGAATACTTCTGAAGAGATCAAAGAATCAGGTATTTTAAACAGTCTTTCCGATAAATGCGGATTCCTTATCAGAAACAATGAGGAACTCGGTCTGTTTGATAAGGATAAAAAGTACAGAACTGTTTTGGATCATACATTACATATATTTAACAGAGTTACCGCCGATATGTACGACATGGATTTTACATACAGTCCGGAACTAAATAAAGATGAGCTCAGGGAATTCGGCAAAAAAGGATGCGGTGAACTTATTGTTTACGGAAGGCTTCCTTTAATGCAAACCGCTCACTGTGTATACAAAAACGAGGGATGCGAATGCCTGAAAGGAAGAAGCAGAGGAGATCTGTCTGAAAGCTATCTGAAACTTAAAGATGAAAAAGGTTATGTATTTCCGGTTATCCGCAGATGCGCTTATTGTACAAACCTTATACTTAACAGCTCGGTACTCGATCTTAGAGATACGGCTGACGATATCAAAGAAATAGTCCCGAGATCGGTTAGATATGAATTCACGACAGAAACTCCTGATGAAACAGAAAGAATACTTAGAGGAGAACGGATCGAGGGAACTCAATATACATTCGGTCATTTCAAAAGAGGGGTTCTTTGAGGCACTTGCAAAAATAGTAATTTATTGCTATACTACAACACAGTTTTGTTACACCTATAACGGAGGAACTCGGCAATGGTTGATGCAACGAGCTGTGGTGGTGTAGTCATATTTCGGGGCAGGATACTTCTGCTATACAAGAATTACAGAAATAAGTATGACGGATGGGTCCTTCCAAAAGGAACAGTAGAACCGGGAGAAGAGCATGAACAGACTGCTCTCAGAGAAGTAAAGGAAGAAACAGGCGCTGATGCAAGGATAGTATCTTTTGTCGACACAAGCAGATATACCTTCAATGCGTCTGACGATGTTATTTCCAAAGAAGTTCACTGGTATCTTATGATAGCTGACAGCTATTACAGCAAACCTCAAAAAGAGGAGTATTTTTTCGACTCCGGATATTACAAGTTTCATGAGGCTATTCACTTACTTAAGTTTGTGAATGAGCGAGAAATCTTGCAAAAAGCCTATAACGAATATCAGAGACTCAGAAAAAGTCACCTTTGGGGTAAAAACACATGACTAAAACCGGTTGGCTTATGCCAGCCGGTTTTTATTTGGAAAGCTTATAAGACTCCGGTTAATTGTGTCTGGGATGGTTCTTTACTATCATTGCGGCATTTGTCAGTTCTGTAATGATCGCGATATCGAACGTATTACTCAGGGAATCGATTTTCGAGAGCAGCTCACCGTTGTTAGTTGCAACATACTTGGGATGAAGTCTGTTGAGAGTGTAGCACAGGATGTCTGTTCTGCAGATCTCGCATGTACAAACCCCCAGTTTATCTACCATTTTATCAAGCTTTTGGGAAACGATGTCTTCCATGAGGTTTTTTATTGTAATTGCCATAACTGCCTCCGAATAAATTAGTAAATAAATTATAGATTATTACTTTAAAATCTACAAGGAGAAAATCCCCATGATCGACAAATTAAAATTATCCGATAGAATGAAAGAAACAATCTTATATATTATTTCCGGAGCACTTACAACTCTTGTGAATTTTGCAGCATCTTATCTGCTTTACAATATATGCGGTATAAACGAAAACATAACCAATGCTGTAGCTTGGACAGCTGCTGTTATATTTGCTTTCTTTTCGGCTCATATATTTGTTTTTAAAACTTCCGACAAAGAAATAGGAAATAACATGTCGCCGTTCAAAAGATTCCTGTTATTTGCGGCAGGAAGAGTGTTTACTCTTGTGGTAGAACTGCTTGCTACATTCATTTTTGTAACCAAACTGGGAAAAGGATTTTGGCTGATCAAAGTGATAATATCTGTTGTCGTGATAGTTCTGAACTATTTAATATCAAAATTTATTGTTTTTAAAGGAAATAAAAAGGATAAAAGTTGAATTTTTCAATTATCCCGATCTTTTATACTGAATTAACAGGAGAAGCATATGGAAAAGAAAGTTGTGATCAGAAAGGGCGAAGGAAGATATTTAAAAAAGGGCGGTTTATGGCTGTATGATAATGAGATCGCAGAGCTTTACGGTGATATAGCCGATGGCGATATCATTGAGGTTGATGATTTTGACGGCTACTTTATGGGTATGGGCTTTATTAACAGAAATTCAAAGATTATGATCAGAATGCTGACACGTCGAAACCGTATTGACAATATAGATAATCTTATCTACGAAAGAGTGAGAGACGCATGGGAACACAGAAAAAAAGTAGTGGACATAAGTTCTTGCAGGATCATATTTGCAGAAGCAGATCATCTTCCCGGAATTGTCATAGATAAGTTTGAGGATATACTTGTTGTGGAGTCTCTTGCACTCGGGATCGATCGCCTGAAGGATAAGATCATCAACTGTGTAAAGGAAATCCTTGCCTCTGATGGCATATGCGTCAGAGGGGTATTTGAAAGAAGTGAATCAAATATCAGACGATTGGAAGGAATGAAACCCTTTAAAGGATTTATAGGTCCGAAATTTGATAATGAGATTGAAATTGTCGAAAATGGGGTAAAGTATATAGTCGATGTTATGGACGGACAGAAAACCGGCTTTTTCCTCGATCAAAAATATAACAGGCTTGCGGCAGGAAAACTATGCAAAGATGCAAAAGTACTGGACTGTTTTACACATACAGGTTCTTTTGCGCTTAACTGCGTAAAATACGGAGCAAAGAGCGTTCTCGGACTTGATATATCACAACTGGCAATTGATACGGCCAAAAGGAATGCAGTTCTGAACGGATTTGAAGACAGAGTTATATTTAACTGTGTCGATGTATTTGAAGAACTTCCACGTCTTATTGAACAGGGAGAGAAGTATGATGTGGTGATACTCGATCCGCCTGCTTTTACGAAATCAAGAGATTCGATAAAGAATGCGGTTAAAGGATATAAAGAAATTAACCTCAGAGGAATGAAACTATTGAAGGACAGAGGGTACCTTTGTACATGTACGTGTTCTCATTTTATGGACGGTGCGCTGTTCCTTGAAACGGTGCATAAAGCTGCCGATAACGCACATAAAAGATTAAGGCTCGTCGAAGCGAGAGCCCAGTCACCGGATCATCCGATCGTACTCGGAATGGATGAATCGTCATATTTAAAATTCCTCATTTTTCAGGTTTATGATGAAAAATAAAAACTATAATGAATGAAAATATTAATCTCCGCCAACCCTGACAGGTTCAATAGATTCACATCTGAAATATTTGATCATGTTGGGATTGTGCATTTTAAGCGGTTCGTCATCCTCGGCAATGCTTAAATCCCTGGTGTAAGAAGTTGGAGTGTAGATGGTAAAATTATCGAATCCGGTATGATCGTAAGGAAGAACCGGCGCAAATTTGGGATCTGTATATGACATATCGGTTCTCCTTTCATAATGATATCGAATGATAATTAACGATTTTGTATTCATGCGCTTAAAAACTCATGAATACAAGTATTTGATACTTATCTATGTTATACTACAAAAAAAGTTTTTATACAAGCGATATTTGACACATATTTGACACATTTTTAGTGTATAGAGAAACTAAGTATAAAAGAATGCGGTACTATGAGATTTTATGGAAAGGAGGCTCTGCGTATGAATGTTTTTATTACAGAACGTGGTTTGTTCAGCAATGACAGACATGATTATCCCATCAGTCATGCAAATCCCGTAAACAAAGTAGAGGCTCCCGAAAGCGTCTCAAGTGAACGAAGTATTATCCGTGAAGTGCAACAGGCTTATGTTGCCGAGAATACACCTGCATATAATATCAGTATCTCGAGCATGGGGAAAGCCGCACTTCAGTCAATGCTTGAATTGTCCAAAGATTTTGCTTCGTATTATGACGAACTCGCATCCGACTATACCGAAACAAATACTGCTGAACCTGCAAACAACGAAGAAGCTCAGGGAGGCCCGATCACGGATGAGACGGTTAATGAGGAAGCTGTCGCTGACACAGGTTTACAAAATGGTGTTGAGACCGGTTTTATAAATAATTCCGGTGAAAATGCTCCCGGTATTACAAATACATTTGATACCAGGCTTCAGGAAGAACTGTATGAGCCCGTTGCCGACGATTCGTTGCAGACAATCTATGATAATGTTGCTTCTGATATCGAAAACGTTGAGCTCTTTGAGGAAACTGAAGGGACTCTTCAGACTGAACTTGTTGAGGAACCCGGACAGATCGAAGTTCTTAATGAAGAGACCGAAGAGTTACCGATCAATGAGCCTGTTGATATTCCGCGGGATGATGAAGTTGAGCCGGGATTTGATAAGCTGTTGCAGCCCACCATTGAAGAGCAGGAAAATGATGCCCGGGTTAGAGAAGATATACGTCCCGATAACAATCCGGTGATCAGGCAGGCAATGACTGCATATAATTATCAGATGTCATATGCCATCAATCTTCAGATGACTCAATAATACTGAGTCCAAAATTTGATACGTTGTTTACAATATAATAAGACAAGGAGGTCATTATTATGTCGTTAAATTCTATTGGCGGTTATTCCAATCAGTCGTCAGGTATGAAATGGATATTTTCATCACAAAGCTCGCAGTCAGGCTCAGGTGCTATATTTCCTAATGTTTCCGATTATAATCTTATAAAGAGCGGTGCATATAAAAAGCTTCTTAATTCTTATTACGGAAACGCTACGAGAAGCAAGACTATTTCCGACAATTCAGATTCGCTTGATTCTGATAAAAAGGAAAAGATCAACCTTGTCGCTGCTAATACAGACTCGAAAGCTTTGGCTTCTTCGATTGCTGATTTCTCTAATGTTACAGTTACAAACGAGAACAGAGAAGAACTGAAAAGCAATTTTAAAAAAGTAGTTGAGAATTATAACAAACTGATCGATTCCGGAAGTGAGGTTGATGATCATTCCGTACTTCGAAATGTATTGTGGATGACCAAGGGAACAAGTGAGAATTCCGGACTTCTTGCCGATATCGGTATTACTGTCGGTGAAGGTAATAAACTATCGTTTGATGAAAGCAAGTTTGATTCTGCATCACTTTCCGATGTTTCAACACTCACCAAAGGTAAAGATTCATTTTTCGGAAGAGTTATGAATCGTGCGCTTACTGTTTCGAGAGAATCGGCAACTGCAGTCAATCGGACTATGTCGGGCTCCGTTTATTCTAAAAACGGTATGATGTACGGAGAGATTAATCCTTCAGCTATGATAAACAGATTGACATGAAAAAAAAGCATCCGCGCGGATGCTTTTTTTATGTCAGTCAAGTTTCTCAGGCTCGGGATAATCGTTTCCGAACAGTTCAACAGTCACACTTTCCATGCATTGTTCTTTAAGAGGCCTGTCACTGTAATCTGTATTTGTATTGGCAATCTTGTCTATAATCTCTATTCCTTCCGTTACTTTTCCGAAAGCGGCATATTGTCCGTCAAGATGAGGAGAATCTTCGTGCATGATGAAAAATTGTGATCCTGCAGAATCGGGCATCATTGAACGTGCCATTGAGAGCACTCCGCGAGAATGCTTAAGATCGTTTTTAAATCCGTTACCTGAGAATTCTCCTTTGATCGAATATCCCGGACCGCCCATACCTGTCCCTGTGGGATCACCGCCCTGTATCATAAAACCGGCAATTACTCTGTGGAATATAATTCCGTCATAGAAACCCTTTTTTACAAGCGATATAAAATTGTTTACGGTATTGGGGGCAATATCGGGATAAAGCTCAGCTTTGATCGTATCGCCGCCTTTCATGGTAATTGTTACAACTGGATTCTGTTTCATTGTTTTTTCCTTTCGTTTTTCATGGATGTATTTTCGCATCGCTTGATTTATTTTATACCATATAATAAAATATTTCCATCTGTAATATTTTGAAGAAGGTAACCCATCTATAAATAGAATTTGGTATTTCCAAGAAAGGATTTTTGGAAAATGAGCATGGATTTTGATTATTGGGACAGTAAAGCCAGGGAAGAAAACCCCGTAATTGAAGAGATGATCGAAAATACGGAAAATAATGATACGGTACTTCCGAATGCGGCGACTGAAGTAAACGATACGGCACTTCCGAATGCGGCGACTGAAGTAAACGATACGGCACTTTCGAATGCGGTGACTGAAGTAAACGATACGGCACTTTCGAACGCAGCTGTTGAAGAACATGATAATGCGTTTCAGAACATGCCCGCCGAAGCAAGCGATATGGCGCTTCCCATAAGTGATGATGTGGTTATCAAAGCTTCCGACAGTTCTGCTGAGGATGCCGTAAATAATGACATAATACTGAATGTGTCTAACAATGATATTAAGGTCGAAAAGAAATCAGCCCGAATATGTAAGGCGATATTCCTTGGAATTCCTTTCGGAATACCTGTCTTTGTTCTGATGCTCATAATATTTAGCGTACTTGTGGCTTCAATATGTTTGATATTCGGTGCAATGGTTATGGCGAGTGTACTGGCTGCTATGTGTTCCCTCGGATTCATAATCCTCGGTATATCAAATGTTCATATTTCTCTTGCACCTTCAATGTTATTGATCGGTGCGGGAATACTCGGAGCGGGCAGCGGCATCTTCCTTGCACTCATTACAAGGCTTGTCTTTAAATATATACTTGTCGGTCTCATAAAGTGTTACAGCCTTCCTGTCAGATTTATAAAAATATTCTTTGGAAAAAAGAAGGAGGTGGAGAACGTATGAAAAAACATATAAAAGTTCTTTCGATCGTTGCCCTTATCCTTTTTGTTATCGGTGCATGTTTAATGATCGCTTCTTATTTTATATTTTACAGCAATGATATACCTTCAAAGATCCGGAGTGATCATACAGTCAATGTAGAGGGAGAAATTATAGGCATTGATCTTACATCATCCTATTTTGACGTATCTGTTGAAAGAGGAGACAGTTATAAGGTGGTTTTTGAAGATTCATACGAACCGGGAACAAAAGTGTCTATAAAGGACGGAATATTAAGGATCACAGGTGATTACTGTGATGATATTGATCTGTTTGATTTTAAAGTTTCCCCGGCTTCAAAGCTGCTGGATCCGCTGGGCGGAAAGGTTAAGATATTCTTCCCGGAATACAAAAATCCACAGCTTATTTATGCTGAGATCGGGTGCGGTTCACTTAGCATAAAAGATGTATCATGCGGCAGACTGGTGGCTCAGGTGGGAATAGGCAGTATCTCACTCGATAATGTTTATGTGCCGGTTGACCACTTCCTTGAATGTAAGCTTGGAAATATCTACATTAACGGAGATATGAATTTTGCTATAAACCATTCTGTTTCGAAGTCGTATAAATAATTTGATATCTCGTTAAAGATCCGGTTATGATAGTCTTTGATATATTCTATTTCTTCATTACTGAGCATAGAAAGGATCATGGCTTTCGGATCGAAAGGTATCAGCGTTAAAACTTCAAATTTATAAAATTCGCCATAAGCGGTCTCCTTATACGGTACAACAAGGAGATCGTTTTCTGTTCTGATGCCGTATTCACCGTCTTTATAATATCCCGGCTCATCCGAAACGAGCATACCGGGTTCAAAAGGGATCATATTTGAAGGGATTTTTGTATTGTAACTGAGTGAAAATGGACCTTCGTGAACACTGAGAAGATACCCGATGCCGTGTCCTGTTCCGTGTCTGTAATCAAGGCCGTCTTTCCAAAGTTCACGTCTGGCCAGGATATCAAGACCGGCTCCTGTTGTTCCTTTTTTGAATACGCAGGAGGAGATAGCTATATTGGCCTTAAGTATCCTTGTATATATCTCTTTCTGTTCTCTGTCAGGTTCACCGATCACTATGGTACGTGTAACATCGGTCGTTCCGATCAGATAATGTCCGCCGGTATCGGTAAGAAGAAAAACATCTTTATCGGAAACAGCTTTACCGTTACCTTTATGTTCGTAGTGGACTATAGCCGCATTGCTGCCTGCGGCGATTATAGGTGCAAAGCTTTCACAAATGAATTGTTCGGACATTTGACGCTTATTTCTAAGCAGCTCCGCACAATCATTTTCACAAAAGGATTTTCCGGAATTGAACTCTTTTTCAAACTCATATAGAAAACGAATGAAAGCGATTGCATCAATGAGATTGGCTCTGCGAAGGTTATTCTGTTCGGTTTTGTTTTTAATGGCTTTCAGAAGAGTTGAGGGATTTATCTTTGAATAAACATTGTTACGGGGACCGATCGCTTCAAAAAGAGCATAATTCACGCGTGATTCATCAATAAGTATCTGCTTTGAAGAGAGGTTACCTATATATATGTAAAATTCTTCATAATTCTTAATACTCACACCGAGAGAGCCAAGATACACGTTTACCTCTGAAGTAATGCTTTTAGGTGATACAAACAGTACCGCGTCATTTAACGTGATCAAAAGATATGATATAAACAAAGGGTTATAAGGTATATCCGAGCCTCTGAGATTAAGAATGTATGCTATATCGGTAAGATTACATATGATATGAGTATCACATTCATTATCTTTCATATAACACCGGATCTTATCAAGTTTTTCAACCGCTGCTAAGCCTGTATATTTTTCATCAAGGATATAAAGCTTTGATTCCGGAAGTGAAGCACGCGGAGATATGATTTTTTCGGGATCAGAAAATGAGCTTAAAAAATGAGCGCCTCTTTCTGCGCATATGTTTATAAAGTCCTTTACCGCTTTAACACTGAAAAATCTCGAATCAAGTCCCAAAGTATCGTTTGAAGAAAGCATGTCGATAAGGAGATCTTTTAATGAAGGGACATCTTTTACGCCTTCTCGCATAAGCGTTATGCCTGTTCCGATAAGAACTTTTTCCGCTTCAAGGAAATATCTGCCGTCGGTAAATAAAAATGCTTCTTCGGCATTAACAACAAGCGTAGCTCTTGAACCGGAAAAGCCACTGAAAAATTCAAGTATCTTAAAGTGATCACATACATATTCGGACATATGATGGTCGCCGACGGTACATATATAAATATCAACGCTGTTATTTTTCATAACACGGCGAAGCGAACTGAGACGTAAGTGTATATTTGCAGAATTCATAAAAGGCATCCTCGCAATCAAAAATATTATTGTAGCTAAGCAGTTGCAATTATTTGAAACATATTTATGATAAACAATCCGGTTACTATTATCAATATTATAATTTGGGCTTTTATTATCGTTTCTTTTATCACTGCTTTACTTTTTCACAAAATAATGTAAAATGTTTTTGTTCTATAAAGAAGAATTTACGATATGAGAATTGTTGGTTTTCATGGTTTTTACGGGAGTTGCTTATGGATATTCTTATGATGATACTCCTGATAGTGCTTATTGTGTGCGCTGTCGTTGTCAGCTTTATCAAAAGCCTTACGGCTTCTGTCATTGTATTTGGCTCTTTCAGTCTTGTAGTTGCTGTTATCTGGATGCTTCTTGAGTCACCGGATCTCGCAATAACAGAGGCCGCAGTCGGAGCCGGAGTGACAGGGCTTTTATTCTATGCGACTTTGAAAAAAATTGGGTCTATTAAGGATGCGGATGATAAGTCCGATGACGATTCGAGGTTAGAAGATGAAAGATCTAAATAATAAAGACAACAGAAAGCTGTATTTGATATTCAGGATCGTAGCGTCGATCCTTATGGTTTGTCTCGCGGCTTCACTTATTATATGTATGCTTGATATGCCGGGCCTTTTTTCTTCGGAGCATCCGGGAGAAAACATTGTAGCCGAACGATATATAGAAAGCGGAATCGAAGAAACGGGTGCAGTAAATTTTGTTGCCGGTATGATCCTCGATTACAGAGCATTTGACACTTTCGGCGAATCAAATGTGCTGTTTGCCGCAACAATATGCGTTATGGTTCTTTTGCTTGTTCAAAAGCCTCTTCCACGAAAGTACCGCAGAAAAAAGACACCGGATGCAATAGAAGGATCGGACAGTGACAGCTCTAAGCTTCCCGAATGCAAGGAATATTACGAAGAACTCCGGGAGGAACACGAAATTGAACCAAAAAGGATCAAGAACGATGTTATACTTAAAACCGTAGCGAAATTTGCAGTGCCGTTTATTCTTATATTCGGGTTATATGTCATACTCAACGGACATCTTTCACCCGGAGGGGGTTTTTCGGGCGGTGCGATAGTCGGAAGCGGTTTTATTCTTGCGTCGGTTTCATTCGGCTTTGATAAAATGGAGCGTTTCCTCAATAAAAGAAGCGCGGGTATCATTACGTTTGTATCGCTTATGGTATATTGCCTGGCAAAGAGCTATTCATTCTTTACCGGAGCCAATCATCTTGAATCCGGAATACCGCTCGGTACACCGGGAAACATTTTGAGCAGTGGTCTTATATTGATACTGAATATATGTGTCGGCCTTGTTGTTGCCTGTACAATGTATTCTTTCTTCAGTCTGATGAGAAGGGGGAAGATCTGATAATGCTTGAACAGATTTATAATCATTTTAATGATATTGTTGCGGCTATTCTGTTTGTTATCGGTTTTTCAAATCTTTTGTTTCAAAAGAACCTGATAAAAAAGATCATCGGTATAAACATTATGGATGTTTCAATATACCTGCTTCTGGCCTCACAGGGTTATATAAGCGGCAGGATAGCGCCCATCCTTACGGACGGAAGCGAAAATGCTGTGACATATATAAATCCTATCCCCAGCGGACTCGTGCTTACCGGGATCGTTGTATCTGTAAGCGTAACCGCACTTATGCTTTCGATGACCGTAAGACTTTACAGAAAATATAAAACCCTTGATCTTGACGAAATTCTGATGAAGGTACGTCGGGAAAAAGAGGAATCTGAAAAATAGAAGAGTACCCCTCGTTTTTTGAGGTACTAGTGAAATGATACATTGATCAGCTGTTTTATAGGAGAATCAGTAAAATGGATTTTGTTATGAATTTCCCGTTCTTTTCTATAATGCTCTGTATGTTTGCGGCTCTGGCAACGTTTATGCTGGGGCGAAAAGCAGCCGGCATAGTTGCCAAAGCAGCAATTTCCATAACGCTTATAATGTCTGTTGTTTTAACGGCGTGGCTGCACATGAGCGGAGAGAGTTTTGTTTATATGATGGGTCATTTCCCCGCACCATGGGGTAATGAGATAAGAGCCGGAGAACTTGAAGGCATTATGGCGGTTTTCACTTGTATTATTGCCCTTCTTTCAATGACAACCGGTAAAACATCGATCAGGACGCAGGTTGACGATACAAAGCAAAATCTGTTTTATCTGATAACCTGTCTGATGGAAGCGTCTCTTTTGGCTCTTATATATACAAACGATATATTTACCGGATATGTTTTTATCGAGATAAATACGATCGCGGGCTGTGGTCTGATCATGATAAAAAATACCGGAAGAGCGATCGCTTCAGCTGTGAGATATATGGTGGTCAGTTTGGTTGGCTCGGGGCTGTTCCTTATAGGAACAACACTGCTTTACTCTATAACGGGCCATCTTCTTATGGAAAATATCTTCGATTCCGTTTCAGAGCTGTTCTCCGACGGCAGCCATATAGTAACTCTTACGATAATTACAGCTTTGATGACTGTCGGGCTTTCTATAAAATCCGGTCTTTTTCCTTTTCATCTCTGGATACCGGATGCGTATGCCGTTTCGATCGCTCCGTCATCCGCAATGCTTTCTGGCATGGTATCAAAGGGATATATTTTCCTGCTGATCAAGCTTATCTACAGAGTTATCGGATTCGAAGTCTTTAAAGAGACAGGAGTTTTTGATCTTATATTTATAGCCGGAGTTGCGGCTATGATCATGGGATCGGTTTCGGCAATCAGGTCTGAGCATTTAAGAAGGATGACGGCATATTCCTCTGTTTCGCAGATTGGATATATCTTTATGGGAATAGGAATAGCAAATGATGCCGGAATGGTTGCGGCGATATTCCATATAATCACCCACGGATTAACAAAATCGCTTCTGTTTATGTCTGCTTCGTCTTTTACAGGGAAAAAAGAGGATATCAGGATAAGGGACATTAAAGGAATGGGACATAAGCATCCGGTTTCTTCGGCTGCTTTTACCGCTGCCGCACTTTCGATTGTCGGGTTCCCGCTTTTTGCAGGCTTTATTGCTAAAATGCTGCTTGCCAATGCATCGTTCGGCGAGGGATATAAAATGTATATCGCTATTTGTGCTATAGCGATAAGTACCATTCTTAACGTTATATATTTCTTCAGATGCATTATTAATCTTTATGCATTCGGTGGATTCGAAGACAAAGATCGGGAAAATTCCATAGCCGGCGGAGATACAGCTAAAGAAGAGGCAGAATTCTTACCTACCCGCTATGAGCGTATCGTTCACGGAGTGAGCGTTTCCGTTCTGGCTGTTTTAAATCTGTATATCGGCGTTGCACCAAAGCTTTTGACATCCATATTAACGAAAGGACTTAATGTATTTAATTAAGAACGGTGATCGTATATGAGCATTTTACTTCCTTTATCTGTGTTTTTCCCGCTTGTATGTGCCCTCTTTTTCCTTTTTGTAAGGAAAAAGATCGGAACATACCGAGGCGTCTGTCTTTATACGGGAATTGTGATGTGCGTCAGCGCACTTTTGAATGTTCTTGTGGCCGTTTTTTCGGCCGGCGAAGAGCTTAGATTTGTGCTTGTCAGGATCACCGATAATATATCTCTGACTTTCAAGGCCGATAACTTATCGCTTGTTTTTGCAATCCTCATGTCGTTTATGTTTGTAACAGTGGGATTCTATTCTTTTGATTATATGAAACATGAGGAGAATACCAAACGGTTTTACCTGTTTTATATGTGCCTGATAGGAATTCTTTCCGGAATGTATTATTCGGCAGATCTTATATCTCTTTATCTGTTCTATGAGATGATGACGCTATTCTCGCTTCCTCTTGTACTTCACAGTCTTACAAAAGAAGCGATAAAGGCAGGTTATAAATATCTGTTTTATTCGATCGGCGGGGCGCTTCTGTCGCTTATGGCCATATTCGTTATTTATTCCATGAGTACCGGGCACGAATTTAAAGCAGGAGGATTTCTCGATCCTTCTCTGGTAAGCGGCAAAGAAGGACTTTTACTTATATTTGTTCTGCTTGCAATAATAGGCTTCGGTTGTAAGGCAGGTCTCTTCCCGATGCATGACTGGCTGCCCGTTGCACATCCCATTGCACCGGCTCCGGCAAGTGCGCTTCTTTCCGGTATAATTACAAAATCCGGTGTACTGGCAATTATAAGAGTTGTTTTTTACAGTGTCGGCGCAGATATGATAAAAGGTACATGGGTTCAATATACATGGATGATACTTGCGCTTATCACTGTGTTTATGGGATCTATGCTTGCATTCTGTGAAAAAGGACTGAAAAAGAGACTTGCTTTTTCAACCGTGAGCCAGGTTTCATATGTTTTGTTCGGACTTTCGTTGTTAAATCCCGTAGCAATACTCGGAGCACTTCTTCATGTTATTTTCCATTCGATCATTAAAGACGACCTTTTCCTTGTGTCCGGTGTGATCATACATAATACCGGAGCCACCTCATGTGATGAGTTAAACGGTATCGGAAGAAAGATGCCTGTTTCAATCATAAGTTTTACTATCGCGTCGGTAGCGCTTATAGGAATCCCCCCCGCGAGCGGATTTATCAGCAAATGGTTTCTGGCTGAAGGCGCCCTTACTTCAGGGACCGGAGCGTTTGCTTATATCGGACCCGCAGTTCTTCTGATAAGCGCATTGCTAACGGCGGGGTATCTGCTCCCCGTAATGATCGATGGATTTTTTAAAGGGAAAAGCGAAAATCAGGAAAAGCCTTTCTCTCATGAGGCGCGTCCGCTTTCTCTTGTCCCGGTGATCCTGCTTGCTGCACTTGCTTTACTTCTCGGTATTTTCCCGGGTATTATAACAGGATTCCTTGAGGGGATCGCAGGAAGTATGATCCCATGATATTTAGATAAACAGAGAGACTGTCGGACAGATTTGTTATTTGATCTGAGCATCTGTAGAGGAGAGTGCGTTATGCTTTATAAACTTTTGCTTCTTGCGGCTGTATTGCTCCCGATCGTATGTGGAGTACTTGTACTGTTTCTGAAGCTTAAAAGTGAAAAAGTCAGGAATATATTTACTTTTATCGTATCGGTCATAAATCTCGGACTTGTGATCGGTGCTTTGTGTACCGGATACGGAGAGTCATTCGTTCTATATGATACCGGTTTTGCACTCAGGATTTCTTTCGGTATCGATGGAATGTCCCGATTCTTCGGACTTATCGTTTCAGTATTATGGCCGTTCAGTCTGCTTTATGCGTATGAATATATGGAAAACGAGGAAAACAAGAATTCGTTTTTTGCATTCTTTATGATGACGCTTGGTGCGGTTCTTGGTGTATCGTTCTCCGGTGATCTATTTACAATGTATATATTCTACGAACTGATAACACTCTTTACATTCCCTCTTGTAATGCACGAGAGGTCGAAAGAAGCTGTTTCGGCGGGCAGAAAGTATCTGGTGTATATGCTTGGCGGTGCGGGCTTTGCACTCATGGGTATAATAGTAATACTCAATATTTCGGGGACCGTTACGTTTACGGCGGGCGGATTCCTTTCCGGTGTGTCTTCGAAATACAGCGGGCTTATCCCGGTAATGTTTCTTATAATGTTCCTTGGTTTCGGTGTTAAAGCCGCCATAATGCCTTTCGGAAAATGGCTTATACACGCAGCTGTGGCACCTACTCCGGTAACGGCGCTTCTGCATGCTGTCGCCGTCGTTAAAGCAGGCGCATTTGCAGTTATAAGACTTATTTATTATTCTTTCGGGGCGGATCTTCTCAGGGGAACATATGCGCAGTATGCGGCTATGGGATTTTGCATACTTACAATACTTTACGGTTCGTATATGGCTGTCAGAATGCCTCATATAAAGAAAAGACTGGCATATTCTACGATAAGTAATCTGTCATATGTTGTTTTCGGTGCATGTATCATGACTCCGATGGGGCTTTACGGCTCGTTATCGCATTTTCTTGTTCACGCACTTACCAAGATAGCTCTGTTTTTCTGTATAGGCGCCGTAATGCATATAACGGGCAAAACGCTTATAAGTGAGATAGGCGGTTACGCACGCAGAATGAAGATCATATTTTCATGTTTTCTTGTTTGCTCGATTTGCCTTATCGGAATCCCGCCTTTTTCAGGTTTTATAAGCAAATATAATCTTATTGAGGCAGCGATAGAAGAGGGAAGCGTTGCATCGTATATCGGTGCAGGCGCAATAATTATATCGGCGATCCTCACCGCCATCTATCTGATGACGGTTGTTGTCAGGGCGTTTTTCCCCGAAAACGGAAAGCCCTCAGAAGATATTGAAAAAGCTCATGATCCCGGATTTAAAATGAATTGTCCGATCGTGTTATTTTCTTGTGTGATATTTATACTTGGTCTTACATGGGGCCATATTGAAGGATTTTTGAAATTTTAACTCATATAGGAGGAAAAGCTATGCTTCCGTTCGAGATAAATATTGATTCGCTTGTCGGATTCGGGATGAATTTTCGGATTGACGGCTTCAGGATCGTATATTCGGCAGTTACGATCTTTATGTGGCTGTGCAGTACTATGCTCACTCCCGAATATTTCGGAAGATCGGAAGGTAGGAAAAGGTATCATATATTCAGCTTTCTGACTATGTTTGCAACTCTCGGAGTATTTCTTTCGGCTGATCTTTATACAACATTTATATTTTTTGAGATCATGTCGTTTACTTCCTATGTACTTGTAGTTCATACAAAAAAAGAGGATGCGGTAAGGGCAGGTTCAACATATCTTGCGGTTGCGGTGATCGGCGGTCTTGTTATGTTGATGGGATTATTTATGCTGTATGACCTTGTCGGCACATTAAGGATTGTTGATCTTAAGGAACACTGCGGAAAAATCCTTTCGGGAGGTGAAGCAGGAGAGGTAAAAAGACTTGTTGCATCAGCAGTTACAATTCTGTTTGGATTTGCGGCCAAGGCCGGTATGTTTCCTCTTCATGTGTGGCTTCCCAAAGCACATCCTGTTGCGCCGGCTCCGGCAAGTGCATTGCTTTCAGGTGTTTTAACAAAATGCGGTATTTTCGGTATTCTTATCATTGTTATGGAAATAATGGCCGGGAGCGAAGGATTTGGGATCGTTCTATATGTATTCGGCTTTATAACAATGTTTGCCGGAGCTCTTCCTGCTTTGTTTTCAACAGATATAAAGAAGACTCTTGCCTGTTCATCGGTTTCGCAGATCGGATTTATAATAGTGGGAGCGTCACTTATCCTTCTTTTGGGTGAAGAATGTACACTTGCCGCTACCGGAACACTTCTGTATATGGTAAATCATTCGATGTTTAAGCTTTGCCTGTTCCTCAGCGCAGGAATTATATACATGAAAAACCACAGCCTCGATCTCAATAAACTTCGCGGTTACGGCCAAGATAAAACGTTCCTTAAGATCATATTCCTTACAGGTGCCCTCGGTATAAGCGGAGTACCTCTTTTCAGCGGATATGTGAGTAAAACTCTCATTCATGAGGGTCTTGTCGAATATATTCATATTGCGGAAAGCGGAACAGTATTGCTTGAGATAAGCGAATGGCTTTTCCTTATATGCGGAGGTATGACCGCAGCATATATGACAAAACTCTTTGTGGCCATTTTTGTCGAGAAACCCGGTAAAGAAATACAAACTGCGGAAGATCACGATTTAAGTACTGAAACTCAAAACAAGAGAAAGGTTTTACATAAAAATGAAAAAATTCGTTTTATAAGCTATTTAAGCGCATTACTTCCTGCCGTTGTAATTCTTTTCTTCGGCCTTTTTCCGAATCTCTTTATAAGAGGACTGGGTGTGTTTATGGGAAACTTTAACAATTTTTCTCTCAGCGGAGAAAGTGAAGAAATCCTTCGGAATTTGAGCATATTTTCACTTGAAAACCTTAAAGGATCTGCAATCTCTTTAGCATTCGGTGCAGTTATATACATTTTTGTGATACGAAGATTCCTTACTGTAAAAGATGATGTGAAAGGAAGGATTTACATCCAAAGATGGCCTTTATGGCTTGATATCGAAGAGGTTATATACAGGCCGTTACTTCTTAAGATATTACCCGCCGTTTTGGGTTTTGTATGCAGATTCTTTGCAAATACATTACCTGAGTTTATAGCGCGCTATGTAATGAAGTTTTCAAAATTAACGGCAAAGATATTCGGCAATTTATTTGACCGTATAGTAACCGTAACCAAGGCTAAAGCATTTAAGGATATAACAGATAAAAAGCATCCGAAGCTTGATAACGCTCATAATAAAATACGAGAAATACAAGAAAAAGATGAGGTGGTCGCGTCTTCGATATCTGCAAATTTGTTATTTATAAGCCTTGGTTTGTGTTTGACAATTTTATTCCTTTTCTACTTGCTATTTTTACGATAATATGTTAATATATTTCAAAACGTGAAATGTGTTTTCGAATATCGATAATAGAGAAGGAGAATATCATATGGCTCAAGCACTTGATATTAAGTATATAAATCCATTTCTTCAGTCAACACTTACTATTTTGGAAACACTTGGGCTGGCCGGCGGAAAAGTCGGTAAGCCTTCACTCGCGGACCTCGATTTTCCGGAAGATACGTTTCTTATTCAGGTCGGTGTAACCGGTGCTATGAAGGGTCAGGTATTCTTTAAAATGACCGATAAAAAAGCGATGAATATTGCAAGCGTCATGATGATGGGCATGCCCGTTGAAACGCTTGATCCCATGGCGTGTTCGGCTCTCGGAGAACTCGGAAATATGATACTCGGAAATACAGCCACTGTGTTTTCTATGATGAACATTATTTTTGATATCACACCTCCTTTATGCATGCATGGTAAAAAGCTGAAACTTCAATCGGATATTCCGGCGATTGCCATTCCCGTTGAGATCAACAGTGATGAATACATAAAGATTTATATATGTGTAAAAGAAGAGACCAAATGATCATATCTTTGAACACAAAAAGAGCAGCCCGAGCTGCTCTTTTTTAATGTTTATCATATAATATCATTGATTATATTTATTATATAACAGCAATGATCATATTTATCATATTACATCATTAATTATGTATATCATTTATTATGTATATCATTAATGACTGCGACCTCACCGGCGGATTCGGTGAGATATACGTTGGTGAATGTATCCTTTGATATGTAGTGAAGTCCGTTAAGCGTAACATGGACATTCGGATAAAGATACTTTTGTACCGTGATTTTTGATTTTGAATAATTCTGTGTCTGGAAAAGCTTGGCTTCAAGCTCACTGTTAAGACCGGAGAGCTTATGATCAAGTTCCTGCATGGATTGAATGACCTGTTCAAGCATCTTTGTAAGCTTATCTTTTTCGGAAGGATTCTTGATAGACTTAAGCATATCGAGGATCCTTTCATGCTTGGAATGAGCTTCTTTTACAGTTTTAATTTCGCTTTCGAGTGCATTTATCTCTTTTACAAGCTTTTCATTCACACCTGCTGCGATAACAGTCTTGACTTCTGCCATGTTTCCGATGACAGTTGCGGTTATATTACCTTGAGTCATTGTGGTACCGCCGACAATTATGCCGTGACGACCGGAGATCGTTATATCACCGCAGCAGAAGACGTCACAATTCATCATGGAATTGACGTTTATACTTCCGTTGCAACGTATCTTGGTCTGCTCAAAGAATTTACCGCATATGTTTCCGTCTGCCTCAACATAACCTTTCCCGCCGCCCTGCATTCCGGCTTTAAGTTGTACATCGCCGCCGGCGTAGAGCATTGCACCTTCAACATTACCCATAATGGTAATATTATTTTTTGATTTTATAACGGCGCCCATATATACGTTACCATGAATGATTATGTCGCCGTTAAATACGACATCACCTGTTGTGAGATCAACATCGCCGGGAATATCAAGGACATTTGTTATGGTAAGAGTATCGTTTTTATATTCAATCTTGCCGTCAAGGGCAGAGTAATATGTTTTGTTATCATCAGAAACAGTAAAGCCGGTACCTTTGAGAGGAGCGAGTTCACGTCCGTTAGTACAGTTGATAACTCCCCCCGCAACATTATATCCGAAATGACCTGTAGTGGCGGGAGTGTATTCGGCAATCTTCATACCTTCGTGAACCGGCTCATAAAGATCGATGTTATGATAGTCAACCGAACCGTCTTCGAGAACTTTGGGGTGATTGTCTATCTCTGTTTTGAAGAGAAGAGTAAAGAAACCGTCTTTTCCGTCCTCAGCAGGTTTCCCTTTGGCAATAAGATGTTTACGGTCGAATAATCTGTTAATAAGGATAGATTGCAGAAGAGTTTTATCAATGCCTGCTTTGATTCCGCGAGACGACAGAAAATCACGAAGATTTTCGGGAGTGATCGAATCGGCAGGAATAACACCGTTTTCTGCCGTTTCCGATGAAATATAGATATAAGCGGTCATTTGGTCTTCACTTACTGTGGTATTGATATAATTAGACAGATCGATATCCATATCTACATCCTCCTTTCCGGCATAAATACGTGGAAAACAGAAACTAGCTATATGCCTATTATCGCCTTATATCCTATCATTATTATACTAATAAAATGTCAAAACTGCAACCCTAATATATACAAACTGTGATAATTTTATCTGATTTCATTCACAATAGTATAAGGTTTCTCTTTAAGTATTCATCTTTAATGGAGAAATCAGCACATAAATATCAAAGTCTTCTTTACTCAGATTTCACATTGTGGTAAAATATCTATGATTATCCCATATATCAAAGAATGAATTTTGTTCATGTGTATATGGGGAAAAAGTCAATCTCAAATTCTAAAAGGAGAAGACAGTATGAACGACTATATGAAGGAATATAATTATTGGCTTACTGCCGATACTTTTGATGCCGAAACACATAAAGAGCTTGAAAGCATCAAAAACGATGAAAATGAGATCAGGGACAGATTCTTTAAGAATCTTGAATTCGGAACGGGCGGACTGCGTGGTGTTATCGGTGCAGGAACAAACAGAATGAACATTTATACGGTCAGAAAAGCTTCACAAGGGCTTGCGGATGTTATAAATTCTGTCGGCGCCGCCGCAAAAGGAGTTGCGATAGCATACGATTCACGTCATATGTCTGTGGAATTCAGTCGTGAAGCTGCTCTTACCCTCAATGCCAACGGAATAAAAACATACAGATTTGAATCACTTCGTCCCACTCCCGAGCTTTCATTTGCGCTCAGAACGCTCGGATGTACCGCAGGTATCGTTGTAACGGCAAGTCATAATCCTCCCGAATATAACGGTTATAAAGTATACTGGGAAGACGGTGCTCAGATCACAGCACCTCTCGATGATGAAATTATCACTAAAGTCAATTCAATCACCGATTTCTCAAAGCTTAAGACCATGAGTCTTGAAGAAGCCGAGAAGAAAGGTTTATACAATACGATAGGCAAGGAAATAGACGATAAATATATCGATACGCTTGAGAAACTTGTTTTAAGACCTGATGTTGTCAAGGCGGCTTCCGATATGAAGATAGTTTATACTCCGCTTCATGGAACCGGACTTATGCCTGTTACTCGAATTCTTGACAGACTCGGCTTTAAAAATGTTTATGTTGTTCCCGAACAGGAAAAACCGGACGGAGATTTCCCTACAGTCGGATATCCGAATCCCGAAGATCCCAATGTTTATAAACTTGCACTTGCTCTTGCAAAGAAGGTTGATGCGGATCTTATACTCGCGACCGATCCGGATGCCGACAGACTCGGCGTTTATGCAAAGAATTCCGCTACGGGTGAATATGTACCGTTTACAGGAAACATGAGCGGAACGCTTATTTGCGAGTACCAGCTTTCAACCAAAAAGGAACTCGGGATCCTTCCCAAAAACGGTGCTGTTGTTAAGACGATCGTTTCTTCCAACATGTGCGACAGAGTTGCCGATGCTTACGGTTGCGATCTGATCGAGGTACTGACCGGTTTCAAATACATCGGAGAGCAGATCAAACTCTTTGAGCAGGGGAAAAAGGATAACACATATCTTTTCGGATATGAGGAGTCGTACGGATGTCTTGTTGGTACACATGCAAGAGATAAAGATGCGATCGTTGCTGTTATGGCACTTTGCGAAGCAGCATCTTATTACAGACTAAAAGGACTTACTCTGTACGATAAAATGCTTGACATGTATGAAAAATACGGTTATTACATGGAAGGTGCCGTTTCGATCACAATGAAGGGTGTTGACGGAGCGGAGCGGATCAAGGCAATCCTTGAAAATCTCAGGCAGAATCCGATAGATTCACTTGCGGGAGCCAAAGTTTTGGAGAGAAGAGATTACCTGAACGATTTTGTCATTTCAACCGTTACAGGGGAGAAGAAAGCAACCGGACTTCCCAAGTCAAATGTTCTTTATTACGTACTTGAAAACGATCAGTGGTGCTGTGCCAGACCTTCCGGAACTGAACCCAAGATCAAGTTCTACTTCGGAATACGCGGAAAGAATATGGAAGAGGCCAAAGCTCTTTATGAGAAGTTTGACAGAGAGATAAGAAAGCTCAGCGAATGATAAGGGAATATTAAAGTTTTTAAATTATCGGGGCAAATGCTCCTGAAAAATGAATAGAGGGGAATAATATGGAAAGCATTAAAATTAAAGATCTTTTTGACACTTCAAACACTATCGCGGAAGAACTTTTCAAAGGCAAGACCTATCCGTGGGAAGTTTTACCGCTTATCGGCGAGTTTATCACAACTTTATCACAGTCACTTTCATCTGATGAATATGAAAGCCGCGGTGATGGAGTATTTATTCATAAAACCGCCAAAGTTGCACCTTCGGCTTCTATAACGGGACCTTGCATCATATGTAAGGACGCCGAAGTCAGACATTGCGCATTTATAAGAGGTAAAGCCATTATCGGAGAAGGTGCTGTGCTCGGTAATTCTTGCGAAGTAAAAAATGCGATCCTGTTTAATAAAGTTCAGGTTCCTCATTTTAATTATGTAGGTGATTCGGTACTTGGATTTAAGTCGCATATGGGCGCCGGTTCCATTACTTCAAACGTTAAATCTGACAAAACTCTTGTTACCGTTACATTTGAAGGCAATAAGATTGAGACGGGCCTCAAAAAATTCGGAGCCATGCTCGGCGACAACGTTGAAGTCGGCTGCAACAGCGTCCTCAATCCCGGTACTGTGATCGGTAAAGGAAGTAATGTTTATCCTTTGTCTATGGTAAGAGGATTTGTACCGTCAAATTCAATCTATAAGACAGGTGGAGTGATTGTAACAAAGGAATGATCATCATGCAAAAGATCAGCGAACGTAGTCCGGGACTATTCGATACAGTTTTTTCCGATTGTATCGGTTATTTTGTGTGCAATCTTACAAAAAACACAATGGTCGAAGGCCTTTATTCAAAAGGACCGGACGGTTTCACAATCTTATCTCGAGATGTAAGCTCAGAATCTTATTTGGGTTATATCAGGTCATATGTAACACGCCACAGAGTTTATGACGCAGCCGAAACGGTTGATTTTGCGAAACCGGACAGGCTCATATCGGAATTCGGGTCCGGAAATCATAAAGTCAGAAAAAAAATTCATGCTCTTGACAGCGATGAAAAAGATCAGTATTTCGAAGTTACCTTTTATATGTATGAAGAAAATGATGAGATCAATGCCATTGTTACGCTGAAGGACGAAACCAAAGCCGTTATAAGCGAAAAGGCCAATGACTTTAAAGATATTATCATCAATTCTCTTGCGGTTGATTTCGGATTGATCTCATATATCAACCTTGATACCGATATTGCAACGACGGTCCGTGTAAACGATACCTTTTCGAACTATATTTCACTTAGCAATAATCTCGGATTTGCCGAAAGAGTCGATGTGTTCGCTCAAAATTATGTTTTTGTCGGAGACAGGGAAAAGTTTCGCTTCAGGTTAAGCAAAGAATCGATCATTTCCGAGCTTTCTCTCGGCAATATCTTTGTATTTACGTACAGAGCCTCAATAGAAGGATCTGTTAAGTATTATCAGGTTAAGATCATAAAAAACTACTCCGATTCCAATGAGCATATTGTGATCTGCGGAATACGAAACATAGATGAAGAAATGAGGCATGAGCTTGAGCAAAGAAATACGATCGAAGGTATGTTGCGTAAGGCCAGGATCGATCAGCTGGAGCTTGATGAAAAAGATCATGAGCGTGTTCGCAGAGAAGAAGAACTCAGGCGAAATCATCAGATCATCGAGATTTTGGCCAGTGAGTATTCTTCCGTATATTACGTAGATCTTATTACGGATAAGCTTACAACTTATTCAATGAACGATGACCTCGAAAGAGATCTCGGAGGAATATTCAGAAGAGGAATCAGATATTCGGATGCTTATGAGCTTTATGTCACAAAATATATCTATGAAGACGATAAAAAAATGATGAGAGCTTCAGGCTCGATTTCAAATATCATTTCCAATCTGACGGACCAGAAATCATATACTGTTAATTTCAGATCTTCAAACGACGGTAATCCTCAGTATTGTGAAATGAAGTTCGTCAAAGTCGGTAACGATCGTATTCCCAAAGCAGTTGCTCTTGCGTTCGCAAATAAGGATATCGAGATCAGACGTGAAAACGAACGTCAGCTTCAGCTTGAGGAAGCAAAAGCCAGGGCGGAAGCCGCCAACAAAGCAAAAAGTTCATTTCTCTTTAATATGTCACATGATATCAGAACGCCTATGAATGCGATCATGGGATTTGCAAACATGGCTCTTAAGTATATCGATGATAAAGAAAAAACGAAAGAATGTCTTGATAAGATCGATATTTCAGGTAAGCATCTTGTCGCACTTATAAATGATGTACTTGATATGGCAAGAATCGAAAGCGGCAAGGTCACTATTGAAGAAAACAGCGTCAATATGGAAAAACTTGCGGATTCTATCCTTTCCATAGTACGTGAAAATGCCGAGAATAACGGTCTTAAATTGATAAAGAAGTTTAAAGGGCTTAAGAATGCCAACGTATATGCCGACGGACTGAGAATTTCCCAAATTCTCATTAACGTTATCGGTAATTCCATTAAATATACAAAACCCGGTGGGACGATCATTTTCGCGATAAATAAAGTGATGTCAATGAAACCCGGTTATACATCTTTCGAAATGAAGGTTTCCGATAACGGTATAGGTATGAGCAAAGACTTTGTTGAGCATGTATTCGAATCGTTCAGCAGAGAAAAATCATCAACGGTATCAGGAATTCAGGGCTCCGGACTGGGTATGGCGATCACCCAGGAGCTTGTACGGATGATGAACGGAACGATCACCATCGACAGTGAGCTTAATGTAGGAACAAACGTTACTATAAGGTTCTCTTTCCGAAACAGTACCGATCAGCCGGAAAAAATAGATGAAGCTGAAGAGACCGAGAGTATTTCGCTTGAAGGTCTTAAAGTTCTCCTGGTTGAAGACAATGAGTTAAACCGTGAGATCGCAAAGGATATTCTTGAGAGTGAGGGAATAACTGTTCATGAAGCAGAAGACGGATCGGTTGCGGTTTCCAAAGTTATAGAAAACAAAAAAGTCCCGTATGACGTAATACTTATGGATATTCAGATGCCCTATATGGACGGTTATAAAGCAACTGCAGAGATTAGGCATCTTCCGTACAAAAAGATAAAGGATATTCCGATAATCGCCATGACTGCAAATGCTTTTGAGGAAGACAAGAAGAGAGCATTGAGCAGCGGAATGAATGACCATCTCACAAAGCCGATCAATAATAACGAACTGATCAGGACGCTGGCTAAATATACAAAAAAGAAATAAGGTAAATGAGATCAGGAGGTATTTACCAGCTCTTTACTTTTACAAATAATTGTGAGAAAATATCCCCCGGCAAATTAGTTCGGCAAATGGTCGATCTGGTTTATAAAAATTAAATACCGAAAGGAGTTTCAACATGATCTATACTCATGAAGTTGAAATGATGTGCCCCGTTGCCAAAGGTGCAAAGCATGATCCGGCTCCTATCCCTCAGGAAGGAAAATGGACCAAGGTTAAAAAGGTTGAGGAAATTAACGGCTTTACACATGGCATTGGTTGGTGTGCACCCCAGCAGGGAGCTTGTAAGCTTTCCCTTAATGTAAAGGACGGAGTTATTCAGGAAGCACTCGTAGAGACTATCGGTTGTTCGGGTATGACCCATTCTGCAGCTATGGCAGCAGAAATTCTTCCCGGCAAGACAGTTCTTGAGGCTATGAATTCCGACCTTGTTTGCGATGCGATCAATACAGCAATGAGAGAGCTCGCACTTCAGATAATCTATGGTCGTACTCAGTCTGCATTTTCTGATGACGGTCTTCCCGTCGGTGCAGGCCTTGAAGACCTCGGAAAAGGACTCAGAAGCCAGGTTGGTACAATGTATGGTACTCTCAAGAAGGGCCCCAGATATCTTGAAATGGCTGAGGGCTACGTTACAGGTATCGCTCTTGATGAGAATGACGAGATCATTGGGTACCAGTTTGTTAGTCTCGGAAAAATGACTGATTTCATCAAAAAAGGAGATGATCCCACCACAGCTTGGGAAAAAGCTAAAGGACAATATGGCCGTGTTGACGATGCCGTAAAGATCATCGACCCCAGAAAAGAATGATTAGGAGGAGACTAATATGGCATTATTTGAATCATATGAGAGAAGAATTGACCAGATAAATAAGGTCATCAAGGGATATGGCATCTCCTCTGTTGAGGAATGTGAAACTATCTGCAAAAATGCAGGCATAGATGTTTATGCGCTTGTTAAAAAAATCCAGCCGATCTGCTTTGAGAATGCTTGCTGGGCATATACAGTAGGTGCAGCTATTGCGATTAAGAAGGGATGCAAGAGGGCAGCCGATGCTTCGGCAGCTATAGGCGAAGGCCTTCAGGCTTTCTGTATTCCCGGTTCTGTTGCAGATCATCGTAAGGTAGGTCTCGGACACGGAAACCTCGGCAAAATGCTTCTTGAAGAAGAGACAGATTGCTTCTGCTTCCTTGCCGGACATGAGTCCTTTGCTGCAGCCGAAGGTGCAATCGGTATTGCCGAGAAGGCAAACCGCGTACGTAAGAAGCCACTCAGGGTTATCCTTAACGGTCTCGGAAAAGACGCAGCTCAGATCATTTCACGTATCAACGGATTTACATTCGTAGAGACGGAGATGGATTACTTCTCGGGTGAAGTAAAAGAGATCAAGCGTACAGCTTATTCAAACGGTCCCCGTGCAAAGGTTAACTGCTATGGTGCAGACGACGTTACGGAAGGCGTTGCGATCATGTGGAAGGAAGGCGTTGACGTATCGATCACCGGTAACTCGACCAATCCCACACGTTTCCAGCATCCCGTTGCAGGTACATACAAGAAGGAATGCAACGAGAAGGGCAAGAAGTACTTCTCGGTAGCATCGGGCGGCGGAACAGGTCGTACACTTCATCCCGATAACATGGCAGCAGGTCCTGCTTCTTACGGTATGACAGATACTATGGGCCGTATGCACAGCGACGCTCAGTTCGCAGGTTCTTCATCGGTTCCCGCACACGTTGAGATGATGGGTCTTATCGGAATGGGTAACAACCCCATGGTCGGTGCAACGGTAGCAGTCGCAGTAGCGGTTCAGGAAGCATTTGATAACGGAAAATGCTGATCTTTTTCAGGAATTAACTGTTATAAAGTCAAATAATTATATTAAAGTGATAGACATGAAATATTTACAGTTTCATGTCTATCACTTTATCTTTCATTTGATATTGAGTTTACTTTGAGATATAATTGAAGCGTGTGTAGCATATTTTTGTGTATTATCATAGGAGAAGGGGAGTATCTTATATGAAAAGCATTAAAGATATATTAAATATTAAAAAAATATCTCTTGTCAGAAGAATACTAATTTCCGTCGCTATTTTAGTATTCGTTTTTTTGTTTGAATATTTGGGTTTGTTCAGGACTATAGATAATTATATATTTGATATTGCGTATATGCAGCATAAACAGATCGATCTTCCTATTACGATCATCGGTATAGACGAGCCTACTCTCAGTAATTTGGAAGAGGGCGGACTCGGAGATTACGAGCAATGGGACAGAAGTTATTACGCAAAACTTTTGGAGATAATTTGTACCGATGAATACGCACCGGCAGAGATTGTATTCGATATTTTGTTTTCCGGCCCCAAAACTCCCGAAGGTGATGCCGCATTTATTGAGCAGATCCAAAAATATGGAAAATGCATCTTTGGTGAAAGGCTTGAGTTTGATGAGCAGATCATTACCGAAGAGAACGGTGTAAAACGTCTTGATACAGCTCATATTACAACCGTTGGAAAGCTTTTCCCCGAACTTGAAGCCCTTAACCCGAAGAGAGCGTTCACAAATAACAACAGTGCATATGATAAGTTTATAAGAACATTTATACCTTGTTTTAAAAATCCTGAATATTCAGGCGATTGTCTTGCTTATGCAGCATATAAATATTACTGCGAACAAAATGGAATCGAATATACCAAATTCAGTGAAGACGGAATTCCGGTACAGTTACGTTTCTCTTATGCGGGACCTCCAGGAGAGTTTGAAACGGTGTCGTTTGTTGATGTTTTGAACGGTGAAGTCGATCCCAGAGCTTTTAAGGATAAAATTGTGTTTGTCGGTGGAACTTCAACCGGATTCCAGGACGATTTCTTTACTCCTGCGGATTATAGACATACAATGTACGGAGTTGAGATTCATGCAAATATCTTGGAAGCGATTTATGACGGGGATTATCAGACAGATGCCAATTCAATTTCTATGGGTATTGTTTATGGTATTGTAACCGGATTGATCTTCTTTATTATTTGTTTCCTATCACTTCCGGTAAGTGCGATACTTTCATTAATAATGCTTGTTGCAAACATCGTTCTCGGAAGAACTTTATATGAAAACGGTATTGTTATAGATCAGTTTTCGTATATGTTGGCGATCATATTATCATATATCGGAATGGTTGTTCACCATTACTTGAAAGAGCGAGCAGCCAAAAAGAAAGTTTCCGATGCGTTTAAGATGTATGTTGCTCCCGAAATCGTTAAGGAAGTTGCCGGTCAGGGCGATTTCGTTCTTAACCTTGGCGGCCGCAACAAAGACATCGCTGTTCTTTTCATTGATATTCGTGGATTTACATCAATGTCAGAGAACCTTAGTCCCGAGGAGGTCGTAAATATTCTCAATGAGTATTTTGCCGTTGTTACGGAGGCCGTCTTCAAGAACAAAGGAACAATAGACAAGTTCATCGGTGATGCGTGCATGGCGGTATTTAACTCGCCGTTCGATCTCGATGATTATGTATTCCGCGCTGTACATACAGGTTGGGATATACTTCAGAGTGGACAAAAGCTTCAGAACACCCTTATGGAAAAATATGGACGTACGATCAATTTCGGTATCGGCGTTAACTGCGGTGAAGCCGTCATCGGTAATATAGGCTGTGAATTCCGAATGGACTACACGGCTATCGGAGATACGGTTAATACTTCGTCTCGTCTCGAGTCGAATGCCAAAGCAGGACAGCTTTTGATCAGTGAAGAAGTATTAAGGCGTCTGGAAGGCAGGATCACGGTAGAAGAAATCGGTGCTATCCCTCTTAAGGGAAAATCAAAGCACATTATGGTCTACAATGTGATCGGTATTAAGGAGGAAGAAGAATAATGAATTTATTACACATCATCCCTAATCGTAGTGATGTTGATAAATGGGCGCGTATAGCAAAAGAACTTAGTGCGGTATTTGAATATAATGATTTCTTTGATCCGGAACTTATTGAGAACAAGGAAGAATACGAAGCAACCATTCAGAAATATCTTGCGCTTGACAGAGACAGAACGAAAGACACATTTCACGGAGTTTTCTATGACATAGTGCTCAATTCGCTTGATCCGGCGATAAGACAAAAGAGTATCGAAAGAGTATATCTAAGCTGTGAAACGGCTGTAAGACTTGAATGCAGAGCTGTTATTTTCCATACTAATTATATCGTAGGTTTTAAAAGTATTCCCTACAGGGATAAATGGGTCAAGGATATGGCCGCATTCTATAAAAAGCTTGTGGACGATTTCCCGACACTTGAAATCTATGTTGAAAACATGTATGACGATACTCCGGAGCTTTTGAGACGACTTGCCGAAGCTCTCAGAGATGAGCCTCGTTTCGGTGTTTGTTTTGACCTTGCTCATGCATATCTTTGGGAAGTTCCGCTTAAAGAGTGGATTGATGAGCTTTCACCGTATATACGTCATATTCATGCCAATGACAACCATAAAGACCAGGATTCTCATATGGCGATCGGAACGGGAAGTCTTGACTGGTCAATACTAAACTATAGACAACTTATTAAAAACAAGCCTTCGATCCTTATTGAGGTTTCTGACGAAGAAAGACTTATGAAGTCATATAACTACCTCATTAAGAATTGTCTTTATCCTTTCCATATGCGTAACCGTATCAACATGGAAGTTACCGATGATATGGAGAGGATCCTCGAGATCGGTCGTGAACTCACTATTCAGAAAGATTATGCAAAGCTTCTGGAAAATATTATCGGTGAAGCGATGGAAATCGCCAACTGTGATGCCGGAACACTTTACATATTTAACGAAGACAAACTTCACTTCATGATCATGCGTAATAATACCATGAACGTTTATCAGGGAGGTAACGGCGAACCCGTTAATATACCGCCCGTAAAAATGGAAGAGAAGTATGTTTGTGCGTATTGTGCACTTCATAATGAAACGATCAACGTCGATGATGTATATACAAACGAACGATTCGATTGGAAGGGACCTCGTGAGTATGACAAAATGACAGGCTACAGAACGCGTTCCATGCTTGTCATTCCTCTCGAAAATCATGACGGAAAAGTTATCGGTGTACTTCAGCTAATTAATGCACTCGATATAAACGGGGATGTTTGCAACTTCAGTGAGAACAACGAGTTCATAACCTCATCGCTGGCTTCACAGGCAGCAATTTCGCTCTCGAACATGCTGATGATCAAAGAACTCAAGGATCTGTTAAATTCCTTCGTGGAATCGATGGTTACCGCAATAGACTCGCGTACTCCTTATAACGCGAACCATACGATGCACGTTGCGGAATATTGTGACAGGTTTTGCAGATATTTGCAGGATCTCTACATTCAAAACAAAGTTAAATACAATCTTACAAATGATGACCGTGAAGAACTTGTCATGGCGGCAAAGCTTCACGACATAGGCAAGATGATCACGCCGCTTAACGTTATGAATAAAGCCGATCGTCTTTCTGATCTTATGCCCATAATGGAGATGAGATTTAAGCTTATAGAGCAGATTCTTAAGACCAAGCACGCAAAAGGGGAATACGACCGGGCTCAATATGATGAAGCAAAAGCAGCACTTGAAGACAATATAAAATTCATAAAAGAAGTAAATGTTGCCGGATTCCTTCAGGACGATGTTCTTGAAAGAGTAAATTCTCTTGAAAATATTGTTTATGAAACGGGAGATGATTCCGTACGCCTTGTTACAGATGAAGAAATGGCGCTCCTTCGCATCAGGAAGGGTACACTTTCGGCGGAAGAAAGACATATTATGGAACAGCATGTCGAATATACCGAAAAGATACTTTCCGCCATTACTTTCGGCGACAAATACAAGAACGTTAAGTTCTTTGCTTCCGCACATCATGAATATCTTGACGGTTCGGGATATCCCAAACATCTTAAGGCTGAAGATCTGCCTACTCAGGTCAGAATGCTTACCATCATGGATGTTTTTGACTCTCTTTCATCAAGCGACAGACCTTATCGTAAGGTTCAGCTTTCAAATGAAAGAATCTTCCAGATTCTTGAAGCAATGGTAGGTGAAGGAAAGCTTGACGGTGAGCTTGTTGCACTTGCAAAGGATTGTTTCTGCAATTCACAAAATGAATGCGCAAACTCTGATACATCTTCACACAGAGCAGGTTCCGAGGCTGAGGAAAGAGCAGTC
>JAILKT010000091.1 GCA_024693545.1 Lachnospiraceae bacterium
GCCCGCACAGCTGCTTACACTCATACCATTCGGAACATGGTTTGTTATGAAAGGCGATGTCAGCGGCGCAGATCTTTTCATCCTTTGTATTCTTGCGATGGGACTTGTTACACCGTTTGTTACGATCGCTACTTACGGTGACGATCTTGCCAAGATCGGAACGATCCTCGGTGAAGCTACGACCATTCTTGAAAACAGAGAGCTTAAGAGACCTGAAAAACTCGGGAAAAAACCTGCCGACAATACAATAATCCTTAACAAGGTCCGTTTCGGATATAAAGACGAAGAAGTACTCTCGGGCGTTGATATGACCATTAAAGAGGGAACGGTCAATGCGCTCGTCGGCCCTTCGGGAGCAGGTAAATCAACTATTGCTAAACTCATCGCATCATTCTGGGATGTTGATGAAGGCTGCATTACATACGGCGGAGTCGATATAAGGGATATACCGCTTGAAACATATAATAATTACATCGCATATGTATCACAGGACAATTATCTCTTTGACGAGACTGTAATGGAAAACATACGTCTCGGAAAGCCTTCGGCTACCGACGAAGAAGTTATGGATGCCGCAAGAGCCTGTGGATGTCACGAATTTATCATGCAGCTCGAAAAAGGTTATCAGACGATCTGCGGAGGCGCAGGTTCACATCTTTCGGGCGGTGAAAGACAGCGTATATCGATCGCGAGAGCAATGCTTAAGAATGCACCCATTGTTATTCTTGATGAAGCAACCGCTTATACCGATCCCGAAAACGAAGCCGTTATTCAGCGAAGCGTTGCCGGTCTTGTACAGGGTAAGACACTTATAGTCATTGCCCACAGACTTTCAACGATCGTCGGCGCTGACAAGATATTCCTGATCAATAAGGGAACTGTTGAAGCGAGCGGTACGCAGGAAGAACTTCTTGCAAACAGTCCTCTGTACAAACAGATGTGGGAATCACACAGATCTGTTAAGGAAGGTTGAGAGGGGGAATAAGAATATGTTTCAAACTTTAAAATTATATATCAATTTTTGCGGAAAGGAAGATGCCAGGAAAGTAAAGGCTGCGATGGCTCTCGGCGTTATAAAGGTGTTTTTCAACTCTCTCAGGCTCATGGCGATCGCACTCGTCGGTGACGGAATAATCGACGGAGATCTTTCGTGGAAGCATGTATGGGGCGGACTTGCGATCATGGGCGTTTCTGTTGTCGGACAGATACTTATCGGAATGAAGGGACATATGCTTCAGGTCAGAGGAGGATATCATTGTTCGGCCGAAAAACGTATGAAGATAGCGGAACATCTTCGGTACCTTCCCATGGGGTTCTTTAACGCAAACAGCCTCGGACATATAACAAGTGTAACCACAAATACAATGGAAATGCTCGGTGATGTTGCAACAAGGATCGTTATGACAGTTACGCAGGGTGTCCTTACAACAGGCGTTATCACTATTTTCGTCTTTTGCTTTGATTGGAGGATCGGACTTATCACAGTTGTCGGTCTTACGATATTCATGATAATCAACAGCTCAATGCAGAGAGCAACAAAACCTATCGCACCCAGAAAGCACAATGCTGATGAGGGCGTTGTAACTTCGGTTATCGAGTATGTTCAGGGTATCGCTGAAGTAAAGAATTACAATATGACGGATAAGACGGCAAAGAAACTTGATGCTGCAATAACAGAGAAGACGAAAGCAGATACGGCGCTTGAGTTCTGTGTACTGCCGAGAGTCCTTCTTCAGGACGTTGTAACGAAACTTACGGGCGTGGCTATGTGCGTTGCATCGCTTATTTTCTATTTTAGCGGCACAATGGAGCTGCTTTACTGCATCATTATGATGGTTTCGTCATTTATGATCTATGAGAGCCTTGAGCTTATGGGCGTGTTTGCGGCAATGATCAGAAACGTAAACATCGCTGTCACAAAGGCAAACGAGATCCTTGATATGCCCGCTATGGACATCAAAGGAGAGCAGATCAAGCCGAAGAACAGAGATATCGAACTTAAGAATGTTGAATTCTCTTATGAAGAGAGAAAGATCATCGACGGTATCAGTCTTAAGATACCCGAGAAGACAACAACCGCCATCGTTGGACCTTCAGGCGGAGGAAAGACTACCCTTACAAATCTTATCGCACGTTTCTGGGATGTACAGAGCGGTTCTGTTACGCTCGGCGGTATTGACGTTAAGGATTACAGCTTTGACAGTCTGATGGAGAACTTCAGCTTCGTGTTCCAGCGTGTATATCTCTTTAAGGATACGATAGCTAACAATATACGTTTCGGTAATCCCGATGCAAGCATGGAACAGGTAATAGAGGCAGCTAAGAAAGCAAGATGTCATGACTTTATCAGCGCGCTTCCCGATGGATATGAAACAATGATCGGAGAAGGCGGAGCATCGTTGTCGGGCGGAGAAAAGCAGAGAATTTCTATAGCACGTGCGATCCTTAAGGATTCGCCGATCATCATCCTTGATGAGGCAACCGCAAATGTCGATCCCGAGAATGAGGCAGAGCTTACAGCCGCAATCGACGAGCTTACACGTGAGAAGACGATCATCATGATCGCCCACAGACTCAAGACTGTACGTAACGCCGATAAGATATTCGTTATCGATCACGGCAAGATAGCGCAGCAGGGTACTCATGATGAGCTTATGGCTCAGGAAGGCATCTATAAGAACTTTATTGAAGGCAGAGAAGAAGCTGCTTCCTGGAAGATAGCCTGACACAACAAAATATTAAAGGTTTATGCACAGATAAGCCTAAAAAACATATTACAGGAAGAGCTTTTTCTGTGGAGAAAGAGCTCTTCCTGTGTTATTATCTCAGTAAATGAGGCACGTATTTCCCTGAGTGGGGATTACGGAAAAACAGAAGAACCCGGAATGCTCGAAGGACCGGGTTGATAAAAACGGCGCTAAAACGGTAAAGAGGAGAACAGTATATGTCGGGGATCGTAAGAAGAGCGAATGAGAATGATATCGAGGGGATTCTTAAACTTCTCGTACAGGTTGATATGGTTCACCATAACGGAAGACCGGATATCTTTAAAGGACCGGCGACGAAGTATAATGCGGTGGAGTTAAAGAAGATCGTTGAGGACGATACCACACCGGTTTTTGTATATCAGGATGAAGACGGCACCGTTGCGGGACATGCGTTCTGTGTACATAAGCAGGTGGTCGGGGATTCGGTTTTGACCGATATCAGAACACTCTATATCGACGATATATGCGTTGATGAAAAGCACAGGGGAAAACGTGTCGGTTCACGACTCTTTGAGGAGGTGAAAGACTACGCGCAGAAAAACGGTTTCTACAACATAACGCTGAATGTTTGGAGCTGTAATCCCGGCGCAAAGGAATTCTACGAAAAACTCGGTCTTGTGCCTCAGAAGATAGGAATGGAGATGCTCCTTGAGCGATAACCGAGGGAAGACCAAGAAGATGCTACTTGAGCGATAACCGAGGGAAGACCAAGAAGATGCTACCTGAGCGTCAGAAGCAGATGCCGGGTACCGACAGATACCGATCAGATGGCGGAATCCTGCGTGTCGGGCTTACGGTATTCGTAGTGAATGTATTCATATTTGGGAAATCTGTCTACCGTTTGTTTCATTTCTTTATAGAGTCTGTCGCGAAGTTCTTTTTTTGCCGTCTGGCGGGGAAGCGATCTGTCCGGATAAAAAGGACCGGCAACGTATGATACGACTCTGGGACGTTTGACGAACGGAAGAAAACGTTTTTTATAGACATTGGTCATTGTGAAACAGGGAACATCGAGGTCGTAGGGATATGCCATCGAAGTGTCCTTAAAAGGACGGATATCTGTGTAATAGGGCCAGATATGGGCCTCGGGGTATATTATAACAGCTTTTTTCTCTTTGATCCTTGTTTTTACGGCGTTTCTGAAGTTGCGCGCATGCTCCATATCGGTATAAACAGGCAAAGCGCCGAGCATCATGACGAAGTTGCGTATACCCGGTATGGAAGTCGCATCGGGATTGCATATCAGAAAATCCTTTTTGGGGAATGTGAGCATGGAAGGAGTAAAGGCATCAAGATCGTTGCCGGTATGATTGACATAAACAAAGTAC
>JAILKT010000135.1 GCA_024693545.1 Lachnospiraceae bacterium
CGGTAATATTTCGATCATCTCATCTAATCCGGGATCGTCTGCCATTTATAACCTCGTCTGTCATTTTTCATCCGACCGGTATTATTTCCTCATCTTCGGTCAGAGTCTCTGCTGTTTTATCAAAATTCTGTCCCTGAGTCGGCTGAAGCGATTGATCTCCGCCCTGTGTGCCGCTCTCAGTTTCCTCGCCTCCGGGCAGTGTTCCCTCGCCTCCGGGCTGCGTTCCCGGCTGAGCTCCTTCACCTCCGGGCTGCGTTCCCGGCTGAGCTCCTTCACCTCCGGGCTGCGTTCCCGGCTGAGCTCCTTCACCTCCGGGCAGTGTTCCCGACTGAGCTCCTTCGCCTCCGGGCTGTGTTCCCGGCTGCACTATAGGCTGTGCTCCTTCACCTCCGGGCTGCGTTCCCGGCTGCGCTCCTTCGCCTCCCGGCTGCGTTCCCGGCTGAGTTCCTTCGCCTCCGGGCAGTGTTCCCTCACCTCCGGGCTGCGTTCCCGGCTGAGTTCCTTCACCTCCGGGCTGCGTTCCCGGCTGCGCTCCTTCGCCTCCGGGCTGCGTTCCCGGCTGAGTTCCTTCGCCTCCGGGCTGCGTTCCCGGCTGAGTTTCTTCGCCTCCCGGCTGCGTTCCCGGCTGCGCTATGGGCTGCGTTCCGGACTGAGTTCCTTCGGGATTGTCCGCTACGATCTCCTGCCCGGGTATGTTTTCTATCCCGCCCGGTGTTCCCGCGCCACTCTCCGTACCTGCGGTAATCTCTTCATCTATTATGACTTCCGTTGTGACCGGTGTCGGCGTAGGTGACGGAGTTATCGTCTTGGATGAACCGGATGACGAACTGCCCGATTCTATCTTTACACCTGCTCCGGCCCCAAGCATTCCTGTCGTGTCGGTTTCACCCTCTGCGTCAAGGAAAAGGAATTTATGGAATGCCTCAATATTCTTACCGAGCTGGTCCCCGAGTACAAGAGTATATTTAACATAAGTACTTCCGTTATAAATACCTCCGGTACCGCTGTCCTTAAAGAACTCCTCGGCAGGAAGCCTCATGGATGCTGTTGTAAATATGCTGTTCTCAAAAACATCTCTTAATATATTCGTTACCTGTTCATCCCTGATATTCGTAAATATCTCGGCAAGACAGTCTTCCATTATGGGTACTATATCAAGGAAGCTGGTCGATTTGAACTTGTCGATAATGGCATTGATCACGCGTCTGTGTCTGACAGTACGTCCGTAATCGTTGTTAGCGCCACCAAGTGTAACAACCTTTCTCACACGGCAATACCCAAGAACCTGGTTGCCGTTCATATGATTCCAGCCTTCCTGTACCGTACGATATGCAGGATTGCTGATATAGTTGGTCTTTCTCAGATACTTAGCTTCCTTCGCTCCAAGCTCGATATCGATCCCGCCGAGCCTGTCGATGATCTTTTCAAAGCTCTTAAAATTAACACACGCATATCCCGATATATCAACATCAAAGGTGTTTTCTATAACGTTGACCAGAAGTGCTGCGCCTGTAGCCTTTTTAAGAGTCGGATCATCGGCTCTCTTGGCGCCTCTCGCATATACGGAGTTTATCTTGTTGGGATAATCACCCGGTATATTTACATATGTGTCTCGAAGTATAGAGGTAAGCTTAATTGTATTATCACGCTTATTAATGGATATAAGCATGATCGTATCGGTATTTGATGCACCGTCAATCTCCTCAATACCGAAAACAAGAAATGTCTGAACGTAATCCTCGCTTCTCGGTCCGTTCGGCAGCACTGTAACCGCACCGGTATTATCCGGACCCTCTATAAGCTTATTGGGAATATCGGGGCCGATGCCGATCAATTTGCCGGCTTCACTTTCAATATCAGGCGTTACGAGATTGGGATTTGTCGTCCAAAACGATCCCGCACAGCTGTACCAGATTTCTCTGCCCGCCGGGGTAAATATCGAAAACAAAAGGAACAGGATCGCTACCAGAAGGAAAATTCCCACACCGAGAAGTATCTTTTTAAGTAATGACATTTTCTTTTTCTTCTTTGTCACTTTCTCTTCATCCTCCGGTTCCTCGTAGAGCATATCCTCCTCATAGTTTTCTTCGTCTTTATAGTAATATACGTTGGGTGTCAGTTCCTTGTGACCTTCTTCATCGTATATAAAGTCTTCGCTTTCGTCCGGAAACATATCCTCTTCCGGATCTCCGTCGTAGATATCCTGCTCCGGATCGTCTGCTTCATCATATTCGTCGTAGACATCCTGCTCCGAACCGCCCGTTTTCTTATCTTCTTCGTCGAGAAGAACAGCCTCTTCGTAGTCAGAATCATCATAATAAGTGTCTTCAGTTCCGGGAAAATCTTTGTCCTGCATTCCGTTTCCTCCTAATTCTTAAAGCTGTGAATAGGTGCAGGAATTCTGCCTTCCCTACCAATAAAGTCACTGCATGAGAACGTATTGACGGGCATTACGGGTGAATATCCGAAAAGTCCGCCGAAATCAAGACTGTCTCCCACCTTCTTGCCTATAGCGGGAATAAGTCTTACTGCCGTTGTCTTCTGATTTATCATACCAATGGCCATTTCATCCGCGATAATGCCTGAAATGGTCGTTGCGGGGGTATCTCCCGGAATTGCTATCATGTCGAGGCCCACAGAACATACACATGTCATTGCCTCAAGCTTTTCAAGCGAAAGTGCGCCTGCTTCAACGGCCTCGATCATTCCCTTATCCTCACTTACGGGAATGAACGCACCCGAAAGTCCTCCCACATAAGAGCTGGCCATAACGCCGCCCTTCTTCACCTGATCGTTAAGAAGTGCCAGCGCAGCAGTCGTTCCGGGTGCTCCCGGATGTTCAAGTCCGATTTCCTTAAGTATATCAGCTACAGAGTCGCCTACAGCCGGCGTGGGTGCCAGTGAAAGATCAACGATACCGAACGGTACGTCAAGTCTCTTCGCAGCTTCCGTCGCAACAAGCTGACCTACTCTGGTGATCTTAAATGCCGTCTTTTTGATAGCTTCACAAAGTACCTCAAAGCTTGCTCCGTGAAGGTTTTCAAGTGCTTTCTTAACTACTCCGGGGCCGCTGATACCAACGTTTATAACAGCTTCTCCCTCGCTGACGCCGTGAAATGCTCCCGCCATGAAGGGATTGTCGTCCGGTGCATTGCAGAACACTACAAGCTTTGCACAACCGAGTGAGTCGGTTCCGTACGAAGCATTCGCCGTATCAACGATGATCTCGCCCATCATCCTTACCGCATCCATGTTTATGCCTGTCCTGGTCGAGCCGACATTTACAGAGCTGCACACACTTTTCGTCACCTTAAGCGCTTCGGGGATCGAACGAAGAAATATCTTCTCATGGTCCGTCATTCCTTTTGAAATGACTGCACCGTAACCACCGATCAGATTTACTCCCGTCTCCTGAGCTGCTTTTTCAAGAGTAAGCGCAAGCCTGACATAATCGTCTTCGTTCTTGCAGCAGGATGAGCCTATGCTTGATATCGGCGTTACCGCTATTCTTTTATTTACTACGGGTATCCCGTAGCTTTTCGATATATGCTCACCAACCTCTACTAAGCGGCCGGCTTTTCGTACTATTTTCTCTAAAATCTTATCCTGTACCCGCGAAAGATCCTCTCCCGCGCAATCATACAGGCTGATACCCATGGTGATCGTTCTGACGTCAAGGTTTTCCTTGTTGATCATCTCATTGGTCTCGGCTACTTCCGTTATATTGATCATGATTCTTCCTCTCTTTTGAATCCATTCCGACCTTTATCCGCCGGCGGCTGCGGCATACTGCCTTATCCGCTGCCGGGCCGGGCTGTGTGATCTCTCAGATCCTGTGCATCATGTTGAATATTTCTTCACGCTGCATACGAATAACAACTCCGATAGAATTTCCCAGTTCTTCAAGCTCCTTCGCCGTGTCCTCAAAATGTCCCCGGTCAAGCTGTCTGTCAGCCACCATCATCATATTGAAATAACCCGAAACGATCGTCTGCGAAATATCAAGGATATTAATCTGCTTTTCGGCAAGATATGTACATACCTTAGCCATGATCCCTACGCAGTCTTTACCGACTACTGTGATAATTACTTTCTGCATATTCTGTATCTCCTCTTCAGAAATCCGCCGTTAAGGCATTTATATTTCAAACACTTCGGTATTGGAAAAGCGTTCCGCCACAACTATATTCGGGATTTCCAAACCGTTCGCTGCCGCAGCTTCACCGACGATCTGTCTGACCGTCTGAAACGCAAGTTCCTTAAAATTGTTGTCGGCACTTAAATGTGCCAGAATAACTGTCTTCAACCCCGATGACAATAACCTTGCCACCAGATCGCCGCACGCCTCGTTAGAGAGATGTCCGAGTGACGAATCGATCCTGAGCTTGAGCTGATAGGGATAAGGCCCCATCATAAGCATGTTTTTATCGTGATTGGCTTCAACATAAAGAGCGTCGGAATTTGCGAGATGTCCGAGCGTATAATCCGTAAATTCTCCCAGGTCGGTAGCCATCCCAAGTTTCGTACTTCCGTGGCTTATCGTGTAGCAAACCGGGTCATTGGCATCGTGTGATATTTTAAACGGCATAACCCTGACATCGCCGACGGTGACCTCTCTGTCGGGAACAAGCTCATACATAAGCTCCCTCGGCACATCCTGTCTGTCGGAAAGCGCTATCGCTGTGAGCGTGCCTCCCGTCGCATATACGGGAATATGGTACCTTCTCATAAGCACTCCCACTCCTTTGATATGATCCGAGTGTTCGTGCGTGACAAAACAGGCTTTTATGTTGCACAGGTTCTCACCGAGTTCGGCAAGACCTTCGCATATTCTTTTACAACTGATGCCGGCATCGATCAGAACTGCCGTATCCCCTGCTTTCAGATACATACAGTTACCGCTGCTTCCGCTGGCAAGTGAACAAAATCTCAAAATCTGCCCCTGCTTTCAAACCTCAAGCGCCTTTTCGCTTTCCTTTCGGTCGGCTCTGATCAAAAGTCCTTCAGGCTCTGTAATATTACTCCCAGCGAAGCTCGATCTGATCTCCGCCGTAGATCTCATGAATAAAGTCGCTGTCTGCTCCGTTGATACGGATAACAGCTCTGTCTCCCTTAGGATTTCTCGTATCGAATCCGGGGTAAACGTCCAGAACATCGACTAGCCTGTAGAGGTCCTTTCCGTTCAGTGCGACAGGCATACCGTTTACAATAACGGTAATGCTGTGAATCCCGGCAGGCCCGGCTGCTTTCACATTCGCCTCTCCGCTTTGCCGGTCGTTTTTATCGGTTTCGGATCCGCCGCTGCCTGCACCTGCAATGCTTTGCTGCGCGGGCTTTGCGCCGTATTCGGCTGAGCTTTTCGCACCGGCCGTGTCGCTTTCTTCACCGTTCGTCGAAACATCTGATACATCTTGCACCATTTCATTATGATTGTCAAGTAAGGTATCATCGCCCACAATTTCAAAATCTATGGTAAAATTCTCATAAACCCTGTCACTCGGAAGAGCCGGAATATTATTAATGCTAATGGTCCCTCCCGCTTCAACATCCATATATTCAAGGAGCCGTCCTGCCGTATAATAGTCCGCTTCCTCGATGTTGTCACCGTTTTGAACGAACATGTCAGGCTCGGCTTCCCTGCCGTTTACGAGCAGCAGCCTGGGAGCTGTAACTTTGTGTCCATTGACATTAAAGCAAATGCTTCTTGCGCCTTCAGCAAGGCTTTCAACACTGACCGATGCCGCCTCACCCTTTGTCGAAGGCGTAATGACGACTTCGTCACCTCTTACTATGGGCGTGGAAATTGCACCGAGCTGGCCGTTAACCTTTATCACTGCGCCCTCGCCCGCTTCACCTCTGACGAGACGGCTCTTACCGTTAAACGTAAACGAAACGCCGTCGCCTCTCCTCGGGAAAAGAGAAGTCGTATCGATTCCGATCCCCATCGCCGCATCCATAACCGTCAGATGACCGTTATCATACAGACGGAGCAGTTCTCCGTTTACTCTTGCAAAGATAAAATTGTTGTTTTGCTCATAATAATTCAGGCAGATACCGATAGGCGTAACAAGCATCGGATCCTTCTTGATATTTTCTTCAACAAACCGTACCTCACCGAGAACCTCGGCTCCTCTGAGCGTCACACGTTCGGGCGAGATTTTAAGCGCCGATGCTATCATATCGGTAAAACCGGGAATCTTTCCGCCGCCTCCGACGAAGAATACCGCGCTCGGTGACTTGCCGCCGTTGAGCTCCTTTACCTTGTCCGCGATCATACGGGCGAGCTCCTTCATGGGCTCCGTTACGGAAGCCATAACTTCCTCAACCGCAACGCTCTTTTTTGTTCCGATTATATCCTTATATGTAATTTTCTTTCTCTTTCCCGAAAGTCCGATCTTCATACTTTCTGCAACCGAGAATTCAACAAGATATTTCTGCATTATCGCTTCCGTAAAGAAATCGCCTGCCTTCGGTATCATGCCGTAGGCTGTAACGCTTCCTTCGCTCGTAATGCAAATATCGCTTGTTCCGGCTCCGACATCGACAAGCGCCAGATTGAGAAGCCTGAATTTCTGCGGTATCGCAATGTTTATGGCAGCGATAGGCTCAAGTGTGAGGTTGATGACTTCAAGCCCGGCTCTGTCCGTAGCCGCATAAAGCCCGTCGGTAACATCTCGCGGAAGGAAGGTTGCAAGCAGATCCGCACCGATAGCCGTTCCCTTATGTCCCTCAAGGTTCATGATCGCAACATCGCCGAGGTAATATTTCGTGACCGAAAAACCGACACAGAAATAGTTTCCGCCGCCTTTTTCCTCCCTGCGGAGCATATCACTCGCTTTCTCAACGCCCATAAGCTCCATGGTGTGGATCATTCCGTTATCGATGACAGCCTCACCCTCAAGATCATAATCGATCCTGACCTGGCGTGTCTTGAGCACACGACCTGCGGCTGCAATGCAAACGCCTGTCAGCTTTGTCCCCGTTTTGGTTTCGAGTTCACGCTTTACTTCACCGATAGTCGCCGCAACAGCGCCGATGTCGTGAATCTGTCCGTCGAGCATGGCTCGGGTCTCGTGAAATCTCACGGACTGCGCGATCGCTACAAATTCACGAGCGGAAGTTCTGTATCCGACTGTTCCTACAACACTTCGTGTTCCGATGTCTAAGCCAAAGATCAAGTTTTCTTTACCCGTATCCATACACCCTCCATATAGTCACTTGCGGACGCCTCATCCTTATTGGATTTTCTCATCACCGTCATCGCTCTTTTTATCTTTAGTCCCGAGTTCTTTCAGCGCCGCTTTTATCTGTCCGATTATCTTCTCCTCATCCGCATCTTCTCCGTTATATATCTCATATGTAGATGTTTCTCGATATTTTTCGTCGGACGGTTGTGATGCGATAACGCTCTCGGTTCTTTCCTCGTCATATCCTCTGTCCTTAAGACGTTTCTTTCTGTCCGCTGCCGGCGCGCTCACAAACCAAACAGCGTCGCATATCGGACAATATCCCGCGTCGGCCAGTATCGCCGTTTCTATAAGTACATGATCGAAAACTCCCGCAGAGGCTTCTATAAGTGCCTCCACTGCTTCCCTGACATGCGGATGTGTCAGACTGTTGAGCTTTTCAAGAAGCTCCTTATCATTAAAGACCTTCATTGCAAGTGCAGCTCTGTCTATCTCGGGAAGCTGCGCGCTTTCGGCGCCGTCTTCTGCTGCACTGTCAGCTGTGTTTACGTCTGTTTTTCCTTCCGTGTCTCCCGCTGTCCGCTTCCTTACAAGGCAGTCCGGAAAATTCTCCGCAACACCCGTATAAGAAGCACCGCCCGGCATCATCTGCGTTCTGGCAAGCTTATCCGTATCTATGTGCAGCATATCGAAATTCTCCGCCGCCAGCTTCGCGACAAACGACTTTCCGGTGCCCGCGCCTCCTGTAATTCCTATGATCGCCATTTTTGTCCTTCCCCGCCTTTTCCGAAATTCCTTTCCTCTCAGTGAGCGTCGCCCCAGTTCTTTCCGATCCCGATCCCGACTTCAAGTTCCACCGCAAGATCTGCCGAGGCTTTCATCTCTTCTTCAAGGATCCTCGCCACATGCCCGGCATCCTTTTCATCTGCTTCGACAAGAAGTTCATCATGAACCTGCAGGATCAATTTCGCGTCGGGCAGCTCTTTTGCAAGGCGCCTGAACACTCTGATCATCGCTATCTTCATGATATCTGCCGCCGTTCCCTGGATGGGCGCGTTCATAGCGATCCTCTCACTGAAGTTTCTCTTAAGGAAATTCGCCGATGAGATATCCGCGATCGGTCTGCGCCTTCCGAAAAGCGTTACCGAATATCCCTTATCTCTCGCCGAAGCGATCAGGCCGTCGAGATAACTCCTTACAGTGGGGTATGTCATGAAATATGCATCTATATACCCCTGTGCCTCTGTTCTCGAAATATCAAGTCCCGTACCGAGTCCGAATGAACTGATCCCATATACGATACCGAAATTCACGGCCTTTGCGCGGCTTCTTTCCTTGGCTGTCACCTTATCGAGAGGAATATGGAACACCTCTGAGGCGGTCGCCGCATGAATATCAACATGATTTTTATATGAAGCGATGAGTTTGTCATCGCCCGACATGGACGAAAGTATCCTCAGCTCGATCTGTGAATAATCGGCATCTACGAGCACTTTGCCCTTGTCCGCCACAAATGCCCTTCTGATCAGCCTTCCCTTTTCCGAACGGATCGGTATGTTCTGAAGATTCGGGTCGCTGCTGCTGAGTCTTCCTGTGGCCGTCGCGGTCTGGTTGAAGGTTGTCCGAACCCTGCCGTCCTTATCCATATATCCCGGCAGCGCAGTCGCATATGTCGAGTTGAGCTTAAAAAGCTGTCTGTATGTCAGTATCATTTCGACGATCGGATCCTCAAGCCTGATCTTCTCAAGCACCTGCGCCGATGTCGAATATCCCGTCTTCGTCTTCTTTCCGCTCGGAAGCCTGAGTTTTTCGAACAGGATCGTTCCAAGCGCCTTCGGAGAATTGATATTGAATTCTTCGCCCGCACGCTCATAAATCTGTCGCTGCGTCTCTTCTATATCCTTTTCAAGACTCTTCGCAAATTCATTGAGAGCCTCGGTGTCAAGCAGGACACCCTCTTTTTCCATGCAGGCTAGCACGTACGCAAGCGGTTTCTCGATCTCTTCGAGAACATACGTCATGCCCGTTTCTTCCACTGCCTTTCTCTGCGCCGGTGCATTGCCGGCACTGAGCTTTGCGGCAAGGACGTAGTCCTTGTCCTGCAGCTGTTTCGCCTTACCCCTCACCGGTTTCCCGCCGTCAGGATCTTCCTCGCTGCCGTCGCCGTTTCCCTCGGGATTAAGAAGATAGTCTGCGAGTTCGGGATCATGTACGTTTCTGAGTTCCCGTACTCCCGTCATTTTGTAAAAGTTTTTCAGACCGTTAACGCATATGAGTGCCTTCCCGGCAATCGCCTCCACGACCTTATCGGTCCCGACTTTTTCGAGCACGCTGCGTGATATCACATAGGCGTTGTTTCCGGCAAAAAGTGCGAGTGCCCTGTAGCTGCCGTCTTCATCCGGGATCACCTCGATACCGACGAGAGTTTTCCCGGCGTCTGTATCTTTCCCGGTGTCTGCTTTCTTTTCGGCGTCTGTACCTTTTGCTTTCTTTTCGTTTTCCGCCGTTTCATCTATATATTTTAGCACTCCTTCGAGCGCTTTTTCATCTTCGATCGTCTCAAATCCGATCTCTTCTCCGACCTCCGCCTTGTCGTAGACGCCCTCGTTCCCGATGATCGTCGGAACCCTGAGTGCTTTGATCTCCAGGTCCTCAAACTCGCGGATGAGACCCATTCTTGTGTACTTCGATGCAATTTCGAGATCTTCGAGTTTCAGATCGCCGAGGTCGATATCACGCTTGATCGTTGCAAGCTTCTTGCTCTTCATCGCATCTTCCTGAGAGGATCCTTCTTCGTCAGCTTTCGTGAGGATCTTGATCGGAGGTCTGTTGATCCCGAAGCTCTTGAAAAGCTCGGTGAGTTCCTTCTGTCTCGCTGTCGTGAGCGGCAACGGACCGATCTCCTCATACATGGCCTCGATTGTTTTGTAGTGCGCTATCAGTTTCGCCGCCGTTTCACTTCCGATGCCCTTGACGCCCTTTATGTTGTCGGAGCTGTCGCCCATGAGCCCTTTCAGATCGGGCACCGAGGCGGGCTGTATCAGAAATTCTCTCTCCACAAGCTCCGGATCGTATTCAAAGCAGCGGTCGGGAATCGTGCTCTTCTTCTCGATCCCGTACTTTTTATACAGCTCATCCGTCTTTTCCTGGGTTGAATGCATGAGGAAAAGATGAGTGTTCTCGCTGACGAGCTGGAGATAATCGTTATCCTTTGTCATGATCCTGACATCAACTTCGCCCTCGAACCGCGCCGCAAGCGTTCCGGCATAGTCGTCGGCTTCGTACTCTTCGCTCATGAACTGTCTGAAACCGGCTGCATCAAGCATTGCCTCAATCCTCTCGAACTGCTGTGAGAGCGGCTTCATCGTAGTCTTGCGATTGGCCTTATATGAGCTGTCGATCTTTCTGCGGAACGTATCGCGGCCCATATCCCAGGCAATCGCGATGTACTTCGGGCAAGCGGCTCCGGAGAGTATCTTGAAAAGTGCCCTGAAGAAACCGAAAATCGCATTTGTATATGCTCCCTTCGAGTTCTGCATGATCTTGTAGAAGTACTTTTCCTTTTCCTCATCAGTCTTCGCAAATAAGATCTCCCTCGGGAGATTTCCGAAGAACATCGTAGTCAGAAGGCTCGATCCGTCTATTATAAGTAATGTGTCTCTCTCGCTGTTTTTTCCCATATCTTTTCCTTAATCCGTTATCCTTCTCCCGTAGTCCCGCCCGGCTGCGGTCCTTACATTACCATTGCTGCGGCTGCGGTCTCAAAATACGATCCCTTTTATAAAGAAGATAATAATTATAAGCAATGTGATCCCCACTGTAATAAATATATATTTAGCAACGCGGATCCTCCTTTTATGCGTTCCCACACGGCTAAGCATCCTCGCCAGCGATTCCCTGTAATCGACGTCTTCGCTTTCATCGCCGCTGTCAAGTTCCGATACAACGGAATAGACCATATGATAGACTTCAAGCTCGCCGTAGCAGTCGGGGCAGTTCTTCACGTGTCTGATGAACTCCTCGCTTTCCGTCGGAGTCAGCGACTGTTTCAAAAAATCTTCAATAAGTGATTGACACTTCGTACAATCCATGCAGTCTTTTCCTCCTTACGCCTATGTGGTCCGGGCCTCTCTTCACGATCTTCATCCGTTCCGGGCGTTTCCCCTTCAGACATATACCTCTTCACCGGAATGAACATATGTGAGGCGGTCGCCCATAATCTCTTTCATAAGTTCATACGCCGGTACTCCCGTGCAATGGCATGTATAAAAATGTGCGGGATAACCCATGAGCTCTCTCGCTATATCCCGTATCTCATTTCTTTCAGCCTCGGTATGATCGGTCTTTTTCATAAGATGGAATCCGCTGATAACAGCATCGGGGCAGGCCCCGAACTTCTCTACATAGGCGTCGAGGATACTTAGTATGCCGGTGTGCGCGCATCCCGAAATGAGTACGCTCTTTTTCGATGCCTTATCCCTCACGACCGAAAAGTGTTCATGTCTGAAATCGTCCCGAATATATTCATTGCCCCTCTTCATAAGGATCCTCTTGTTCGTGGACGGCAGCTCGTGTGTTCTTTCCTTCACCACAAATATCTCAAGCTCATCATCGATCACCGTATCACCCTCGATAAACCTCACCTGCGGAAGGTCCGCGATCGCTTTATCTATGCCTATGTAGCGATATCTTCCGCCCGGTGCGCCTTCACCGTCATCGGCATAATATTCTCCGGGTGCGGTTTTCTGCATATATATCACGGCGTGGTCGTTCACCTTCGAGAACGGCATGATCCCGCCCGAATGGTCGTAATGACCGTGGCTGAGGATCACCGTGTCGATCGCCTTGATGTCGATACCGAGAGTATCCGCATTTGTGAGCGTGTCCTGTGACGGTCCGATGTCCATAAGCAGCTTATGTTTCTCTGTCTCAACGTAGAACGACAGCCCGTGTGCGAAGATGCATCCCGGCGCGCCCTCCGTGTTTTCTATAAGATTTATGATCTTCATTTTTACCTCTGCTCCGGGCTGCGAAAGCCGTTAACGCTCATATCCGACCGTTCGGACTTCTCACAGCTTTGTGCCGGCGTTCGCAATCCCTTCACTTCTTGCCGTTAATGTGCAGGATTGACCGGAACGCACTCAGATAAGCGACGTACTGAAATATCTCTCTGCTCTGTCCGCAAGTACTGTTGCTATGATCTTGTCCTTGCCGTACTTCTGTGCCATGAGCTTTGCAGCCCATACATTTGCTCCCGACGACGTTCCGACAAGAAGTCCCTGAACCTTTGCGAGTTCTCTCGCCGTATTGATGGCATCATCATCGGTAACCTCAACGATATCCGTAATGATCTTTGTGTCGAGGATGTCGGGGATGAATCCGTCGCCGATCCCCTGTATCTGGTGAAGTCCGGGCTCGTCTCCGAGGAGCGCCGAAACGTTCTTCGGCTCAACGGCCACGATCTTGCATTCGGGATTCTTTTCGAGAAGATACTTTGCGATTCCCTGAAGCGTTCCGCCGCTGCCGATACCCGAAACATAGATATCTATTTTCTTTCCGAGCTGCTCCGTAAGTTCAACCGCCGTGGTCCTGTAATGCATCTCGGGGTTAGCGGGATTCTGGAACTGCTGGGGTACAAAATATTCATCCGATGAAGCTGCGATCTCAAGTGCCTTATCTACCGAACCGCCGATACTGAGTTTGGGGTCCGTGAGTACAAGCTCTGCGCCGAGCGCTTTGATGATCTTTTTACGCTCTTCGCTCATGTTCTCCGGCATTACTATGATCACTCTATATCCTTTTCTGACGCCGCAAAGAGCAAGTCCGATCCCGGTATTTCCCGATGTAGGCTCTATGATCGTCATTCCGGGTCTGAGCTTTCCGTCCTTCTCAGCCTGATCGATCATGTTAAGAGCAATCCTGTCTTTTATGCTTCCCCCCGGATTTAAAAACTCCGCCTTAGCAAAAATCTGAAGGCCTGTCGTCTGCTCAAGACTGATGAGCGGAGTATTTCCGATCAGGTCTATAACATTTGTGTAATACATCTCTATCGATGATCCTCCTTTTGGATTCATTCTGTTTGATCCGGTCGCGGCTTATTTGCATAAAGCCACAATTTATATTGTAACATAAATATCAACAAGGAAAAAGTAGGAATTGTGCGTATCTTAAGGCTTGCCTTGAGAGCCCCGATGGAATATAATGTTGCGTATCGGCGCCGGGCGCATGTGCGCGGAGACGGGATATTCGGGTAATGCCCGGGTGCACGCGTATATACAGATATTGAGGTAATGCCCGGGTGCACGCGTATATACAGATATTGGGGTAATGCCCGGGTGCACGCACGGCGACGTCAAAAATTGAAAGGATTACGATTATGAGAAATTTAGAGATCAAAGAAAATAACAACGACATGGGCGTTTTCAAAAAGCATACTTCACTCAGAAGGATAGTTGCTCTTTTGCTTGTTATGATCATGTGCGTTACGGCGTTATCGGCCTGCTCGGGAAGTTCGGACGAGCGCAAGCCCTTCGCAAATTCCACCGATCCTTTCAGTGACAATACGGAGATCATCTACGACCTCAACAAATCGACCGTTTCGCTCGGTAAATACCTCTATTTCGTTGCATACTATGAGCTTGTCGCACAGGCCATGATGAAGAGCTACGAGCAGGAATTCGGTTTCACCGGCGATTATTTCTCCCAGAAATACGACGATACCCAGACCGAAGCCGACCACTACAAATCAATCGTTGAAGATACCGTGATCTATTATGAGATCCTTAAGAATAAAGCCCTCGACGACGGCTACTCTCTTTCCGCCGAAAAGGAAGAAGAATGTAATGTCACCGCACAGGCTACA
>JAILKT010000141.1 GCA_024693545.1 Lachnospiraceae bacterium
CGGATGAGGGTTATCCGATATACGCAAAGATCGGTTTTAAGGATAAAGAGCATAGATATCGGGATATGAGGATGAAACTGTAATGTGAAGAATATCTGCATTCGTTGAATCCTAAGGAGATACGGAGCATCGTTTTATTACGAGGAAATGACGAAGGCGTTTTCGAGGTGATAATATCAATAACATATACATGTAGGGGGAAACATGGCAAGACAAAATATCTACGACAACGAGACATTTTTCGGTGAATACAGAAAGCTGCGGGAGCGAGAGGTGAATGCCAACAACCTTTTCGAGCTTCCGACGCTTTTTTCGCTCCTTCCGGATCTTGAGGGAAAAAAAGTCCTCGATCTCGGGTGCGGATCGGGAGAGCGCTGCATTGATTACCTCAAAAAAGGGGCGGCGTCGGTTACGGGCGTTGATATTTCGGAAAAAATGCTGGCTGTAGCCGAAGCAGAGAACAACGATCCCCGTATCACCTACCTAAAAATGCCTATGGAAGAGATCGGCTCGATCGATGATGTGTTTGATGTGGTGATTAGCTCACTGGCTTTTCATTATGTAGAGGACTTCGGCGGAGTTGTGGCGAATGTATATCGTCTCCTGCGTGACGGCGGAATCTTCCTCTTCTCGCAGGAACATCCGCTCGCGACCTGTTATTCGGGCAAAGGAGACAGGTGGACACGTGATGAGAACGGGAAAAAGCTCTATGCCAATATCGCGGATTACTGTGTGGAAAGAAGGAACGATTCTACCTGGTTTGTTGAGGGTGTGCAGCGGTATCACAGGATGTTCTCAACCATTGTAAACACGCTTTGCGACGCAGGCTTCAGGATCTTAAAGATGGCGGAACCCTATCCGACAGAAGAACTTGTTAAGAAGTATCCCGAATACTACGATCTTTATCATAAACCGGATTTCTTGTTTGTGAAGGTGGTAAAATAAAAAGAGTGGACCCCGTCCCCAAGGGTCCACCATCTATAGAGTAAAGAATTTGTCAGTTGAAAAAAATAAAAGATGAGAGTGATCATCCTCTAAAGTATAATGAATTTGACCAAAACAAAAAGCTTAGGAGGAGACCACTCTCATGGATATTGTATCCTTATTAAGGCTTTTGGTGAATGGGTTAATTGAGGCAGAGGCTAAGTTCTTTTCAAACCCGAAAGAGAACTCTTGTCAGTTCCGTTGGGGATCTGACTTTTGACTGTACGCTGTACCGGAGAAAGGGACTGGCTAAGGGGGGATATGTCTCGCTCCTCCCTCAAATGCTGGGACTGGACAAACATGAACGCTTTCCGGAAAACTTTAGATTTCAGCTTACAAAAGAGGAATACGACGTTTTGAGGTCACAGAATGCAACCTCAAACGGAAGAGGCGGCAGACGATATCTTCCATATGTTTTCACGGAACAGGGAATAGCGATGCTTTCAGGAGTCCTTCGGAGCGATGTGGCTGTTCAGGTTTCAATCCGAATCATGAACACATTTGTTGAAATGCGGCACTTTATCGCTAATAATGCCCTTCTATTCGAAAAGGTCAGCGATATCGAACTGAAACAGTTGGAGTATCAAAAATCCACGGATGAAAGATTTGATAAGGTATTCCAGTATATTGAAGATCATGCAGAATCTGAGCAGAAAATATTCTTTGATGGTCAGATATACGACGCATTCAGCTTAATCACATCTATCATAAAGAAAGCTCAGAAAGAAATCATTTTGATTGATGGATATGTTGATGTAGATACCCTGAATATACTTGCAAAGAAGAATGCCGGCGTAGATGTGATAATTTACACATTTGCAAGTGCGCAGCTTACAAATAGGGATGCAGCCAATTTTAATGCACAATACCCTACTTTGACAGTGAAGAAGACTCAGGTATTTCATGACAGATTCATCATACTGGATGGAAAAACAGCATATCATATCGGCTCTTCTATAAAGGATGCCGGAAAGAAGTGCTTTGGAATAACATTAATAGATGATTCGGGCGTAGTAAAAGAATTGTTAAATCGCCTAAAGAGTGTCTAAAAGGAATACATTTTTGATTATGAGTAAAAAAATTTAACGAACTGTCCTAACCTTCTTGAAAATATGTCAACTATGTAGATGAAAGCTTTCAATCGAGGTAAGTGCGTTTCGGGGTAAGCGCTGATGACTTAAGTACTTTGTGACGTACATACTTTGAAATTTTAACAACATGTGGCGCATATAAGATCGCGACCATATTGTGAGGAACAAGATGACAAAAGAACAAATGGAACAGATCGTGATAGATAACATGCAAAAGATATACCTGTACTGCGTGCGCAGGCTAGGGAATGCGACTGAGGCGGAGGATGTGGCATCCGACGTGGTGTTGGAGTTGCTACGCTCTTACGACAAGGTCAAAGAGGACAAAGCAGTCTATGGATATTTGTGGGCAGTAGCAGAAAATCTTTGCAAGAATTATTGGCGACGGGCAAAGAGGTATGAAACTGTGGAGATTCCGGAGGACTATGAAGGAACCTTCGAAATCACTCCAGAAGAGATTTGCATTCAGAAACAGGATATCGCGGTGCTGAGAAGAGAGTTATCGCTCCTTGGCGAAAAGTATCGTGAGATCATGATCGCACATTATGTACGTAAGGAAAGCTGTGAGATCATCGCAAGGAATATGAACCTGTCCGAGACCAACGTGAAACAGTATCTGTTCGAAGGAAGAAAGAAGGTTAAAAAAGGTATGGATAAGCAGAGAGAATATGGTGTATATAGTTATGCACCCGAAAAATTTACTTTTCACTTTTTTGGAGATTCTGACCAAGGTTATCGTGAACTCTTTAACAGAAGACTTCCCGGCAGCATTATGCTTGCGGTGTATGACAGTCCAAAGACCATGGAGGAACTCAGCATGGAGGTCGGGGTTTCCGTTCCGTATTTGGAAGAGGACGTATCAAAGCTGGAGGAGTATCAGCTTATTGTCAAAAAGGGCCAGAAGTATTACAGCGGGATCACAATTTATAACAGCGCATTTCAGGACAAAGTAAACAAAGATGTGAAGATGGCAACTCTTGAAAACATTGATCTTATCAAGTCTGCGGTGGAGAAAGGGAAGAAACTACTTGCGGATACAGATTATCAGTGCTACCAGGCAGATGAAAACGTTAAGAGTTGGTTTTTTGTGGTTCTACTCATCTGGGAGGCAGTGCAGAAATCAGAGGGGAAAATGAAGACAAGGCTTTCCTTCCCACTCCTTGCGAATGGCAGCAAGGGTTACGTTATGGGCAAACGTGGCGAAAACGTTAGTGAGAGCGCCGGAATCTACGGAATGTATTCTTTGAATCATGGGTATCTGCGTGCCATGAATTTTAAGAGACTGACAGACAGGGTCGTGAATCCCTTTGAAAAAGGTGCAAGGGAAGTCTTGTGTGCTTGTGAGGTGAGATCCGGTGAGACCACGCAGTTGGAGACGCTTTCAGATATGCTGGAGAAAGGGATCGTTCATGTAGAAGATGGTAAAATCTGTCCGAATTATTCGGAAATTTCCGAAAGGGATTATTTCAAACTGATGGATGGTCTTACTGAAGAAATCGATGCATTTGCATCCATTGTTGCGACTCTTCGCGATGATGCGGCAGATTCGCTTGCAAGGGAAGTTCCCAAGGAAATCCCGAACGTACGTGAGATCGGCAGCATAGTCTGTATGTCACGACTGATTGAGAGCGTTATACCTGCTATGCTTGACAGCGGATATCTTACCAAGGGAAGCGCTGAGCAGAACCTTACAACGTTATACGTCAGAACTAACTAATCACATGGTGGAAAAACTAGAAACAGCAATATAGTATTAGAATAATAAATGCGGTTATAAGATTTGAAAACAGAACGGATCTTATAACCGCCTTGCTGTAGACTGATTAAGTTTTTAGTAGAGAATAAAAAAGCATTTCAACAGTTTGATTGCCCATAAGGTGTTATATTGTGTTATCGAGAAATCTTTCCCTTGTTTTTTCCCTTATCAACACTCGTAAAGTGCTATGGGACGATATAACACAAGGGAAAACATAAGGGAAAGTAAAATATATGCAAATTTAGGATAACAAGCGGGAATCCTCGGTAATTCAATTGCCGAGATGAAAGCGCTCCTACTGCACCCATTTTGGTTCGATTAATGGATTAATACCCGAACAAATGGTTGCTTTTTCTTTAAGCCTATGTTATACTATATAC
>JAILKT010000144.1 GCA_024693545.1 Lachnospiraceae bacterium
TGAATCGGTTCGCGAGCTTGCGGTTCAGACCGCCATCAATCCGAATACAATAGCAAGGTCGTACAGAGAGCTTGAAGCGGAAGGATTCATTTATTCCGTGGCCGGAAAGGGCTCCTTTGCTTCAAATGTGGCGGAGATGACACAAGCACATGCAAATATGCTGTTCGAAAGATTTAAGGAAGTATCCCGGGAACTCGTTTTCTTAAACTTTGATACAGAAAAAATGATCAAATATATTAACGACACAAAGGGGGGAGGAGCAGATGACAGGGGTAGCGATTGCTGAAACCAAAAAAACTTCATGCAGTATAAAGCCTTTAATCGGATACATCATCAGACATACCTGTGTTATTTGGACAGTCTATACTCTGATGCTGATATTGCTGATACCGTTTGCGTATTTGTTTGAATACAGATCAAACAGTTACAGAATACTTTACGAATTGAATACGACAGAAGTGTTTATTTTGCTGATACCGGTTTGCCTGTTGATGGCGATCAGAACGTTTGATTACCTGACAAAAGAAAATGCGACCACGTTTTTCCATTCGATGCCTTTTTCGAGGACAAGACTGTTTGTAGTCAACGGACTGACGGGCTTTTCACTTATAATCATACCACTTGCTCTTATAACGTTGTTAATGATCATTATCACTCCGTTTAGAGCTGAGACAACGGGATATTATCTGACATTATTCGGAGTGCTTTGCTGTGAATGCTTTTTTGCATATTCTTTTACAGTACTTATGACAGTGCTTTTTTGCAATAAAACAGCTGTGTACACAATGCCTTTCATTTTACTCGGATATGTTGATGTTATGCTGTATATAGCCAGTACAGTATTAGGCAGAATGATCGGCGTAACAGATTCTTTCTACGGTCCGTCGGGTTTTTTAATGTTTTTGTCGCCAATAAGACTGTTAATGACCCCTAAATTTACCAATAAATCTATGAATATCACCCGGATCGGTGGTATAGATTATAGTTTCCGTAATCTTGAAACAACTATACCGACCGAACTGATCGTCGGAGCCTTAATGCTTATTCTGGCGTTTATCCTCTATAAAAGACGTAAAAGTGAAGTATCCGGAGAAACAGTTGCGTTTAAGTCCTGCAGATATATTTTTAAATGGTGCTTTTCGATCAGTATCGGTTTGTTAATGGCATTGATACTCGGTGTCACATCAACATACGGTTCAAGCAATCCGGTTAAGAACAATATCATTTTAAGTGTGATTTTTGTTTTGTTTTCGGTTATGGCGTATATGATCGCAGAGATGATCATATCAAGAAAATTCAACATATTCAAAAAGGTTCGATTGGAAATAATACCTATAGCGGTGTTTTCGATGATATTGTCCGTACTGGCTGCAACCGATGCTTTCGGATTTAAATCTTTTGTACCCGGGCTTGAAGACATCAGCCGGATGACGGTATATGCAGAAAAGAATATCAGTCAGTATGAGACCATGCTGTATGAGATCAGAATGAATGAATCGTCGGAATATGCATACAGAAAAAAACTGTTTTCGGAACTTAATAAATCGGTTGCCCAAGAAGATTATGACGATGAAATCTCCGATACCAGATTGATATTCACTTATTATGATGACAATTTAAGATATACAATCAGGGAATTTTATGTTCCCGAAGACATTATGGAACCGTATATGTCATATATGAGTTCATATACCGTAGACTCGCGAAAACTGGATAATGAATTACAGGAAGTATCTGTAAGCTATATACTGAGAGATTTTTTGAGATTTGAACGGTATTGATTTTGACGCGTTAAAGTGATATAGTAAGGAAGTCGCACGGACTTCCTTACTATTTTTGTTACAAAAGTCCTTGATGACGGAATAAAATATCAGCCTGACACATAATAATATGTTTGGCAACGAATCAGCGGCAAACATGCCGTTAATGAGGAGATTAAAAATGACTATCGTTGATGTACTTGAAGAGAATGCCCTGAAATACGGCAACGAAGTTGCTCTCGTTGAGATCAACCCCGAAGTTAAGGAAAGAAAAAGAGTTACCTGGAAAGAGTACGAACTGATCGAATCCGATCCGCTCGTTCACTACAGGCGTGAGATAACATGGAAGGTATTTGAGGAAAAAGCAGACCGTTTTGCAAACCTTCTTGCTTCGCGCGGAATCGGTAAAGGAGATAAGGTAGCGATCCTCCTTATGAACTGCCTTGAGTGGCTTCCCATCTATTTCGGGATCTTAAAGACCGGTGCCATTGCTGTTCCTCTTAACTTCCGCTACGCATCCGATGAGATCAAGTACTGTCTTGATCTTGCCGAAGTCGATGTGCTTGTTTTCGGACCCGAATTTATCGGTCGTGTCGAAGAGATCGCAGACGAGATCTCAAAGAAGAGACTTCTTTACTTCGTCGGAAGCAACTGCCCTTCATTTGCGGAGGATTATGTTTCCCTTACAGCCAACTGTTCAAGTCATTTTGAAAAACGCGATATAACAGAGGACGATTTTGCAGCAATCTATTTTTCATCCGGAACAACAGGATTTCCGAAGGCTATCCTTCATAAGCACAGGGCTCTCATGCACAGCTGTCGCTGCGAGCAGGCACATCATAAGCAGACACATGACGACATCTTCCTGTGCATTCCGCCTCTTTACCATACGGGTGCAAAGATGCATTGGTTCGGAAGCTTCCTTGTGGGAGCCAAGTCGGTTCTTCTCAAGGGGACCAAACCCGATGTCATAATTAAAGCCGCTTCCGACGAGCATTGCACTATCGTTTGGCTCCTCGTTCCGTGGGCACAGGATATCCTCGATGCGATCGAAAGAGGAGACATCAATCTTAAGGATTATGATCTTTCGGGATGGAGACTCATGCACATAGGTGCGCAGCCCGTTCCTCCGAGTCTTATCAAGCGTTGGAGAACGATCTTCCCGAACCATGATTATGATACAAACTACGGTCTTTCCGAATCGATCGGACCCGGCTGCGTACATCTCGGACTCGGTAACTTTGATAAGGTCGGTGCGATCGGTAAGGCCGGATACGGCTGGGAGACAAAGATCGTTGACGAGAAACGTAACCCCGTCAAGAGAGGCGAAGTCGGAGAACTCGCTGTAAAAGGCCCCGGCGTCATGATCTGTTACTACAACGATCCCAAGTCTACAGATGAGGTACTCGATAAGGAAGGCTGGCTTTACACAGGCGATATGGCGATGGAAGACGAGGACGGATTTATCTTCCTTGTCGACAGAAAGAAAGATGTAGTAATCTCCGGCGGTGAGAACATCTATCCCGTACAGATCGAAGACTTTATACGCACACATAATGCAGTTAAGGATGTTGCTGTTATCGGTGTCCCCGACAAGAGACTCGGTGAAACAACGGCTGCAATAATCGAAGTAAAGGAAGGCTTTACGCTCACAAAGGAAGAGGTTGATGAATATTGCCTCAAGCTTCCCCGTTACAAAAGACCTCACGAGGTCATCTTTACAACGATCCCCCGCAATCCCACGGGAAAGATTGAGAAGCCGAAACTTCGTAAGATGTACGGCGGAGAGAGACTTGTCGATGCCCAGAACAAGGGCTGATACAAAAATATACATAGAATCTGATGTTAAGCCGGGTGGATACGATCTCACCCGGCTTTTTATTATAAATATTTGAAAAATATGCTTGACATAACAGGTTTCATAATGTAAATTATTCACCTGTAAAGGAAAATACTTTACAGCATATGACCCGGTTTTTTAGACATAAAAGCGGACGCTTCTCCGTGAGGGATATGACATGAAGAACGACAGCGACGAGAGGATACTTGAATTTATAGAATTATCGAGATTGTACGACAGGTACGGCGGACTGCTCAGTGAGAAGTCGAAGAAGATAGTTGAATCCTATGTTGTCTACGACATGTCGCTCGGTGAAACCGCAGCCGAAACAGGGCTGAGCCGGCAGGGTGTCAGAGATGTTCTGATCAGATCACATGAAAAGCTCAAAAAGATCGATGAAGTACTCAGACTTGTCGAGGGTTATAACATTATAAACAATGAGCTCGACAAGATAGAGAAGGAACTGTTCGGTTCAAACGAGAGCAAAGCAGAGACAGATTTATCAGATAAGCGTTTAAAAGAGATAAAAGCCGGTATCGAACAGATCAGGAAGATAATATCCTGACAGTACCGATACACGGGCAAAAGGAGTTAACACAATGGCATTTGACAGCTTAAGCGAAAAACTGCAAAAAGTATTTGATAAGTTGCGCGGCAAAGGACGTCTTTCCGAGTCTGATGTTAAAGAGGCCATGAGAGAAGTTAAGATGGCGCTTCTTGAAGCAGATGTAAGCTTCAAGGTTGTAAAAAGTTTTATATCTTCCACGACGGAAAGGGCAATAGGTACGGATGTACTTAATTCGCTGACTCCCGGTCAAATGGTCATCAAGATCGTTAATGAAGAAATGAAGAAGCTCATGGGTGACGAGATCACAAGAATTGAGCTTAAGCCCGCAAACGAAATTACGACTGTCATGATGTGCGGTCTTCAGGGTGCCGGTAAAACTACGATGGCTGCAAAGCTTGCAGGTAAATTCAAGTCTCAGGGTCGAAAGCCTCTTCTTGTGGCTTGTGATATATACAGACCGGCAGCAATAGAACAGTTACAGATAAATGCAGGAAAAGTCGGAGTTGATTGTTTCGCAATGGGGACCAATCATCCGCCCGTTGACATAGTAAAAGCGTCATTAAAGCATGCCGAACAAAACGGAGAAAATGTTGTCATCATTGATACAGCCGGTCGTCTGCATATAGATGAAGAAATGATGAATGAGCTTGTGACGGTTAAGGAAGCCCTTAATATCGATCATACGATTCTCACAGTCGATTCAATGACAGGTCAGGATGCTGTTAATGTAGCCGAAACATTTAACGAAAAGCTTTCGGTTACCGGTGTTATCCTGACAAAGCTCGACGGTGATACAAGAGGCGGTGCGGCTCTTTCCATCAAAGCAGTTACAGGAAAGCCCATTCTCTATGTCGGAACAGGCGAAAAACTTACAGACATTGAGGAATTCTATCCCGATCGTATGGCAAGCCGTATCCTCGGAATGGGTGATATCCTCACACTTATCGATAAAGCACAACAGGAATTCGATGAGGAAAAGGCTAAAGAACTTGAAAAAAAGATCCGCAAACAGGAATTTGATTTTAACGATTATCTTGAGCAAATCCGTAACATGAAAAAGATGGGCGGGCTCGGTAAGATCATGGAGATGCTTCCCGGAATGGGCATGGGTAACATGAATCTTAAAAATGTCGATACGGATGCAGCAGAGGATAATCTTAAGACAGTGGAAACAATAATCAATTCAATGACAAAAGCAGAAAGAGCGAATCCCGAGCTTTTAAATCCTTCCAGAAAAAACAGGATTTCAAGAGGGAGCGGAGTTGATATGGCCGATGTCAACAGAATGATAAAACAGTTTCTTGAAACAAGAAAGATGATGAAACAATTTGCCGGCATGATGGGCGGTAAAGGCAAGAAAGGATTCAGATTTCCGTTCGGAAAGAAGTTTTTAATCTGACCTGGAAACTGTCGGTTGTTTCATATAAACGTTATGTTCGATTGTAAATAGCCAATGGCGATTTATACATAAACAGAATGAGTATCAGGAGGTGAATAAAATGGCAGTAAAGATCAGACTTAGAAGAATGGGTGCAAAGAAGAGTCCCTTCTACAGGATCATCGTTGCAGACGAAAGATCACCCAGAGACGGAAGATTTATTGAAGAGATCGGAATTTATGATCCCAACAAGGAACCGTCAGAGTACAAGATCGACGAAGAAGCAGCCAAGAAGTGGCTTGGAAACGGCGCTCAGCCCACCGAGATCGTTGGCAAGCTTTTCAAGAAGGCCGGCATCGTTAAATAACAAGGTAGGTGATAGTCAGTGAAGGAATTAATTAAGATCATTGCTACATCGCTTGTTGATCATCCGGAGCAGGTAGTTGTCAGTGAGACGGAAACCGACAAATCGATAGTTATCGAGCTTAAAGTTGCACCGGAAGATATGGGAAAGGTCATAGGAAAACAGGGCCGTATCGCAAAGTCCATACGTACCGTTGCCAAAGCTGCAGCTGCTAAGGATGATAAGAAAGTTGTAGTAGATATCGTTTGATCTATCATTGGACCGCACGGCAGGAAGCATATTGCTTATCCTGCCTGCGGTCTTTACACATTTATCGAAAACGACATAACCTGTACGGATTGAAACATATCGCTTACAGATTTAACATATATCATTATCTGACAAAGGATCATATGAATGGAAGACAGACTTCGGGTAGGTGTAATAACATCTCCTCACGGAATTCACGGGGAAGTAAAGATTTTCCCGACAACAGACGATCCGCAAAGATTTAAGCTTCTGAAAAAAGTGATCGTTGATACAAAAAAATCACAGACAGAAATGGAGATTAGCAACATCAAGTTCTTTAAGAATATGGTCATTGCTACGCTCAACAAAATTCCGGACAGAACCGAGGCGGAAAAATATCGTTCGGCCGACATATTGATCGATAGAGAAGACGCCCTTCCGCTCGGTGAGGACGAATATTATATATGCGATATAATAGGGTTCGGCGTTACGACAGACGAAGGTGCAAAACTCGGTATACTCAATGATGTTCTTACAACTTATGCAAACGATGTTTATGTCGTTAAGAAACAAGACGGAAAAGAAATTCTCATTCCGTCAACAAAAGAATGCATTTTATCAATCGATATGAATTCTAAAAACATAGTTGTTCATTTGCTGAAAGGTATGATATAATATTTCACATTAGGAGAAAGGTTTATGAACTTTGTGGTTTTGTCATTATTTCCCGACATGATTTGCGAATGCATGAACACCAGCATTACAGGACGTGCATTGGCCGGCGGTTACATAAACCTTAATGTTATCGACATCAGAGATTTTTCACAAGACAAGCATTTACATGTCGATGACTATCCCTACGGCGGTGGCGCCGGAATGGTCATGATGGCCGACCCGGTATACCGTGCTTGTGAACATGCCAGAAGTCTTTGCAGTGACGGTAAAGGAAGGATCATTTACATGACACCTTCGGGCAGGAGATTCGACCAAAACACGGCAAAAGAGCTTTCGCATTATGATGATCTGATTTTTTTATGCGGTCATTATGAAGGTATTGACGAAAGAGTACTTGAACTGGAAGCCGATGATGCGATATCACTCGGAGATTTTGTTCTGACAGGCGGGGAGCTTCCGGCTGTGTGCATTATGGATGCCGTATCCAGGCTTATCCCCGGTGTTTTAAACAATGATGCTTCTGCCTGTGAAGAAAGCTTTGAGGATAATCTTCTTGAATATCCCCAATACACCAGACCCGAAGTTTTTATGGACAAAAGAGTTCCCGAGGTACTTCTTTCCGGACATCATGCCAATATTGCGACATGGAGAAGACAAAAATCACTGGAAAGAACGGCTGTGCAAAGGCCCGATCTGCTGAAGAAAGCCGATCTTACAAAAAATGACGTTGAATACCTTGAAAAAATCGGTTTCGAAATAGTTGATTCACCCAAAAAAGATCAATGATCAATATTATAAAACCATCTGATAGGAGTGCATATGAAAGAATGGAAAGGCTATAAAAAGGGTATAAATCTTGGGGGATGGTTTGCACAGAACGATCATAGAGACGAAACCTATGATACATTCATAACGGAGGATGATTTTAAGGTTATTTCTTCATGGGATTTTGATCATGTCAGAATTTCGATAGATTATCATCTTTTGGAAGATGAAAAAGGACAACGCCTTGAAAAAGGTTTCGAAAGATTGGAAAAAGCGATCGCTCTTTGTGAGAAATATAAGCTGAATTCTATAATCGATCTTCACAGAGTCTATGGTTTTTCGTTTGATAAAAGCTACGGAGAATCCGGTTTTTTTGATGATATTTTTCTTCAGGAACGCTTTTACAAACTTTGGGAAGATATTGCAAAAAAATTCGGAAAATACCATGGTCGCGTTGCATTTGAACTCTTAAACGAGATTACCGAGCAATCTTACAGCGACAGATGGAACAGGATCGCAAGACTTTGTATCGGGAGGATAAGAAAGATTGCTCCGGAAACCGATATTGTGGTCGGCAGTTATTGGAATAACAGTTTTCTTGCACTTTCCGATCTTGATATCAAACTTGATGATCATATAATTTATACATTTCATTGTTATGAACCGCTTATCTTTACTCATCAAGGAGCAAACTGGATCGATGAAATGCCTGTTGATTACAGGTATTCTATCATTGACAAAACATATGAACAAATAAACGAGGATTTCGGAAGAGATTTTGAAGGCTGGTATGCCAACAGGATACTTGTTCCGGGCGGAAGCGATGATCCCGTTTTCGGAAAAGACTTCTTTATATCCAGTTTTTCATCTGCGGTTGCTTTGGCAGATAAACTGAATGTCCCGCTTTATTGCGGAGAATACGGATGCATTCAGTACATGGATCCTAAGGATGAGCTTTACTGGTTCAAAGCAATACATCAGGCGTTTGAAGAACTGCAGATAAACAGGGCGGTCTGGACATATAAAAAGATGCATTTCGGAATTGCCGATGAAAGACTTGACGGTGTCAGGGATGAGCTTCTCAAATACCTTTGATGACAAATAATAAGCATTATATATGCAACAAAACGGTTGGATTATTCCGACCGTTTTGTTATTATACATGATAAGAATTCTAATTAACAAGGAGGCAATTATGGCAAATCCTTATCTGCCCGGTTGGGAATATATCCCCGACGGAGAACCCCATGTTTTCGGAGACAGAGTCTACATTTACGGCTCACATGACAAACCCCATGAGGAATATTTCTGTGATACAAAGATGAAAGTTTGGTCGGCATCGGTTAACGATCTTGAGCACTGGGTATGTCACGGTGATATGTTCCATACCTGTGACGACAGCGATCACAAAAGTGAGACCCCCTGGACAAACAATCATATCTTTGCTCCGGATGTTGTATGCAAGGACGGCAAGTATTACCTTTTCTGCTATATAGAAGGCGCTTATGGATGCGTTGCGGTAAGCGACAGACCCGAAGGACCTTTTAAGACTCTCGGACAG
>JAILKT010000169.1 GCA_024693545.1 Lachnospiraceae bacterium
ATGGGTCTCGTCCGATACATCCGTTGCAATGGTGACAAATGCGGGTGTTGTTACGGCAAAAGGAGCGGGAAAGGCGACTATCACATGCTTCACCGTTCAAAAGACATCGGGTACATATTCAAAGATAGAAAAGGCAACCGCGAAGAAGACTATTGAGATTGAAGTAAATGATCCGGCTGTTGTCGGCATAACGAAAGTGACTCAGCTTTCGAGGACAGATATTGCGGTTGATTTTGCGGATGATTTTTCGAAAAACATATCGATAGATAACCTTATAGTCAGCAAAAACGGTATCAATATAGCGGTTAAAGATGATATCAAATTTGAAAACGAGGGTAAGAGAGCCATTATTTCCGCATATCAGGACTATGTGGACGGTGCTCAATATCTGGTACGCTACAATAACCCTCTGATCACCGAGGGAAAAGAAGCTTCATTTAACGCTACTATAGGGGAAGTTAACAGAATAGAGCTTTTCACAGAGATAGGATCGGATATGGTCATTGCCGGCAAGCAAAATCGTATCGGTTTCAGGATGTATAACAGCTCAGACGTAGATATCACTCCGAATGATGTCAATTCATCGGAGTACATGGCTGCAATGTCCAGACTTTATCTGAAATTCGCCGATGATAACTATGTAAACATAGGCTTCGTGGATAACAGTTCAAAGAGTGTATATGTATATGAAAAGGGCAAATCGGTAAGGCTTATCGCTGAATACGTATATTCGGTGTTATCGGGAAATTCATATGCAGAAAAGAAAGTAACGGGGACGATCCAGGTTACTTCCGTTACTGAGGCATCAACGTTGTCATTTGATAAAGCTACCATCACCAAGTCGACGAAGGATGTTTCAAAACTGAACTGGGATGCACCTGTCACGAACTTCTCGATTTCTGACAAGGAAGGATATAAGCTTGTTGCCAGAATTAAAAAAATGGATGGGACATATATCTATTCATCCGATGTTAACAGTAATATCATTTTCGGAACGAATACCGCGAAAACATGTTATATAACTCCGGACGGTGTCCTGGTACCGATCGCCATGGGAACCGAAACTGTTGTCGTGTACTACGGCAATGATGTTTCAACGGGGACGCCTATCGGACAGTTTACGGTGAATGTTGTAAATAAGAGGATCCCCGCTAATATGATCTTCGAACAGAACGGCGGGAGCGTTAGCGTTGTCAGGATGTCAGATGCATTTAACGTTTCACGCGAGAAAGTCAACTTTAAGGTGATCGATCAGTACGGAGATCAGCTTGACATAGAAGGCACTTCATCAACCACGTATGTAACAATGGTTACTGCTACGTGCATGGATAGTAACGGACCGTATGCAACGATCTATGCTAATTCCGACGGAACAGGTCTTCTTGAACTGGATGCTCTCGGTCGTGGTTCACAGACCGGAAGCAGCTACAGAATAAAGGTAGCATATAATGATCCCAGGTACGGATCGTACGACGGATTTATAACGGCACTGGTATTTTCACCGAATTCAGCAGTGAATTCAACGTACAGTGCCTCGGTAGAGGGAGACACAAATATGACCATCACGCCTGTATCCCTTCCGGAATTAAAGATAAATCTGTTCGAAGTGAAGAACGGGATCAAATATCAAAAGATCGATCAGATTAAGGTTGCTCCCGATATTTCGGGTTATACAGTATATGACGGCGAATACTACTATCGGCTTTACAAAGCTGAAACGGGGAAAGAGATCAAAAAAGGTTTGGCAAATGATACCATAAAGCCTGTATATAACGATGAAGGCAACGGGCTTGTCAAGTATGAGACCGGTGAATACCAGATTAGGGTATTCAGAAGACAGACCATCAATGGGCAATATGTTGATCCCCAGGTTGCAATGGGTAAATTTGTACTTACAGATACAACAGGCCGTGTAACATGGAAGATTGTTTCAAAAACAACAAACATGCCCATTAAAGAGGGAATGACCGAAGAAAGTCTGAAGCCTATTCTCGGTGAATGTGTGAGGTTCTACATCGGCACCGCTTCGGTCGGAACAAGTCAGATAACGTTCCCCGATGCACCGTATGTATATGACGGACAGGTATTCTTCAGAACGGTTGCCATTACGCAGGCTGTTACAGTTGGTTCAACATCCTACAGTTTGAAGCATACGATCACGCTGAACGAAGTAATAACGAACAGATGATACAAAATGGGAAAAAGCTTTTTTGGGGATTAGGTGTTCTTTATAATGCTGTCACCGTAAACGGTAAAGAGACATTTTCCATATACGTTTACACCCTCGAAAGGCGTGAAATGACCCTTTGATGCAAATGTTTCGCCTCGTATGATATATCGCTCATTCAGGTCGTAGGCGCAAAGCTTTGCTTTTGATCCTGCTTTGATCCCGGATTCGATCCCGAATCTCTTCGCGGGAGCTGATGTCATAAGATCGAGAAGTCTTTCAAGTGTTAAGACACCTGTTTTTACAAGACCGGTATAGAGAACGGGGAAAGCACACTCAAGTCCCGTAACTCCGAGAGGTGCACCCATAATGCCCCGTTCTTTTTCTTCATTGGAGTGAGGAGCATGGTCTGTGGCGATCATGTCGATCGTTCCGTCAAGAAGTCCTTTAAGGAGTTCTTCTCTGTCGGCACGGCCTCTTAACGGGGGATTCATTTTGAATCTTCCGAGCAGCTTCTCGTCGCGGATAAGACCATCGGCAGCGTGGGTGGCAGAGGCGGATGCGTGGGTGGCAGAGGCGACATCGGAGGAAGTGCATTCGGAACAGCCTGCATGGGCGTTTTTGTCGTCATCTGCGGCTTCCTTCTTCAAAATGTCTATAACCTCGCGCTTAACGCTGTCAACACCCTTGTCTGTGACAAACGGCTCTTTGAGGAGCACTTCTTCGTCAAGAAGAAAATAATGGGGAGCGCTCTCACAACTGATGTTGACTCCTGCCTTCTTTGCTTCTCTTATGAGCTTTACGCTTTCGGCAGTGGAAACATGGCAAACGTGGTAACCGCATCCTGTTTTCTTTGAAACGCCTATGTCACGCTCGATCATCTTCCATTCGCTTTCACAGGAGATTCCCTTTGTTCCGAGTGCTTTTGACGCGAGTCCTTCATTGAGATTCTTACCGCCCATAAGCCCTTTAAACTCACAGTGCGCCACCGCGAGTTTGTTTACCGCTTTGCACTTGTTCATGACGTCTTCCATGATCGCGTCATCTTCAACACCGGTTCCGTCATCACTGAACGCACAGACATCGTCTTTCATTCCTTCAATATCTGCGGCGGCTGCTCCCTTTTGTCCGATTGTGAGGCTACCGTAAGGGATCACATTGATCACGGCCTGATCTCTGATGAGCTTTAGCTCCTCTTCGAGATGTTCGGGAGAGTCCGGAACCGGAGAAAGGTTTGGCATCGGACAAACATCGGTGTAACCGCCGCGTGCTGCGGCAAGAGATCCTGTCTCAATCGTCTCCTTATAAGAAAATCCCGGCTCACGAAAATGTACATGTACATCTACAAGGCCGGGGAAAATGTGTTTGCCGCTTAAGTCTATGACAGTTGTGTCTGCTTCGGGAGTGCCACTCCCTGAAGGAAGGATCTCGGCAATTGTGCCGTCTTTGATCAGAATATCAGAAAGAGTAAAGCGGCCGTCAATATAGGCGTTGGCATTTTTAAGTAACAGTTTCATAAATAAATCCTTTCGGTATTGTAAGGTAGTGTCCGGTCGACACCCCATTTTAATAATTTAGCATTTCTTACATAGTGTATCATGGTTTTATTTAATATGTAAAGGATGATATACCGAAGAGACAGGATAAATGTTTTTATCCAATATGCAAAGAATGATATACCGGAGAGACAGTACCAAATACTGTTGAAAAAGAAGATCATCTCCGATCAAATAGATGAAAAAAACGATCATAATTATCTTGAGTTTAGTTGTTGCTTTATTAACGGGTTGCAGTCAGGACGAGCGCGAAATCGTTCGAATGGAAGCAGATAGGCAGATATACCTTTCTGTTGATGAGCTGGAAGCGGCTGCGGATATAATCGTTGTCGGAGAATTCGTAGGAGAAGATACTCAAAAGGCAAAGTATCAGTACGAAACTGAAAAAGTGCATAAGTTTCTTACTGACATCTATTCAACAAACGAAATCGAAATTAAGAAAGTGTTGAAGGGGAAAGTTGATTCGGAAACGATAAAAGTCTCACAATCGTATGGAATAGAAGAGGACACTGGGCGGTTGATTACATTCAGCGAAATGACACCCATGAAAAAGGGAGAAAGCTGGATATTCTTTTTGAAGTATAATGAATCGAACGATTCTTATTGGTGCGCCGGTGATTATTCCGGAAGATATCCGCTTCCTAATGACGATTTA
>JAILKT010000170.1 GCA_024693545.1 Lachnospiraceae bacterium
TCGGGCATTCCTCACCAATCTGTGTTCTGCCATATGGAGCACTTGCTGAGCTTGATTGTGAGAAAAAAACGTTTTCAATTATGGAAAGCGGCGTAATCTGAACTGTATTTCAATTGAGCGATATAATATCAATTTGTTGGGATATTTGGTTGTACGTTTTATCAGAAAAAATATAGCTACCCGTTTTTGCATGAAACTTCAACGGTTTTCAGCATTTTTAACTGTACTGTTGATTGCCAAAGTGTTCCTTGGTTCTCTGAATTTTCAGAGATAGGGTAATTAATTCTCCTGGGCTGACAGAATTTCAGTATTTGGTTTCAGGAGATGAATGGACGGTATCAATTAGATAAATCACAATTTGTCGGTTGAGTTGATATAAACGACAGGTCTGAAAACTCTAAAGAAATAAGCAAGTCAGGAGCAGAAAAACATTATGATAAAAGTATTATTCATCTGCCATGGCAATATTTGCCGAAGTACAATGGCGGAAAGCGTATTTACGCACATGGTCCGCGAGAGGGGGATCGAAAGAGATTTTGAGATTGCCTCTGCGGCTACGAGTACGGAGGAGATAGGGAACACTCCTCATTACGGTACGGTCGATAAGCTGCGAAGGGAAGGAATTCCGCTGGTTCCGCACCGGGCCGTTCAAATGCGAAGAAGTGATTATGACTACTATGATTACATCATAGGCATGGATTCGGCCAATATCAGAAATATGGGCAGGATATGCGGAGGCGACCCGTATGGAAAGTTCTACAGAATGCTTGAATTTGCAGGGTCGCAGCGCGATGTGGCCGATCCCTGGTATACAGGGGATTTTGATACTACGTATAGGGATATTGTCGAGGGGCTTGAAGGATTTCTTAAGTATTTGTGCTATAATACATAATTATGGGCAAACAAAGAACGGAGGATTTGGAAATGAAATTTTTGGGTAATGTCATTTGGCTTGTGTTCGGAGGATTTGAGGCGGCAGTAATGTGGGCCTTGTTCGGAGTTTTATGGTGTGTCACCATTGTCGGTATACCTGTGGGAGTGCAGTGTTTTAAAGCCGCTTCGCTTGTGATTTGGCCGTTCGGAAAGGAAGTGGTCAGCAAGGGCGGAGTCGGGTCGTTTATCGTAAATGTTATCTGGTTCTTTATCGGAGGCCTGGTAATGGCGTTGACACATCTTTTGGTCGGTGCGGTATATTGTATCACCGTTATAGGTATTCCTTTCGGTTTACAGCATTTTAAATTTGCAAAACTTGCAATAATGCCTTTTGGAGCTGAGATACGATAAATGAACGATAAGAAATTCCTTTTTGAAAAAGACAAAGTATCACATGCTTTGATGATCATGGCGCTCCCGGCTATCGCGAGTCAGCTCATAACGCTCATATATAATATCGCGGATACATGGTTCGTTGGAAGAGCAGGCAATCCTTACATGATAGGTGCCTGTTCTTTGGTGTTACCGATTTTTATGATCACGATAGTAATCTCGAATATCTTCGGAGCGGGAGGCGGAACCCTTATCGCCCGCCTTATCGGATCGGGAAATGATGAGGAAGCATCGAAGGTATCGGCTGCTTGTGTATGGATGTCCGTCGGCAGTGGGCTGTTTTTCTCTGTATTATGCCTTATATTCATGACGCCCATGCTTGAGGCTCTTGGAGCAAGCGATAATTTGATCGAATACTGCAAGCAGTATATGTTTTTCGTTGTTATAATCGGTGGGGTACCCGCCATATTCAGTAACACCGTTTCTTCAATGCTGAGAAGCATAGGTCTTTCGTCAAAAGCATCGATAGGACTTGCTATGGGCGGCATTTTAAATATACTGCTCGACCCGTTGTTTATGTTTGTTATTTTGCCGGACGGTTATGAAGTTATGGGCGCTGCGATCGCAACGATGCTGAGTAATGTTGCGGCATCTGTGTATTTTGTGGTGGTATACGCAAGAGCATGCAAGAACACGATACTGAAACTTGCAATAAGAAACAGATATCCTTCGGCAAAATCATTTAAGTCAATCTTCGGCGTAGGGATTCCCGCAGCCATGGGCGTGTTGCTTTTTGATATATGCAATATGATAATCAATAACCTTTCCGCATCGCACGGAGATATCGAACTTGCGGCAATAGGTATCGTGCTGAAAGCAGAGCGTCTTCCGCTGAACATCGGTATAGGAATATGTATGGGTATGGTCCCGCTTATCGCATATTGTTATGCATCGGGAGACAGAGAACGCATGGATTCCTTCTTCAGATTCGGAAGAGGGGTCGGCCTGGTGATAGGGGTTATAAGCGTAGTGCTTTACAGCATTTTTGCACCCGTGATCATAGAATTCTTTATTGATGAGCCGAATACCGTAGCCTTCGGGACACAGTTCCTAAGGGCGAGATGTTTGGCGACACCGCTGATGTTTTTGTGTTTTACCATGGTCCATTTTACTCAGGCTATAGGCCGGGGCAGGGAATCATTCTGGCTGGCCATAATACGTCAGGTTATTTTTAATATTCCCATATTATTCCTGTTCGACAGTCTCTTCGGAATGACCGGTATAGTATGGACACAGGTTGTTGCGGATCTATTAACAGTTATTGTTTCTTACATTATATATTTCAGAGTCAGGAAGCGTGAGGGGTGGCCCTTCGGAATCTGAAACATTGGTAACGTGCCGGGGCGCAGGCGAGCGCTCCCGGAAGCATTTTCATAACTCTAATCCTTTCATCATATACAGAGAGCCGGTTACCACAACACCGATATACTGACTGTTACCGGTGAGTGATCGCGTATTCAGGATCTCACGCTTTGCGGATTCAACGGCGCTGACTACGGAATCTGCCGTAACGGCGGGAATATTGTAACTTTCGAAGAGACGAACGATCTCTTTGGGATCGAGACTTCGTGGATTATCCGGCCTTACGGCTATTACTTTGGCAGCATAGGGAGCGAGCTGTTTGTACATATTTTTGTAATCCTTGTCAGCCATAACTCCGGTCACAATGATGAAGCGTCGTGTCGAAACGTCCGCAGTAGCTGCTTGGGACTGCTGCTGCGCGACCGGGCGTTCTTTACCGGAAAATGAGCTTTGTATCTTTGAAAGGGTTTCACATAACGCACCCATACACTGAGGATTATGGGCACCGTCGACGAGGATCGGCGGATCGCTGCTTATAAGCGTCAGTCTTGCCGGCCAAACCGTGCCTGCCAGGCCCTTTCTAACGGAATCGTCACTTACGGATTCGCCCCGAAGTCTGAGTGCTTTTACCGTTTCGATAACAACTGCGGCGTTGAGAGCCTGATGCGAACCCATAAGCGAAAGCTTTAAGTCATTAAGTCCGTCATAGTTTATCGTATCTCCTTCGAGCACTCCTTCGCGGGTTATGCTCAGTTTACCCGGATCCGCAACGCTTATGGGACACGATTTTTCATTGCACGTCTCCCGGATAACGCTTATAGCCTCAGCTTCGGACGGGTAGGCGACAACGCTGCAGCCTTTCTTTATGATGCCCGCTTTGGCAGCGGCTATTTCGGAGATGGTATCGCCGAGCATTTCTGTGTGGTCGAGCCCGATCCTTGTGATCACCGCAACTTCAGGGGCGGGAATGACATTTGTCGAATCGTCTTTGCCGCCAAGCCCGCATTCCATGATAGCAAAATCACAATTGTTCCGTTTAAAGTGATCGATCGCCATTGCCGTATAATACTCAAAAGCAGTGGGGCGGAGAGACAGTGCTATATCATGTGAGGCGATCGGGGAATCCGATGCATCGCTTGAAAAAAGTTCACCACTGTAGGAACCTGCGGTGTGAAATATGTCGCCGAGAAGATCGAGAGTAGCTTCCATGATTCTTTCCGCGGCTTTGGCAAATTCTTCTTCGGTAGCGCTTACGGGGTTGTAATTTTCGGTGCCGGGGAGTGAAATGCTCAGATACTCGCATGGAGATACAAGAAACGGAGAGTTAAAGCACCCGACCTTGTATCCGGCAGCCGTAAGGACACAGGCGAGCATACGGGACACAGAGCCTTTGCCGTTGGTTCCTGCGATGTGAATGAACTTAAGGCTGTTCTGTGGCTTGCCGAGCCGATCGAGAAGAGCGCTGATGCGTTCGAGTCCGTATATTGATCCCGGAGTGGCGGCAGCGTCAATGAATTCAAGTGCTTCTTTATATGTCATGGTTATGATCATGCTCCTTTGAGAAAGGTTATTGTCCGGGCATGGGCGTTTCGCGAAAACCGGACCTGCGCGTTTCAGTGTCGATCGATATGAGTTAAGATTACTACTATCGGCGGTTGTGCGTCAACTGCAACAGGGATTTGGAAAAATACCAAGAATAAATAGTTGTGGAATTTCGTGAAGGAGTATGGTAGTATAGGAAGTTGCGAAGACCTTTTCCGAGACTTCTGAAAAGTGCAGATGTATGAGACTCCGGTGTATGTATCTGTGTTTTTCAGTGGTTTCGGGATCTTCGTGAATATACTAATGGAGGTACATGATGTACAAAAGTTTTTCAATGGAACTTGCCGGACGTACGCTGACTGTTGATATCGGTCGAGTAGCGGCTCAGGCAAACGGTGCTGCATTTATGCATTATGGAGACACAGTGGTACTTTCAACCGCTACTGCATCACAGAAGCCCAGAGACGGCATTGATTTCTTCCCTTTGAGCGTTGAATTTGAAGAGAAGCTTTATGCAGCAGGAAAGATCCCCGGAGGTTTTAACAGACGTGAAGGCAGAGCGAGTGAGAATGCGATCCTTACAAGCCGTGTTATCGACAGACCTATGCGTCCTCTTTTCCCTAAAGATTATCGTAACGATGTGACCATCAACAACATGGTAATGTCAGTTGATCCCACATGCCGCCCCGAACTTGTCGGCATGCTCGGTTCGGCTATCGCTACATGCATTTCGGATATTCCTTTTGACGGCCCCTGCGCTATGACACAGGTCGGCATGATAAACGGGGAATTCGTGATCAATCCCACTCAGGAAGAGTGGAAGAGCGGCGATCTTAATCTTACGGTTGCTTCAACACGTGAGAAGGTTATCATGATCGAGGCAGGTGCAAACGAGATCCCCGAAGCAAAGATGATCGAGGCTATTTACAAGGCTCACGAGATCAACCAGACGATCATCGCTTTTATCGACAATATCGTAAAAGAAGTCGGCAAGCCCAAGCATGAATATACGAGCTGTGCCGTTCCCGAGGAGCTTTTTGCCGAGATAAAGAAGCTTGTTCCGCCCGAAGAGATGGAAGAAGCCGTATTTACTGATGAAAAACAGAAACGCGAGGAAAATATGCGCGTTATCACTGAGAAGCTTGAAGAGGCATTCGCCGATAACGAAGAATGGCTCGCAGTTCTCGGAGAGGCTGTTTACCAGTATGAAAAGAAGACTGTACGTAAGATGATCCTCAAGGACCATAAGCGTCCCGACGGACGTGAGATCACACAGATCCGTCCTCTTGCTGCAGAAGTTGATATCATTCCCAGAGTTCACGGCTCGTCTATGTTCACACGTGGTCAGACACAGATCTGCGACGTATGTACGCTTGCACCTCTTTCTGAGATGCAGAAGCTTGACGGACTTGATGAGAACGAAGTAAGCAAACGCTATATGCACCACTACAATTTCCCTGCATATTCTGTAGGTGAGACAAAGGTAAGCCGCGGACCCGGACGTCGTGAGATCGGTCACGGTGCTCTTGCTGAGCGTGCGCTGGTTCCCGTACTTCCCAGCGAGGAAGAATTCCCTTATGCTATCCGCTGCGTATCGGAGACATTTGAGTCAAACGGATCTACGTCAATGGCTTCCACATGTGCGTCATGTATGTCTCTTATGGCAGCCGGCGTTCCCATTAAGAGAATGGTTGCAGGAATCAGCTGCGGTCTTGTAACAGGCGAGACAGATGATGATTTCGTACTTCTTACGGATATCCAGGGTCTTGAGGACTTCTTCGGAGATATGGACTTTAAGGTTACCGGAACAACAGAGGGTATCACAGCTATCCAGATGGATATTAAGATCCACGGACTTACCCGTCCTATCGTTGAGGGTGCCATTGCACGTTGCCGTGAAGCTCGTCTCTTCATTATGGATAACTGCATGAAGAAAGCAATCGATGCTCCCAGACCCGAAGTTAACGAATATGCTCCCAAGATCGTTCAGATCCAGATCGATCCCGCAAAGATCGGTGATGTTGTCGGACAGCGCGGAAAGACGATCAATGCGATCATCGATACAACAGGAGTTAAGATCGATATCACGGATGACGGTGCTGTTTCGGTTTGCGGCACGGATACTGCGATGATGAACGAAGCGATCAGGATCATAAACCTTATCGTTTCCGAATTTGAAGAGGGAACGATTTACGAGGGTAAGGTTGTCAGCATCAAGGACTTCGGTGCATTCATCGAGTTCGCACCGGGCAAGGAAGGCATGGTTCATATCTCGAAGATCGCTAACGAGCGCATCAATCATGTTGAAGATGTCCTTACACTCGGCGATAAAGTGCGCTGCAAGTGCCTCGGCAAGGATAAGATGGGCAGAATAAGTTTCTCCATCAAGGATGCAAAATGATCTGCAAACACATCCGATGACGCATATGTCATAAGACTTGAGTTTGCACAGCTAAAATAAATATAGTTGCATTGTAACGAACAACCCCGGAAGTATATGCTTTTGGGGTTGTTTTTTGAGGTGTTTTGGGCCGGGCAGATATATATTTGATGAGTGTAAAAAATAGCACTGAAGTATGATTTATTATTTATTGACAATAATACTAAATCGAGAGTATATTTTTTTTGGATATGCTAAAAAGCATGTTTTGGAGAGAAAAAAAACAGCTGAATATGGGTTGAATTTAAGTTTTTGTCTGTTGTTGCAGAAATTATAACATTGAAGGAGGTTTACGATGAGAGAATCACAAAATGATTTTGAACTGATGAAAGCAAACAAGAGTATGATCATTGCAGTTTCGCTGCTTAATGTGGCTATCGCGGCCGGTTATGTCGGTGAGTACTTCAAAGCTATCAAATCACTCGGATATGTTTCCGTAGTTTTGGCGCTTGCAGTTATTCCTGTTGTCGCGTGTTTGATCGCTTACAGAGTTAACAAATCTTATGCGTGGATTAAATATGTTGCATTGATCGGATTCGGATTATTGTATGCATTTATAAATCTCACAACGGAAAGCGATCTGAGCTTTACATATATAATTCCGATCATGATCGTTCTGGCACTTTACGATCATATAAGGCTTGTTATTATTTCAGGCTCCGTGGCCGTGGTCATATCGATTGTTCAAGTGATCATACGGTCTGTTCAGGACTCGCCTATTATTACGGCAAATGTGGAAATTCAGCTTATCCTGCTTATCCTGGTTACAATATTCCTTTCTATCCTTATAAAGACAAAGAATCTCTTTAATCAACTTCGGACGGACAAGTTGAATGAGAGCTTTAAAAGAACATCGGATCTCCTTGAAGAGATTATTTCCGTTTCCGGAAGAGTTAGTGACAATGTTGCCGAACTGTTCAGCGAGATGAATACACTTAGTGCGTCCGTAGATCAGACATTATGCTCGATGGAAGAGGTGACCAAGGGTACAAGCGAATCGGCCGATGCGGCTCAGGCACAGATCGTTCAGACAAGCCAGATATCCGATTTTATCAACGATGTTGAGTCGGCTTCGGGTATAATCCTTGAAAATGTTAATTATGCGGCGGATGCGGTAGAAACCGGTCAGTCCAATATTGTAAAGATGACAACTCTTACCGCTGAAGTTGATACGGCGGGAAAGAATGTTGCACAGGCTCTTACAGCATTTAATAAGACGGCGGATGAGATGAATTCGATCACCGACATTATCACAAACGTTGCGGATCAGACCAGTCTGCTTGCACTTAACGCTTCGATAGAGGCTGCCAGAGCAGGCGAAGCGGGACGCGGATTTGCTGTTGTTGCCGGTGAAATATCAAATCTTGCCGGACAGACAAAGGAAGCTACGGATAAGATAGCAAACCTCATCGGAAGTGTTGTTACCCAGGTTGCAAACATGGTTAAGACGATCGAGAAACTGCTTGCATCAGGCGAGGAAGAAGGCAAGTGTGCATCTGAAACAGCCCGGAGTTTTAAGGAGATTTCCGAGAAGGTTGACATTATTAAGAACAACACATCAAATCTTGATGATCTGGTAGACAGGCTTGCCGATGCAAATAAGGAAATAGTAAACAGCATACAGACTACATCTGCGGTAACGGAGGAAGTTACGGCTCACGCAAGTGAAACACTAAAGGTAAGCGAAGACAATCAGCGAATTGTTCATAACGTTAACAGTATAGTAGAAAAACTTAACTCGGATGCTCAGATATTGAAGGAGCAGGGAGAAAAAGAGAATTTGAACTGAATGATTTGATGATATTACGGGAGCCGGGACATTATGTCCCGGCTTATTAGTTTTGTCTCAGCGGGAGAATACCACTGTTTCTTTAAGTGTGGGATTGCGAAAAAATGGCATTTTTTGAGTTGAATATTTGTGAAGCGGGCCATAAAATGTAACTGGAATTTCTCTAAGTGTGTAGCCGCTACATGTTTAAGGAATATTCCGATAGCATAAATTGGCAGGAGGCGAGAGATTCATGAGTGGGTTTGAAAAAACAGAAACTTTAAAAGAACAGGAAATCATGAGGGTAAACAAAGGTGTTGTTATAATGCTCTCAATCCTTAATCTGATCTCGGCGGGAGGTTATTTGGTAGAGATCATAAACAAATCAAAATCATTGGGGTATTCCGTCATTGCGATAACACTTGCAATGGTTCCGGTCATTTTGGTCAATGTTTTATACAGAGTCAATAAAGCGTCAAAGGCTATCAAGTATGTAACAGTTATCGGATTCGGCATTATGTATGCTTTTGTTTTGCTCAAAACGCAGAATGAAGTGATTTTTACGTATGTTTTGCCCGTGTTCGTTATTCTCATGCTTTATGACAGTGTCAAGCTTCTTATTTGGTCGGGTGTCGGAGCAGTGATACTTAACGGCTTACAGATAGTTATCTGGGCGGTAAACGGTTATGAGATCGATAATTCAAAAGTTGAAATACAGATATTGATACTCATGATGTTTGCCATATTTTCAGTGATCGTTGTTACCACAAAGAATGCGATACATAACAAACGCACCGAAAAAAGTGACGCAGAGCATCAGGTGACTGCAAATATTCTGGAAAAGGTAATGGATGTTTCGGCAAGAATGACCGATACAGTCTCGTCGCTTTCTACAGAGATGCTTACACTGAGTGATTCCGTTGACCAGACACTCAGATCTATGGAAGAAGTAATGAAAGGCAGTAATGATTCTGCGATGGCGGCACAGGAACAGCTTGATCAGACGGCTGAAATTTCCGATCATATACAAAATGTGGAAAAAGCCTCTGAAACAATTACCGAAAAGGTTGACCGGGCTGCGGAAGCGGTTAAAACCGGTCAGGATAACATACAGAGGATGAACGAGCTTACCGTAGAGGTTGACAGAGCAGGAAAGAATGTGGCGGATGTGCTTTCTACGTTCCAATCGACTGCGGAAGAAATGAATTCCATAACGGATATCATAACAAGAGTAGCATCGCAGACAAGTCTTCTTGCACTGAATGCATCGATAGAGGCAGCAAGAGCGGGAGAAGCCGGCAGAGGATTCGCGGTCGTTGCCGGTGAAATATCCAATCTTGCGGCTCAGACTAAAGATGCAACGGATAAGATCAGCGGTCTTATCGGAGGAGTTGTTTCTCAGGTAGGAACGATGGTCGAAACGATCAACCGGTTGCTCAAAACGGGAGAGGAAGAAGGAAAGTGCGCAAGTATGACGGCATCCAGTTTCTCCCAGATTTCGGAGATAGTAGATGTGATCAAGAATCTTACTTCTTCACTTGATTCTCTTGTAGAGAGTCTTGCGGGCGCTAACAAGGAAATTGTTAACAGCGTGCAGACAGCGTCGGCGGTTACCGAAGAGGTTACGGCTCATGCAAATCAGACATACAGCGTCAGTGAAGACAATAAGCGTATAGTCGACCATGTTAACGAAATAGTGGGAAGTCTCAGCAGGGACGCAATCCTTCTCAAGGAAACAGGGGAGAGATAACGGGAGATCAGACTCTTAATGAGAAAAAATATCGGTGAGCCGGCTAAATGTCCGGCTCACTTTGATTTACGGAGAAGACACGGATCTTACGTCATTGTAAAACATCAAACACTTGTTGTAGATTTTTGAAACAGGGTATGATACTATATATTGTGGTTGTTCATTCGGTATTTTATTCATAATGCCGATGATGAATATAGAGAAAAGAAACGATCATTCGTTTCTTTATGGGAGAGAGGAACAAATGGCACAAAGAAACAGCGGTACGGGCAGAGCCTCAGGAAACGGCAGCCCTCGCGGAACAGGAGAAAGCAGACGTTCGCAAAAGCCTTCGGCGGAATCCGGAAGAAGAACTTCGGGCGATGATGTACGCGCAAGAAGACGCAGCACAGCGGGGGAAGAAATTCCGGTAAAAAAGAACGAACGTGATACGGCGCAGGGTGATACATCGCTTAAGGATGAGATCGCTATCATTGTTATACTCCTTTTCTCTATACTTCTTATACTCAGCTATTTCGGAATCTGCGGAAAGTTCGGATCGATCATGAATATGATTGTGTTCGGCCTTTTCGGAATAATCGGTTATGTTTTCCCTGTACTTCTTTTTGCGGTCAGTCTGATAGGACTCGCCAACAAGCATAACAGATCTGTGATCAAGAAAATCCTGTTTTTCTGCGGGCTCATCATATGCGTTGCTGCAATCATAGAAATGATATCCGGATACAACGAAAACCTCGGAGTATTCGAGCATTTCACTCATTCGGCACTTGATTATACCGGCAACGATCCGGCTTACGGCGGATTACTCGGAGGAATGATTTGCTGCCTGCTTTGTCCTTTTATGGGTAAAGCCGCAACTATTATTATAATGGTAGTGCTTGTTATCATATTCTTCCTTCTTATAGCCGGAAAGGCCATCTTTACGCCATTGACTCAAAAAGGCATCGAGCATCATCGCGAGCACAGAGAACAGGAGCGCATGCGAAGGGAAAACGAAGCTGAAGAAATGCTCGGAGACGGAGTAAGAAGCAGACGCGAACAGCGTGCCCGCAATGCGAATATGAGCATTGAAGATGCTGAAAAGATCATTCGGGAAGCTCACGAAAAGAATGAGAAAAAGAAAGGCTTCATAGACATGCTTCTCGAAGAAGGGAAGGATACTATAGAGCCCGGAAATACAGAAAATGTCATGCCGGATTCCTACGAAAACGCCTATGACGGCGGACCGGAGCTCTCGGCCGAAGAAGATGTGGTCACGCGGGAACTCAGGCAGAAGTTCGCAGGAAGGGATAGCGAGGATCCTTCTGATATCGGCGGCTCAAATATTCAAAGAGGGCAAATACTCGGGCGAAGAGGCAGTAACAGGCACTGCATGGTGGATGATGGATTTGAGACCGCATCTCACAGACTCGGCGATTCACGTGAAGAAGAATATACACAGTCTGATTTTGAGGAAGTCGGCGAGAACGGCTCGTTCCTCAGCTTTGCCGGAACGGGCGTGGCAGGCGATGGGCACGTTGAGAACGTGGTCACAGGTCTTTTCGGAGTGCGGGGTTCTGACACGGCCGAAAGTACCGACGGTGAAAACGATGACACAACCGAAAAGGATGAAGGCCGGGAAGCAGTGGATACCGGCAGCGAAAGCGGTGACACAGCCGAAAAGGCTGCAGGCCGGGAAGCAGCGGATACCGGCAGTGAAAGCGGTGACACAGCCGAGAAGTATGCAGACCGCGCGGCAGCGGACAGCGAAAGGGATAAAACAACCGGAGCAGAACGGGTTAACACAGAAAGCAGCGCGCCGAAGGTTATACCTTACGTATTCCCTCCGATCAGTCTTCTTACAAAGAATAAAGCAGCCGCAAAGAACGGAGACAGAAGAGAACTTCAGGAGACTGTTGAAAAACTGCAGTCCACATTCAGAAGCTTCGGCGTCGGCGTAACGGTTACGGATGCGACGTGCGGACCTACGGTTACGAGGTATGAACTCTTACCCGATCAGGGTGTGAAAGTTAAGACGATCACTGCGCTTGCGGATGATGTCAAGCTTGCGCTTGCTGCGGCAGAGATACGTATTGAAGCTCCGATACCCGGAAAAGCGGCAGTGGGGATCGAAGTTCCCAATGCCGTTACGTCTCCCGTACTCCTGCGAGATCTTATCGATTCACCGGAGTTCAGGGATGCCACAAGCACACTTACGTTTGCGGTCGGCAAGGATATTGCGGGCAAGACGATATGCTTTGATATAGCGAGCATGCCGCATATGCTTGTAGCAGGTGCTACGGGATCGGGAAAATCGGTATGCATAAACTCGCTGATCATGAGCGTTATATATAAGGCGAAGCCTTCGGAAGTCCGGATGATCATGATAGACCCCAAACGTGTCGAACTTATCGGATATAACGGCATTCCTCATCTTTTGTGGCCTGTTGTCACGGATGTCAAAAAGGCAAATGCCGTTCTTGACTGGGCAATCCACGAAATGGACGATCGATACCAGCGCTTTGCCGACAGCGGAGTGAACAATCTTGCTTCTTATAACAGAGTGATCGAGGAACAATACTACGAGGACGGCAACGAGGGAGAATGTCCTGACAGACTTCCGCAGATCCTTATTATCGTTGATGAGCTTAATGACCTTATGATGACAGCAAATTCCAAGGAAATCGAAGCTTCCATATGCAGGCTTACCCAGCTGGCGCGTGCCTGCGGAATACACGTTGTTCTCGCTACGCAGAGACCTTCCGTAAATGTTATCACCGGTACCATAAAGGCTAATATTCCGTCAAGGATCGCGTTCTCTGTTTCGTCGCTTGTCGATTCGAGAACGATCATTGACCAGGGTGGTGCGGAAAAGCTTCTCGGTAAGGGTGATATGCTCTTTTATCCTCAGGGTTATCCGAAGCCTGTCAGACTTCAGGGCGCCTATGTGTCGGATCGTGAGGTTGCCGAAGTTGTCACATTTGTTAAGAGCAAGCATAAAGAAGTAAAATACAGTGAAACACTCGGAAAGCATATCGAAAATGCAGGTACAACGGCCGAAGGTCAGTCCGAATCGGCCGGCCCGGAGGACGATCGCGACGAGCTTTATGCCGATGCGGGCAGATTTATAATCGAAACACAGAAAGCATCGATCGGAAATCTTCAGCGTAAGTTTAAGATAGGCTTTAACCGTGCCGCCAGGATCATGGACAATCTCGCAAGTGATGAAGTCGTCGGACCCGACGAGGGAACGAAGCCCAGAAGAATAATTATGGACAGCGCGGCATTTGAGAAATTCCTGACTTCAGGATCATCGGCGGGATCGGATGAAGGGAATGAAGAACCCGGAGGCGGGGAGACCTGAACGGACAGTGATCGGTGGTAAAAGTGCACAAACGGGCGGTTCATTTTTTGTGAAATATTCCAAGTATCGTTTTATGATGTTTTGATATATCATTGATTTCAGTGAAAGACTGTTGACAATGAATGAGGAAACTGATATTCTAAATCAAGAACATATGTTTGCAGTTTGATTAAATGTTTTGGAGGAACACATGGCTAAAGAAGAGAAGAAAGGTATTGATGAAAACAGATTAAAAGCTCTTGAATCGGCACTTGCCCAGATAGAGAAGGCATACGGAAAGGGCTCGGTTATGAAACTGGGAGATCAGGGGGCTTTGAGTATTGAGACGATCCCCACCGGATCACTCAGTCTTGATATAGCACTTGGTGTAGGCGGCGTTCCCAAGGGAAGGATAGTTGAGATCTATGGACCCGAATCAAGCGGTAAGACTACCGTTGCACTTCATATGGTAGCGGAAGTACAGAAGCGAGGTGGGATCGCAGGATTCATCGACGCTGAGCACGCACTCGATCCTGCTTATGCAAAGAATATCGGTGTTGATATCGACAACCTCTACATTTCACAGCCCGATAACGGCGAACAGGCTCTTGAGATCGCTGAAACCATGGTTCGCTCCGGCGCGGTTGATATTATTATCGTTGACTCTGTTGCGGCTCTTGTTCCGAAGGCTGAGATAGAAGGAGATATGGGTGATTCACATGTGGGTCTTCATGCACGCCTCATGTCTCAGGCACTTCGTAAGCTGACAGGTGTTGTTAACAAAACAAACTGTATAGTTGTATTTATCAACCAGCTCAGAGAAAAAGTCGGTGTTATGTTCGGTAATCCCGAAACTACGACAGGCGGCAGGGCTCTTAAGTTCTACGCATCGGTCCGTCTCGATGTACGCAGGATCGATACTCTTAAGACTGCCGGTGAGAGCATCGGCAGCAGAACGAGAGTAAAAGTCGTTAAAAACAAAGTTGCTCCGCCCTTTAAGGAAGCGGAATTTGATATCATGTACGGCCAGGGTATTTCAAGAGAAGGTGACATTCTTGACCTTGCGGTTAACGAAGACATCGTTATAAAGAGCGGTGCATGGTTTGCATATAACGGTGACAAGATCGGTCAGGGACGTGAGAATGCAAAGGCATACCTTCATGATAATCCGGCAGCTCTTTCCGAGATTGAGGATAAGCTTCGCAGAAAGCTTCATATAGCTCCTTATAACATCATTACCGAAGAAACTACGGATGAGGCTGCTGATGGTAAATAATCCCGGAGACTCTAAAGCAGCATACAACAGTGCGATCGATATGCTTTCGCGGCGAGACCGTTCCGAGAAAGATCTGTATGACAGGCTGATAAAAAAAGGCTTCGAAGAGAACGCGGTCGCTGACGCGATCACAAAACTTAAAGATAAGCACTATATTGATGATGTACGTATGGCGGCACATTTTATTTCCGCCCACTTGTCCGGACAGAGTCTCGCACAGATTAAATTTAAACTCATGAGCAAAGGGATCGGAAGTGAAGACATAGCTGCAGCCATTGCACAGGTGAGTGATGAAGCCGTCGATGACAGTGAGACCGTACGCAGCAGACAGGCTGCTGCGGTTGCAGAGATCCTCAAGAAGAAAAAGTTTGATGACAACGAACAGTCTTCGGACAAGATACTTGCTTCGCTTTCAAGAAAAGGTTTCTCTTATGATATTATCCGCGAAGGGATATTCTTATATAAAGAAGAACTGAGCGAAGAAGATTAAGCGTTTGATTACCCTGCCGGTATATAGTAACGGGCAGGGTATGTTTTTTCATCATCTGCCGCATACGGTGACCTGGTTGTATGGACATTACAAGCAGGCAGTACCGGTTGCCTACATGTGCCTTTTTTAACAAAAGTGGTTGCATTGATTATTTAGGTTATGTATAATGCTAGCTGGTGAAAAATGGTTTGCGTTCAATACTTATGTTTTGACGCAGACACGATACATACAACGGAGGTAACCATGAGTAATCAAAGCAAATTGTCAGCTAGGGACAGAATCAATACCCTTCTTGACGACAACAGTTTTGTAGAGATTGGTGCTCTTGTAACCAAGAGAAATACCGATTTTAATCTGCAAACAAAAGAAGCTCCTTGCGATGGTGTGATCACCGGATACGGAACGATCGGCGAAAACCCGGTTTACGTATACAGTCAGGACGCATCAGTCCTTGGCGGAACCATCGGTGAGATGCACGCAAAGAAGATCGCAAGTGTTTACGATCTTGCCATTAAGTGTGGTGCACCTGTTATTGGTCTTATCGACTGCGCAGGTCTCAGACTTGAAGAGGCTACCGATGCACTTGATGCACTCGGTACAGTTATGTACAAGCAGAGCCTGGCATCAGGCGTTGTTCCCCAGATCGCAGCAGTATTCGGAAGCTGCGGCGGTGGGTTATCCGTATCTGCATCTATGAATGATTTCGTCTTCGTAGAGAAGACAAACGGAAGATTCTTTGTTAATACACCCGACAGCGTAAAAGACAACAACGAGGGTAAGTGCAATACAGCATCGGCTGACTTTAAGGCTGAGTGTGGCGCTATCGATTATGTCGGCGAGACGGAGGAAGATGTACTTAATGCAGTTCGTGATCTCATCGAGATCCTTCCTTCTTGTAATGATGACAGTTCTCCTCTTACAGATTCGGAGGATGATCTCAATCGTCAGACACCTGAGTTTGCTTCGACATTCTGTGATCCCGCAGTTGCACTTGCAGACATCTCGGATGACGGATATTTCTTCGAAGTTAAGAAAGAAGCCGGAAAAGATATGGTCTGCGGTTTCATCAAGCTTAACGGCGCTACGATCGGCTGCCTGGCTAACAGAACCGCGATCCTTGAAGACGGCAAAAAGAAGGAAAGCTTTGACGGAGTGCTTACAGCACCCGGTGTCAGAAAAGCGATCCGTTTCGTAAACTTCTGCGATGCTTTCGATATTGACATCCTCACACTTACAAATGTCGGTGGATTCTGCAATTGTATGTGCGGTGAAAAGCTCCTTGCACTTGCATCTGCAAAGCTTACCCAGTCTTTTGCAAATGCTACGGTTCCCAAGGTTAACCTCATTACCGGTAAGGCACTCGGTTCTGCCGGTATAATCATGAACTCCAAGTCGATCGGTGCAGATCTTTGCTTCGCTCTTGAAGGTGCCAAGATCGGTACTATGGAAGCAGACCTTGCAGCTCAGATCGTATATGCAGATGATATCAAGAACGGTGCCAAGACAGCCGATAAAGCAGCTGAGTATGAGAAACTCGCTCTTACCGCTGAGTCTGCAGCTAAGCGCGGCTATGTTGACGCAGTTATCGATGCTGCTTCTGTTCGCCAGAATATCATTTACGCATTCGAAATGCTCTGCATGAAGAATGATGATTCGATCCCCGCAAAGAAACACGGGACAGTATGACGGACCGTTCCGACAGATTTTCTGCCGGAAGTAACAAATGTAGAATAAACTGCATTTAAATAGGAGGAACACATGACAAATCTTTATTTACTCGCTGCGGCTGCAGATGATGGCAGAACGCTTGGCGAGAAGATGTCTGAGGCCGGCCTTAATACTGTTATCGGTATCTCGATCGTGTTCTTGGCACTTGCTTTCATTTCGATCATAATCGCGATCGAAGGCAAGATATTCAAGGCGATCGGATCAAGAGGCAAGAAGAAGGCAGCTCTGGCAACCGAAACAAAAGCTCCGCAGCCCGCCGCAGAAGAACCTGCAGAGTCGGTTGAGTCCGACGATGCACTGATAGCAGTCATTACGGCAGCTGTTTACGAGTATGAACTTCAGACGACAGGAACCGTTCCCGCTAACGGATTGTTCGTCAGAGGAATCAGAAGAAGAGTTTGATCAAATCAAATCATAGTCCCGGATGACTATGGATCATATGACAAAACAGGAAGCTTGAAGGCTTCCTCACAGGAGGATTTATAAAATGAAGAACTATACTATCACAGTAAACGGCGTTGCTTATGATGTAACTGTAGAAGAAGGTGCAGGCACAGGCGCACCCGTAGCAGCAGCACCCAAGGCAGTAGCACCTAAGGCAGCAGCACCCAAGGCAGCTGCTCCCGCAGCAGGTGCAGCCGGTGCAAATAAGATCAAGGCTCCCATGCCCGGTAAGATTCTCAACATTAAGGTTAATGTTGGTGATACAGTAAAGAAGGGTCAGGTTAT
>JAILKT010000063.1 GCA_024693545.1 Lachnospiraceae bacterium
CTCGTGCTGCATAAGCGGATCGAGCCCGCTGGTGGGTTCGTCGAGTATGAGAAGTTCGGGATTGCTCTGCAGAGCCGTTACGATTGCGACCTTTTTTCGGTTTCCGAATGAAAGCTCGTCAACCTTCCTGTTTACGTCGAGCTGAAGTCTGTCGCAAAGCACTGCTGCGGTTTTTGAGCAATCTTTCCCTCTGAGTTCACCCGAGAGCTTCAGGATGTCTTTGACTTTCATTCCCGGATAGAACACTGCCTCCGAGGGGAGGTAACCGGTTCGGCTGAGAATCTCTTCTTTTTGACTGACAACGTCGAATCCGAGGACTTTGGCGTTTCCCGAGGTGGGAAAGATGAGCCCGAGCAGTGTTCTGATCGTGGTCGATTTTCCGGCACCGTTCGGGCCGATAAATCCGAACCACTCACCCTGTTCGACCGAAAGCGAAAGATCTACGATCCCTCTTGCTTTTCCATAGGACTTTGTGAGGTTATCTGTTTCTATTACTTTCATCGTTTTCTCCTTCCTGGTTGCATTTCGCGGCACTGCCTCGTCGGTTGCTGTGATTTGCCCCGGGTTACCAAGCGGTGCCCACATATGCGTCCGGTAAAAGCACAGGGCCTGCAACTTCGGCTTCAATAGTGTGCTTTTAATTTATTGTAACGATAAATGACGATATGGCAAGATATTTGAGTCTGAGAAAAGGACGTTTATTTTTCCGATATGGGCGTTGACAAACGCAGTTTTTCCGTGAAACGCAATAAATACGGGGCTTTCGGGGTGCAAATTATATCGTAAACTGCAATATAATAAATTGCGTTATTTCACGAAATGGATTATAATCCCGTATACCATACAGATAGGGGAAATCTTATGCAAATATTTGAATGTCATTTATGCCCGCGTAATTGCGGAGCTGACCGGGTGAATGGTGTCGGCTTTTGCGGGGAGGGGAGTTCAATACGTATTGCCCGTGCGGCTTTGCATCAATGGGAAGAGCCTGTCATAAGTGGGGTGCGCGGCAGCGGTGCGATCTTTTTTACGGGATGCAATCTGAAATGCATATTCTGTCAAAATGCGGCGATCAGCGAAAAGGGGAGCGGAAGAGAGATCACGCCGGAAGCACTTGCGGATATGTTCTTTTTCCTTAAAGAACAGGGCGCCCACAACATCAATCTTGTAACACCGACTCACTTTGCGCCGGGGATCTGTGAGGCGATCAATATTGCAAAGGGAAAGGGATTTGATCTTCCTTTCATATACAATTCGTCAGGCTATGAATCTGTAGAAACGCTGAAGACACTTGAGGGATTGATAGATGTTTATCTCCCGGATTTCAAGTACCTCGACGAGAAGAAAGCAACGGCATATTCATGTGCGTGTGATTATCCGGAGATTGCGAAGGCTGCAATTGCCGAGATGTACAGGCAGGTCGGAAAACCGGTGATAGTGAACGAGGCTGTCAACGCAGAGGCACAAACCCCGGAGAGTAGTGCGGACGGCGGGAATGCTACGGAAGAGGTCTTTCTTATAAAAAAGGGCCTTATAGTGCGGCACCTCGTGCTTCCTCTCGGGGTCAAAAACGCATGCAGGGTGATCGATTATCTGGCGGAGACCTACGGAGACGACATATACATTAGTATCATGAATCAATACACGCCGCTCTACAACATCCCGGGAGCACTCAGGGAGGAGCAGATAAAGCGGCTCGAGGCATACAAAGAGCTCCAGCGCAAAGTAACGGGGCTCGAATACGACAGGGTTTTGCAGCACGTGCTTGACCTCGGGCTTGAAAACGTGTTTATTCAGGAGGATGACGCATCCGGGGAGATGTACATCCCCGACTGGAATCTGTGAGAAAGTGGTACCATAGGGACGGGGGTAAGGTACCACAAATGGACCCTTGGGGACGGGGGTTGGGTACCACAAATGGCCCCCTGGGGACGGGGGTAAGGTACCACAAATGGACCCCTGGGGACGGGGGTAAGGTACCACAAATGGACCCTTGGGGACGGGGGTAAGGTACCACAAATGGACCCCTGGGGACGGGGGTGGGGTACCATCCAAAGGAGGTAAGGATATGGATGAAAGACTTCGCAGGCAGGTTGAATTTGCGCTTGAGATTGACAAGGAGAAGAATGTCTTCAGGCAGACGCACCTTTCCGGTCACGGCCGCAACGAAAATGATGCCGAGCACGCGTGGCATATGGCCATTATGGCGTACCTGCTCAAGGAGTACGCAAATGAGCCCGTGGACATATCGAGAGTTATGATCATGTGTCTGATCCACGACATTGTTGAGATCGACGCGGGAGACACATACGCCTATGATCCCGCAGGAAAAGCGACACAGAAGGCGAGGGAAAAGGCTGCGAAAGAGCGTATTTTTTCAATCCTTCCCGATGACCAGAAGATCGATCTCACCGCAATTTTCGACGAGTTTGAAGAAGGTAAAACGCCCGAGGCGAAGTTTGCGAAGGCAATGGACAATTTCCAGCCGCTCCTGCTCAACAATTCGAACGGGGGAAGTGACTGGAAGGAGCATGGTGTGAGCGCGGCCCAGGTATATGGGCGCCAGAGCACAACAAAGCCGGGATCCGAAAAACTCTATGAGGTGACTGACAAGATAATCCGCGCAAATGTGGCGAAGGGGAGTCTGCGGGAAAGCTGATGAAAATCGCATGCCCCGCTTGAGGCAAAGGGGAGTCTGCGGGAAAGCTGATGAAAATCGCATGCCCCGCTTGAGGCAAAGGGGAGTCTGAGGGAAAGCCTGTAACATCTGAAAGAATTCGCAAGAAAAATACACATCTCTATTTCTAAAATATTACACTTTACATTTACTGTAATTTGCGATACAGTTAGCGACAGGTAATTTCGAGGTAGCTTTTTTCAGAAAGAAGCATTACAATGTAAGCACATAACCATTAAGCTGAGGAGGATTGTGATATGTATAAAACAACTGCTAAAGTAGAAGGTATGATGTGCGGCATGTGTGAGGCTCATGTTCAGGATGCTGTCAGAAACGCATTTGATGATGCTAAGAAGGTTAAAGCTTCTCATAAGAAGAACGAGCTGACATTCCTGACAAAGGAAGCACCCGATACCGAAAAGCTAAAAAAGCTGATCACCGACACCGGATACACGTTTGTCGGTGCGGAAACAATCGAAGACTAGTGACATGCATATCAGGAGGGGATAAAGCAAGCCCCTCCTGATTTTAACCGTGGGGTCCAAGCTTGGATTTCGCAAAAAACTCTCCGCGGAGCCGCGGACCATCCGGACCCGTCCGAGCTCAATTCGCGGTCCATCCGGACCCGGCCGAGCTCAATTCGCGGCCCATCCGGACCCGTCCGAGCTCAATTCGCGGCCCATCCGGACCCGGCCGAGCTCATTTTACGGGTCTACGCAAATACGCCTGTCACGGTCTCGAATTACAGAAAGGGTAGAGACAAATGTCAGACGGAAAATTTCTCAATGTAAGCAACGTCTTTAAGGCATTCGGCGAGGGCGAGAGCCGCCAGGAAGTACTTAAAGGCATGGATTTCTCTGTTGCGAAGGGCGAGTTTTGTGTGCTCCTCGGACCTTCGGGCTCAGGAAAATCAACACTTCTCAACATAATCGGTGGTATCGATACCGCCGATGACGGCTATATCTCCATCAACGGGGACAAACTGCGCGACATGGACGAGAAAGCGCTCACGCAGTATAGGCGTAAACATCTCGGTTACGTATTCCAGCTTTATAATCTCATCCCGAACCTCACGGTGAAGGAAAATATCGAAGTCGGCGCATATCTTTCCGACAATCCGCTTAATATCAACGATCTGCTTAAAACACTCGGCCTTTACGAGCATAGGCATAAGCTGCCCAACCAGCTTTCGGGCGGCCAGCAGCAGCGTACTTCGATCGGGCGCGCGATCGTCAAGAATCCCGACATCCTGCTTTGCGACGAGCCCACCGGAGCCCTTGATTACAACACGTCGAAGGAAATTCTGAAGCTCATCGAGGACGTCAATAAGAAGTACGGCAACACGATCATCATGGTCACTCACAACGAGGCAATCCAGCACATGGCCGACCATACGATCAAACTGCGCGACGGCAAGGTCAGAAAAAACATCCTAAATGAGAATAAAATCAGTGCCGAGGAGCTTGAGTGGTGATGAAAAATATTAAGAATAACGCTTATGACGGCCTTTCGAACAGCACGTCAGACAACGCCTATGACAGCGCTTTAAAAAGCACGGCAGACAACGCCCATGACAGCGCTTCAAAAAGCACGTCAGACAACGCCTATGACAGCGCTTTAAGAAGCACGTCAGACAACGCCCATGCGAACAGTTCGGGTCGTACAAACAGTGAAAAAACGAAATACCCCTTAAGGAAAAGGCTGAAAAGGGAGCTTATCGGTGACTTCAGGAAATATCTGTCGCTTTTTATCATGCTGACGGTGGTCATAGGCGCAACTGCGGGAATGTACGTGGCGAACGGCAGCATGGAGAAAACGCTCGAAGGCGGCTATGAAAAGTACAATATCGAGAACGGTCATTTCGCGCTGAAAAAGGTTCCGACAGACAGGCTTCTCGAAAAGATCGAGGCAGAGGGCGTAACGCTCAGCAAGCAGTACAATAAGGAAGCGACCGAAGATATTGACGGGGACGGCAAAAAAGAGTCCGATGTCAGGCTGTTCGTCATCAGAGAGGACATGAACCGCATATGCCTCATGGACGGGCAGTTCCCGAAAACAGCGGATGAGATCGCAATCGACCGAATGCACGCCGACAATAACGAGATCGAAATCGGGGACACGATCACCGTAGCAGGCAGAAAACTCACCGTTTCCGGATTCGTGTCATTTTCGGATTACTCGACTCTTTTCAGAAAGAACACCGACATCATGTTTGACGCGCTCACGTTTGACGTGGCATGCATGACACGCGAAGGCTATGACCTGGTGGATGCCGAAGAGAAGTACGAATATGCGTTCAAATATAAGGAAAGCCCCGCAAATGACAATGAGCAGAAGGTCCTTTCGGATGACTTCATACCGAAACTCGCAACTCTCGCGGCGACCGGAGGAATGCTCGACGACGCCGATAAGGCCCTCGACCTCAAAAACCGTGCAAACAAGATGCAAACGCTCATGGCCGAAATGGCCGCGCAGCAGCAGGCCATCATGGCAGCCGGGATGGGCGAAGAACAGCAGACCCTCATGGCAGCCGGGATGAGCGAAGAGCAGCAGACCCTCATGGCAGCCGGGATGAGCGAAGAGCAGCAGGCCCTCATGGCAGCCGGGATGGGCGAAGAGCAGCAGGAACTTCTCACCCAAGAAGAACTTGCGGATATAGAAGAGTACGAGCCCGATTTCAATGAGCTTACGGAATTCGTGCCCGAATACCTCAATTCCGCGATCCACTTCGCACCGAACGATTTCGGCAATGACAAGATGCTCGTGAGCATTCTGCTTTACATTCTCGTTGCGGTGCTCGCGTTCATATTTGCGATCACGGCATCGAGCATGATCGTTAAAGAATCGGCCGTTATCGGAACGCTCAGGGCTTCCGGCTACACGAAGGGCGAACTCGTGCGTCACTACCTCGCGATCCCGATCGCTGTAACGCTCATATCGGCCGTTGTCGGCAATGTCCTCGGCTACGCATGGCTTAAAGACGTCGTTGTCGGAATGTACTACAATTCATATTCGCTTCCGACCTACGAGACCACGTGGAGCAGCGAGGCGCTGCTGCGAACAACGCTCATACCCGTCGGGATAACAATGCTTGTAAATATTGTGGTCATAAGCGTTAAGATGCGCTTTACGCCTCTGCAGTTTTTGAGGGGTGACCTCGGAAGCAGAAAACGCAAGAAGGCCATAAAGCTCCCGAATATAAAGTTTTTCGGAAGATTCAGGTTCAGGATACTGTTCAGCAACATCGGCGGTTATCTCGTGATGTTCTTTGGGATCGCGTTCGTGTGCGTCCTGCTCGGATTTGCGCTCGGCGTCCCTTCAACGCTCAGCAATTATCAGGAAAATTCGGCGGATCTGATGCTCGCGGAGCACGAATATGTTCTTATGGATTCGAAGGACGCTGACGGCAATGAGCTTACGACTTCCGAGCCGTCGGCTGAGCCGTACAGCATGATGACGCTTCTCGAAACAAATGATCCGCATGTCGGCGAGAACATCACCGTTTACGGATATATGGACGACAGCAGGTATTTCAAGGACGCCGATAAAATGCTCGGAGCGGACGCCGCGGGGAATGACACCCGGAAAGTCCTTATTACAAGCAGCTACGCGGACAAGTTTTCACTTGGGGTCGGGCGGAAGATCACGCTTAAGGAACAGTTTACGGATGTGACGTACGATTTTGAGGTCGCCGGTATCTATCCCCTCGACGGAACGCTCGCGGTCCTCATGCATAACGATGATTTTAACGAGACATTCAGCCTTGAAAAGGGAAGCTTCAACGGTTTCCTTTCCGAGAAAGAGATCACGGACATTGACGGAAAATACATCGCGTCGGACATAACCATTGACGTGATCCTTAAAGTGACGAAACAGCTCGATCATTCGATCGGAAACTATATGACGTATTTTCAGTTTATTTGCGTGATAATCGCGATCGTGATCATATACCTTCTGACGAAGATAATCGTCGAGAAAAATTCAATTTCCATATCGATGGTCAAGGTGCTCGGCTACACGGCGAGCGAGATCAAAAGGCTTTACATAAGGATCACCACGATCGTTGTCGTGATCGCGACAGGAGCGGGAATATTTATAGGAAAAGTGTTCCTGACATATGTTTGGAAAGTCTTTATGTACAGGATGAGCGGCTGGTTTGAGTTTGTTCTGACACCGCTCGATATGGTGAAGATGTTCATTGCGACTATCATTGCATACTGCGTCGTTGTACTCCTTGATATTCGTCGTATCCGAAAGATACCGATGACCGATGCACTTAAGAATGTAGAATGATTTTGAATGAGCCCCGGGGAATGCCCCGGGGCTCATTGTCAAGAAAAATAATACAACAGTTTTAATAAAAATTTTTTAAAGATATTAAAAAAATCTAAAATAATTTAAGTACATATTGACTTATAAAATCAATCGGATAATATGACAATGAGTTATAAAGAAAAAGAAATTTTAAGTAAAATTTTTAAAAAATAAATATTTGTTCAAGGAGAATTAATATGTTTAACGACGTAAAAGAGATCATTGTTGACACACTTGGCTGCCAGGAAGACAGCGTAACGATGGAGTCGAATCTTTTCGATGACCTCGGAGCCGATTCACTCGATGCCGTTGAGCTTTCACTTGCAATTGAGGAGAAGACCGGTATATCGATCGATCAGGATGCCATGGTTAATATCAAGACTGTGGCTGACATTATGGATTACCTTGAGGAGCACAAATAATTGTTGCTTTGTGGAAAATTCGAAATGAGAGAAATTTGATCGAAAAACCACTTGTAGATAAAGAAAGGAAGATCATATGACCGGAATTAAGATTCTTTCAACGGGCAGCTGCGTACCCAGACGTATCATGACAAATGATGACCTAGCGCAGATCGTAGAGACAAGCGATGAATGGATCCATAAACGTACCGGAATGAGCGAGAGACATTTTGTCGGCGAAGGTGAGGATATGACATACCTTTCCGAGATGGCTGCCCGCGAAGCGATTGAGCGTTCGGGCATAGACAAATCCGACATCGGCGTTATCATTGTGAGCACGGTTTCTGGAGAGTATTATTCTCCTTCGACTGCATGTCTGCTTCAGAGCAGGCTCGGTCTTGTTCATGACCTTGTGGCTCTTGATGTGAGTGCGGGATGCTCGGGTTTTATTTTTGGACTTGAAACGATCAGAGCGCTTATGCTTGCAAGAAATGCAAAAGCAGGCCTTATCGTAGGCGCCGAAGTTCTTTCGAAGAAACTTGATATGACAGACCGTACAACGTGCGTTCTCTTCGGAGACGGCGCGGCTGCAGCGGTTGTGGCTCTTGACGAGAGACCCTATTTCTCGGAGATAGGCGTTGACGGAGACGAGGAAATGATCAACATCAAAGTCTCCGACGGGCATATCCACATGGACGGCCAGGGAACTTACAAATTTGCGGTTAAGACCGTCCCCGAAGTGATCGAGAAAGTGGTAGAGAAGGCCGGTCTTACGTACGATGACATCGATCACTACGTGCTTCATCAGGCGAACCTTCGCATAATCGAGTCGATCGCGAAGAAGGTGCACCAGCCGATGGAGAAATTCGTGGTCAATATCGAAAAGTACGGCAATACTTCGGCGGCGAGCGTTGGGCTCGCGCTTGACGAGGCGTATAAGACAAACCGCATCAAGGAAGGCGACAGGACGCTTCTGTGCGCATTCGGTGCGGGACGTACATGGGGAACTGTGATAATATAGGGATGACACCCAACCCCCGTCCCTCGGGTACCATCCATGACACCCAACCCCCGTCCCTCGGGTGCCATCCATGACACCCAACCCCCGTCCCCAAAGGACCATACCCAAAGGACCATAGTAAAGGATACAAAAAAATGCGGATAAATGAAATCACGGGTACGAAGTACCCGATCATACAGGGCGGTATGGCAAATATCGCTACAGGCGCCTTCGCAGCAGCCGTTTCAAATGCGGGAGCTCTCGGGCTCGTCGCTTCGGGCGGCATGAATGCGGAGGCTTTGCGCGAGCAGATAAGAGAGTGCAAGAGGCTTACCGACAAACCTTTCGGCGTCAATCTCATGCTTCTTAATCCCGATGTAGATAACATCGCGCAGATGCTCGTTGAAGAAAAAGTCGGTTTTATCACTACGGGAGCGGGAAATCCCGCAAAGTACATGGCTGCGTGGAAGGAAATCGGAGCTAGGGTGTTCCCCGTTGTGGCTTCTGTCGCGCTCGCGAGGATAGCGGAGCGGTCCGGAGCCGATGCAGTCATTGCGGAAGGCGGAGAGTCGGGAGGCCATGTCGGCGACATGACGACGATGACGCTTATTCCCCAGGTGGTGGATGCCGTTAAGATCCCCGTGATCGCAGCCGGAGGAATTGCTGACGGCAGACAGATGGCAGCGGCAATGCTCCTCGGTGCATGCGGTGTGCAGATCGGCACATGTCTCCTCGTTTCTGAGGAATGCCCCATTCATGAAAATTACAAACAGGCTCTCATCAGAGCAAAGGACAATTCGACTACTGTTACGGGACGCAGTCAGGGAGCCCCTGTGCGTATAATCAAGAACGAGATGGCACGCGAATACCTGAAACTTGAGGCTTCGGGTGCTACAAGAGATGAACTTGAAAAGATAACACTCGGCGGACTCAGACGTGCGGTCCTCGACGGAGACGTTATAAGAGGCTCCGTGATGGCAGGCCAGGTCTGTGGCCAGCTCAGGGAAATTCGTCCTGTTGCGGACATAATAAATGTTTTGTATAATGGAGCGGTGGATTTACTCAGCCGCGCAGGACAGATCAAAATATGATCATATCCGGTCAGGAGAATGAAAAATGAAGATAGGATTTGTTTATGCCGGTCAGGGAAGCCAGTGCGTCGGCATGGGACAGGATTTTTACAATGAATATGCGTTGTTTCGTGAATCCCTCGATTCTGCGTCGAACGCACTTAAAGATGAACTCGGACTCGATATCAGGGACCTCTGCTTTAACGGCCCGATCGAGAAACTTTCGCTTACGGCATATACGCAGCCCGCGATGGTAGCGTTTGCTGTCGGTGTAACGAAAGTTCTTGCGGCTGAAGGCATTGCTCCCGAATATGCGCTCGGACTCAGTCTCGGCGAGTACTCGGCGCTTTATGCGGCAGGTGTTCTGTCTGAAGAAGATGTTGTTCGTCTCGTTGCAAAACGCGGAAAGTTTATGACACAGGCGGCTGAAGGCCTTAAGGTCGGAATGTCGGCGGTTATCGGACCTCTGCGGGGTATTATCGAGGAATGCTGCGGGGAGGTCAGCAGCGAAACGGGGAAGATCGTTTCGCCCGCAAACTACAATTGCCCCGGACAGATCGTTATTTCGGGCGACCTTGAGGCAGTTGAGAAAGCATCGGCTAAGCTCAAAGAAGCAGGTGCGAAGAGAGTACTGCCGCTCAATGTAAGCGGACCTTTTCATACAGCGCTTATGAAGCCTGCCGGAGATCTCCTTGCAAAAGAGATGGAGAGCTACAACTTCGGTCCCGAAAAGATCAAGGTTGTTTATAATGCGATCGGAAGGGCAAAGAACGACGGCGAGACAGTACAGGAACTTCTTGAAAAGCAGGTTCAGTCATCGGTTTACCTTGAGGATTCCATCAGATATATGCAGCAGCAGGGCGTCGATACATTCGTTGAGATCGGGCCCGGAAAGGTTATCAGCGGATTTATAAAGAAGACGCTCACCGATGTGACGAGTTTTAATATTGATAATGTTGAGAATCTTAAAACTGTCGTGGAAGCGCTCAGGTGAAACGCAGGAAACCGGCCGAAAGGGAAAGGCGGCCGGCAGTACGATCAGCGAAAGAAAGTTAAGGGGAAAAGTATGAGTATAGCTTTAGTTACAGGAGGAAGCAGAGGAATCGGTCGTGTTATCGCGCAGACTCTCGCCGAAAAGGGATATGACGTTGCAATCTGTTATGCGGGCAACGAGGCAGCGGCAAAGGAATGCGTGAGTGAATGTGAGAGGGCCGGCGTGAGGTCCATGTGCGTTAAAGCCGATGTGAGCAGGCAGGAAGATGTGGAAGCTATGTTTGCGGCGGTCAAAGAGCAGCTGGGAAGCGTTGATGTTCTTGTAAACAACGCCGGGATCACGCGGGATAATCTTATGATCCGTATGAGCGTTGACGACTATGATGCTGTCCTCGACACAAACCTCAAGGGTGCTTTCCTTTGCACGAAAGCAGCTATCAAGGATATGATGAAGAGCCGAAAAGGCAAGATAATAAACATTACTTCTATTGTCGGGATCACCGGCAATGCGGGACAGACGAATTATTCCGCAAGTAAAGCGGGACTTATAGGTCTGACGAAATCCGTGGCGAGAGAGTATGGCGGCAAGGGCATATGCGTTAATGCCGTGGCCCCCGGATTTATTGAAACCGAGATGACGGGTGCGCTACCCGAAGCGGTCAAAAATGATTATCTTTCGCGAATTCCTCTGAAAAGATTCGGAACCCCCGGGGACGTTGCGAGTGTCGTGGCTTTCCTTGCAAGCGGGGACGCAGATTATGTGACGGGACAGGTCATCGAAGTGACCGGTGGAATGTGACAACTGCGTGAAAGAGAATATACAGACAGAATAAGAAGTGCCGGCGGCGCTTCTTAAAGGAGCAAATATGAGAAGAGTGGTAATAACAGGAATGGGTACGGTAAATCCCCTTGCCAATAACGTTAAGGATACATGGGAAAGCGTAAAGGCCGGAAAATGCGGGATCGGCCCCATAACAAGATTCGATACAACGGAATTTAAAGTTAAGCTTGCGGGTGAGGTGAAAGACCTCGACAGAGTCGGCATCCTCGGAGTTAAAGAATCAAAGAGAATGGATCTTTACTGCCAGTACGCGTGCATCGCGGCTATGGAGGCTGTTAAGGATGCGGGACTTGAGTGTCCCATGGAGGACGCAAAACGCTGCGGATGTATTATTTCATCCGGTATCGGCGGTCTTTCAACGATCGTTAACGAGGAATGCAAGGGCGGCGAAAAAGGATACAAGTTTATTTCTCCTTATTTCATTCCCATGGCGATCAGCAATATGGCTGCGGGCCAGATCGCTATTCAGTACGGTCTCAAGGGTATGTGTACGGCGGTTGTCACTGCCTGCGCAAGCTCGAACAATGCAATCGGAGATGCTTTCCACAGGATCCGCTACGGACATGAGGATCTTATGCTTTGCGGCGGAGCCGAGAGTGTGGTACTTCCTCTTGCGGTTGCCGGATTCCAGTCTATGAAAGCCCTCAGCACAAGTGAGGATCCCGCTCGTGCCTCGATACCTTTTGACAAGGAGCGCGGAGGTTTTGTTCTGGGCGAAGGAGCGGGCGTACTCGTTATCGAAGAACTTGAACATGCGCGTGCGCGCGGTGCAAAGATATATGCTGAGATCATCGGCTACGGCACGAACTGCGATGCTCATCACATCACAGCTCCCGCACCCGACGGTGAAGGCGGAGCAACCTGTATGGAGCTTGCAATTGAAGATGCGGGCATCGAAAAAGAGGACATTGATTATATCAATGCTCACGGAACGGGAACATCGCTCAATGATTCCGGCGAGACACGTGCCATCAGAAGGGCTTTCGGCGCCCATGCCGACAAGCTTATGGTCAGCTCGACAAAGTCTATGACAGGACATCTTCTCGGTGCTGCGGGTGCGGTTGAAGCGATCATCACCTCGCTTGCCATTCAGAACAGTTTTGTACCTCCCACGATCAATTACAAAGAGCCCGATCCGGAATGCGACCTTGATATTGTTCCGAATAAAGGCCGCGAGTGTGATATAAGCGTTGCGCTTTCCAATGCACTCGGATTCGGAGGACACAACGCGAGCATCGTTTTCAAAAAGTATAAAGATTGAAAATATAACGCTTAAAGCACCGCCTGTTTAGTTACAGAGGGAGAGGGCGGTGCCCGCGAAGATCAATAAAAAAGATTAAGGGAGCTTAGGGAATTAACATGACACTTGATTCAGTACAGATTCAGGAAATTTTGCCTCACAGATATCCTTTCCTTATGGTGGATAAGATCACTGAGTGCGAGCCGGGGGTAAAAGCAAAGGGGATCAAATGCGTTTCTGCAAATGAAATGCATTTTATGGGACACTTCCCCGGTCGTCCCATAATGCCGGGAGTGCTTATTATAGAAGCACTTGCACAGGTCGGAGCTGTTGTGCTCCTTACCCAGCCCGAAAACAAGGGCAAGATCGCATTTTTCGGCGGTATAAAGAATGCCAGATTCAAAAAGCAGGTTGTTCCGGGCGACGTTCTCGAACTTGATTGTCAGATAACCGCAATGCGAGGCCCCATGGGACGCGGCGAGGGCATCGCCACAGTCAATGGCCAGATCGCAGCTAAAGCAGAATTCTCGTTTGCACTCGGAGAGTGAGATGGTACCTTGGGGACGGGGGTTTGGTGTCATATTCATTGCTACATAGTGTGGTACCCCGGGGACGGGGGTTTGGTGTCATATTTATTGCTACATAGTGTGACCCGTTTTAGTTTGTGAACGAGGTGTCAAAGGATCCGTAAGCAGATACAAAGTGAGGAACCGCTTACAGAAGGGAGTATAGGATTATGCTTGAAAAATCGTTACTTGAAGTACATACAAAGCTTAAGATTCATTTTTATCAGGAGATGTTTAAGAGGCTTCATTCGCGTGAGACGTCTCTGTCGACGGTAGAGACTTTCTGTGTGGAAGTGATATACGCGCTCGGAGAGCCCACGGTTGCGCAGTTTGCCAAGTTTATAAATGTTTCGTCACCCAATGCGACATATAAGGTGAACAATCTTATCAAAAAAGGTTATATCGAAAGGATAAGATCGGCTGTCGATAAGCGTGAATATCATCTCAGAGTCACCGAAAAATTCAGGAATTACTATGCTCTTTCGAGCGATTATGTTGATGAGGTCGTTCGCCGCGCACGCGAACGTTTTGAGCCGAAGACCGTTGACGAACTCGACAAGTTCCTCACGATAATGTCTGACGAACTCATGCAGGACGTTCAAATACCCGCATTTCCCGGCAAAGAGTGATAACGCATATGTTCAAATACCCGCATTTCCCGGCAAAAAGTGATAACGCATATGTTCAAATACCCGCATTCCCCGGCAAAGAGTGACGTCATACAAGTTTTCTTTACATCGGAAACCTCATGTGCTACAATATGCAACGATGTTTTTTTAAACCAGTAATTTCTAAATATAAGGAGTAACAAAAATGAATCTTTCACCTCTTCAGAAAGCAAGATATGCATACGCTCCCAAGCTCCCCGGTATGCTCCGCGACGGTATTGCAAACATCGGCGTTAGCGAAGGCAAAGAGACAAACAGCGTGGCTGATTGCGACAAGATACGCGCTAAATTCCCCAACACCTATGGTAAGAAGGAAATCACTTTCGTTAAGGGCAAGAACACAGCACCCGCTAAGAAGCAGGTTGTCGGTGTTATCCTTTCGGGCGGACAGGCACCCGGCGGACACAACGTAGTTTGCGGTCTTTACGATGCACTTAAGGCTGCCGACAAGAACAACGTTCTTCTCGGATTCAAGGGCGGCACCGACGGACTTATTTACGACAGATACATCGAATTCACAGATGATTATATCGATCAGTACAGAAACACAGGCGGTTTCGATATCATCGGATCCGGCAGAACAAAGCTTGAGACTCCCGAGCAGTTTGCGGAAGTTACAAAGGTTTGCGCTAAGCACGGTGTTACGGCTATCGTTATCATCGGTGGTGATGATTCCAATACAAACGCTGCAGTTCTTGCTGAGGACATGGCAGCAAACAAGACAGGCGTACAGGTTATCGGTTGCCCCAAGACTATTGACGGTGACTTAAAGAACGAGGACATCGAGGCTTCGTTCGGTTTCGATACAGCTACAAAGACATACAGCGAACTCATCGGTAACATTGAGAGAGATGCAAACTCAGCTAAGAAGTATTGGCATTTCATCAAGGTTATGGGCCGTTCCGCTTCTCATGTTGCACTTGAGTGCGCACTTGAGACACAGCCCAATATCTGCCTTATCGGTGAGGAAGTTGCAGCTAAGAAGATGAGCCTTTCTCAGATCGCTGACGATATCGCCGATTCTGTTGCGGCAAGAGCAGCGAACGGCAACAACTTCGGTGTAGCTATCATTCCCGAAGGTATCGTAGAGTTCGTTCCCGAGTTCTCAAAGCTTATCGCTGAGATCAACGAGCTCCTTGCAGGCGAGAAGACGGCAGCATTTAATGCTCTTCCCGACTGGGCTTCAAAGCGTGACTTCATCAAGAAGGGCCTCTCGGCAGAGTCCTTCAAGGTATTTGATATTCTTCCCGAAGAGATCGGCAAGCAGCTCTTCCTTGAGAGAGATCCTCACGGCAACGTACAGGTTTCGCTCATTGAGTCTGAGAAGCTCTTCGCTCTTCTTGTTGCCGACAAGCTTAAGGCAAGAAAGGCAGCAGGAACATATAACGGCAAGTTCTCCACACAGCATCACTTCTTCGGATATGAAGGAAGATGCGCATTCCCTTCAAACTTCGACGCTGACTACTGCTACTCACTCGGATACAACGCATTCATGCTCATCCAGTATGGTTACACTGGATATCTTTCAAAGGTTTCAAAC
>JAILKT010000101.1 GCA_024693545.1 Lachnospiraceae bacterium
GAAAGGAAGCATCACAATGATATCTAAAAAAATGTCCAATCTTGTGAAAAACAGTTCTGCAATTCGTGCGATGTTTGAAGAAGGCCGTAAGATGGCGCAGGAATTCGGAAAGGACAACGTATATGATTACAGCCTGGGCAATCCGAGTGTTTCCGCACCGGAGGCCGTCGGCCGTGCTTACCGTGAGGTTGCGGACAATCCGAACAGCAACTATGTTCACGGCTATATGCTCAATCAGGGTTTCGATGAGGCTCGTGAGGCGATCGCAAACGATCTTAACTCACGTTATCCCGTGGCGTTCGACAAGAACGATATTGTCATGACGGTCGGTGCCGCCGGCGGAATGAATGTCATTATGAAGACACTTCTCGATCCCGGAGATGAGGTTGTTGTTTTTGCTCCCTATTTCGGCGAATACAAAAACTATGTTTCGAACTTTGACGGAGTGCTTGTTGAGATCGCTCCCGATACGTCAACCTTCCAGCCGGATCTTAAGGCTCTTGAGGAGAAACTCAGTGCCCGTACAAAGATTGTCATAATCAATACGCCCAACAACCCCACCGGTGTGGTTTATTCGGCGGAGACGCTTACAAAACTCGGGCTCGCACTCGAAGAAGCACAGAGAAAATTCGGAACCAGCATTTACCTGCTTTCCGATGAACCTTACAGAGAACTTGTGTATGACGGAGCAGAGGTGCCGTTCGTGACATTGTTCTATCGCAATACCATTGTGGGGTATTCGTACAGTAAGTCTCTTTCACTTCCGGGCGACAGGATCGGATACCTTGTGATCCCGAGAGAGGCTGATTCTCATGATGAGATATTTGCGGCTGCCGGAGTGGCAACCAGGATCCTCGGATTCGTAAATGCACCCTCCGTTGCGCAGCTTGCCGTATCCAAATGCTTAAATGAGAGAGTGGATGTCGCTGTCTATGACCGCAACAGAAAACTTCTTTACGAAAAACTCAAGGAATACGGATATGAGTGCATCATGCCGCAGGGAGCGTTTTATCTGTTCGTTAAGGCTCTTGAGCCGGATGATAAGGCTTTTGTGGCAAAGGCAAAGGCACACAGACTTCTCATTGTTCCCGGATCGACGTTCGGCTGCGCAGGATATGTGCGTATAGCGTACTGCGTTGACTATGCAATGATCGAGAGATCGCTGCCCGCATTCAAGGCACTTGCCGAGGAATATAGCAGGAAATAATAGAATGACACCCAACGAGGAAGTGCTTGCACTTCCCCCGTCCCCAAGGGACCATATTACAGAGGAATGTAAATGAATCAGGATAATTTCAGAACAATTACACCGTATGTTCCCGGAATACAGCCCGGTTTTGCCGATATGATCAAGCTGAATACGAACGAGAACCCGTATCCTCCGTCACCGAAGGTTATTGAGGCTTCCGAGAAGTTCAACGCGGCTGATCTGAGGCTTTATCCGAGTGTTGATGTCGGGCCGCTCAGAGATGCGCTCGCCGCGTATCACGGCTTTGATCGCGGGTGCGTGTTTGTGGGCGTAGGTTCGGATGACGTACTTGCTACGATCTTCCAGGCGTGCTTTAACAGTGGGAGAGCGTTGCTTTTTCCCGAGATCACATACTCGTTTTATGAGGTATGGGCAAGGCTGTATAATATAAAAGCCGAAAAGATTCCGCTCAGGAGTGATTTTACGATCGATGCGGACGCATATATAGGCGTTGAAAACGGGGGCATCGTGATCGCAAATCCCAACGCGCCCACGTCGATAGCAATGTCGGGGAGCGATATTGAGAGGATCATTGTGAACAATCCCGATAATGTTGTGGTTATCGATGAGGCGTATGTTGATTTCGGCGGAGAGTCTGTCCTTGAGTTTGTAAGGAAATACGATAACCTTATCGTTGTGAGGACTTTTTCAAAATCAAGATCGCTTGCGGGAGCGAGGATAGGATATTGTGTAGCTTGCCCTGAGCTTATAAGCGTTATCGAGGCGGTCAGGAACAGCATTAATTCATATACAAACAACAGACCTTCGATCGAAATGGGCGTGGCATCGGTTGGGGATGAAAAGTATTTCCGGGATACTATCGCAAAAGTGATCAAAACCCGCGAACGCCTCACAGGGGAGCTTAAGGAACTTGGCTTTAATGTGCTTCCTTCGAGCGCGAACTTTCTGTTTGCCGAGCCGCCGGCAATGCTCTCTGCAGCAGAGGTTTATGAAGGACTGGCTGAAAAGCACATTTACGTTCGTCATTTCAAGATTAAGGGGATCGATAATTTCCTCAGGATCACCGTGGGGACAGATGAACAGATTGACACAATGCTCTCTGAAGTTCGAAAAATGCTGAAGAAATGAGTAATATGTAGATTTTGCCGGAGCTGTCATATGCCTGAACGAATAGAAAACACCTGTTCAATTCACATTTCGTGTCATTAGTTTAGCTAATCACAAAAAAAGAAAACAGAGTATTGACAATTTCTTAAAACTTGGGTAAAATAACGTTTACAGATGATAATATAATTCGTCAAAAATATGCCCGATACTTAAAAGTATCAGGTAACGATACAGGAACGATCTGTCAGGTCGTTTCAAATTAGGAGGACATGCTATGAAGATACTTATTGCCGAAGATGATTTCGCGAGCAGGAAATTTATGCTTCGTTTCCTTTCCAAATATGGCGAGTGCGATATCACCGTTGACGGTCTTGAGGCAGTAGATGCATTCCTTATGGCACTTGAAGGTGGGGATGGATACGACCTTGTATGTCTTGATATTATGATGCCGGCACTTGACGGATACCAGACTCTTAAAGCTATCCGCGATATAGAGAAGGAAAAAGGCATTCCGGATGAGAAGAGAGCAAAGATCGTTATGACGACCGCACTTAACGAAGGACGTAACGTAACGAAGGCATTCGAGCTCGGCTGTGTTGCATATGCAGGTAAGCCTATCGACCAGGAGAAGTTTGAGAACGTACTCAGAAAACTGGAGCTCATCTGATTTATTGTATTTCTTGAAGGGTTTAAATTCCTGATGGATGTTAATTTTCAAAAAGAACTGGACAAAAAAATGAATGCTTGGAGGGATGGCGATGTACATCCCTCTTTGTTGCTTCATAGCTGCTGCGCCCCCTGTAGCAGCTATTGCATTTCATATCTGGCGGATGTCTTCGATATCACGCTGTATTTTTATAATCCCAACATTACAGAAAAAAGTGAATATGATCACAGGCTGAGTGAGCTGCTGCGCCTCGTAAAGGAAATGCCTTTGCCGAGAAAGGTGAATGTTGAAACGGGTCCGTGGGATCCCGACCTTTTTTTTGAGATGGCAAAGGGATATGAGGAGGCACCGGAGAGAGGCGCCCGTTGCATAATGTGCTACAGTATGCGTCTTGAGGACACGGCAAGGGTTGCCCTGGATATGGGGACGGATTTTTTCGGCACAACGCTCACTCTGAGTCCGCTTAAGAATTCGAACGTTATCAATGCTTTGGGAGAGATCGTTGCCGATAAAGCGGCGAGGTCGGCAGAAGCGGAAAAGCTTAAGATGACGGGTACCGACGGAATGACCGTAAGTGAAAAAAAGGAGGAATACCCGTCTTTTGTGACATTGGCGGAGTTGTCCGAAAAACTGAAGGCTAACGACTGGGGCAGAGCGGATATTAAGGATCCCGGAAAGTATGTACCGGGGGCAGCGGCATATCTCGATACGGACTTTAAGAAAAACGGAGGATATCAGAGATCGATAGAACTGTCGCGTGAGTATGGATTATATCGCCAGAATTATTGCGGATGCCTTTTTTCGCGTATGCAGAGAGAGAAAGAAACGGAAAACCGTAATTCGGAGCGGGGCTATGCTTCCGGGAAAACATCGAAGGTTTTTTGAGGTGACATTGACACGTATATCTGTGAGGTAATGAAAATGAAGATAATTCGTAAAATGAGAGAAAAGGAAGAACATGAGGTCTTAAGTCCGTATGCGGCATTCAGTGATTGCTCGCTCGGACGCGATACCGCAGAGAAGGAGTGCGATATTCGTACCTGCTTTGAAAGGGACAGAGACCGCATCATCCATTCGAAGGCGTTCAGAAGGCTTTCGGGGAAAACACAGGTTTTTTTGACGCCGCAGGGTGACCATTACAGAACAAGACTTACACATACGCTGGAGGTTTCCCAGATCGCAAGGACGATCGCGAGGGCCCTGAAACTCAACGAATGCTTGACTGAGGCGATCGCTCTCGGCCACGACCTCGGTCATACGCCTTTCGGCCATGCGGGCGAAAGAGCCCTTGACAGAGCCACCAAGATCGTCGATTTTTCACATCATGAGCAGAGCCTGAGGGTTGTGGAGCTCCTTGAGGAAAGAAGAAACGGAGTAAAGGGGCTGAATCTCACGCAGGAAGTCAGAGACGGGATAGTGAATCACCGATCGAGCGGAAAACCCTCAACGCTTGAAGGCTGCGTCGTAAGATACGCTGATAAGATCGCCTATGTAAACCATGATATAGATGATGCGATAAGAGGCAACATAATAAAAGAAAGCGACATTCCCGCCGAGTACGCAAAGGTGCTCGGGGGCACTCTGAGCGAGAGACTGAACACACTGATACATGACGTTGTTATGAACAGTGTCGGCACAGACAGTGTAAAAATGTCGGATGAAGTCGGAAATGCGCTTGCGGGACTCAGAAAGTATATGTTCGCAAATGTTTATACGAGCCCCGTTGCGAAAGGACAGGAAAAGAAAGCCGAGAGAATGGTGGAGTTCCTTTTCGATTATTATAAAGAGCACAGCGATGAACTTCCTGAAGATCTCAGAATGCATATCGAGCACGGAGACGGAAGAGAATTCACGGAGGAGCATCTTTACAGCGAGCTTGAGCTTATCGAAAGAAGGAAGGAACGCGCTGTATGTGATTATATTGCAGGAATGACCGACAGATTTGCGGTGGCCAGATTTAATGAGATCATGGTGCCTCAGGGGTGGAATGTATATTGAACCGAATGTTCGGAAATTAAGGCGGTTTACCGTGCAGGGGCGGATCGGGAGCGGAAATATAAACGTTATACCCTTTATTTGACATCTGTGATATAATGTTCTCTAATCGCGTAGTGTTTGTACTATTCATAAACAAACGCCTATGTGTGAAGATTGGAGGACCGCGCAGGTATACACATATTTGAAGGGGGGGACTTCATGCGTTATCCTGACGAATTGATTGACAGGGTTAGAGAAGCAAATGATATTGTTGATGTTGTCTCTTCATGCGTGCCTTTAAAAAAACGCGGTGCCAATTACGTGGGTCTTTGCCCTTTTCATGCGGAAAAAACGGGTTCGTTCAACGTAAGTCCGTCCAGGCAGATATTCAAATGCTTCGGTTGCGGAAAAGGGGGAAATGTTTTTAATTTTGTTATGGAGTACGAAAACCTCACTTTCCCGGAAGCAGTCAAGATGCTTGCGGGACGTGCGGGGATAGATCTGCCGGAGAATCCGGAAGACGATTCGCCGGAGAAGAGATTCGAGGCGGGAAGAAAAGAGAAAATACTCGCAGCTCTTAAGGAAGCGGCGGGCTTTTATTACAGGAGACTTCGGAGCGAAGACGGAATAAGAGCGCGTCAGTACCTTTTTGACAGAGGGCTCGACGAAGCAACAATAAACAGATTCGGACTCGGATATGCGGGCAAGGGTGGAGTGACTCTTTACGAGCACCTCAAAAAACTCGGGCACTCCGACGAGGCAATCGAAGGAACCGGACTTTTCACAGGTGGAAAGAACGGGATGGGAGACAGGTTCTTTAACAGGGTTATCTTCCCGATCATGGACAGATCGGGCAGAGTGATCGCTTTCGGCGGACGTCTTATGGGTACGGCCTCAAAAGCACCCAAGTATCTCAATTCGCCCGAAACACCTGTGTTTTTTAAGGGAAATAACATATATGGATTAAATATCGCGAAGCGCACTTCGAGCGACACATATCTCCTTTGCGAGGGATATATGGACGTTATATCGCTTCACCGGGCAGGATTTGACAGCGCGGTGGCATCTCTCGGAACGGCCCTGACTTCGAATCAGGCGAAGATACTCAGGAGATTTACGTCAAGAGTCGCGCTCACGTATGACAACGACGGAGCCGGAAAAGCGGCGACGCTCCGGGCAATCCCCATACTCAGAGGAGAAGGACTTGACGTGAAGGTGGTTGACCTTTCACCTAAGAAAGATCCCGATGAGTTTATTAAGGAATACGGAGCTGACGCCTATAAAGAAAGGCTTGAAAAAGCCGAGCCGGCGTTCTTCTTTGAAATGGAAGCCGGACATATGGGAGTGAACGAGATCGACCCGGCAGAGCTGACAAAGTTCAATCAGATGCTGGCGAACTCTATCGCAAAGTATGATGACGAAATGGTGCGATACAGCTACATTAAAGCGAGCAGTAAGCGCTACAATATTGACGAAGCGGTTCTCACGAGAGCGGTAAACGACGAGGGATTGAAGCTTCGGGAGGAAAAGGAAAAAGCTGCGCTGAAAAGCGCGATGGGTAATCCGGAGACTGCTTTCAGCGGAGAAGCGGATCCGGGGTCATATACGTCGGGACAGGCCGGAAGACGGCTGCGCGAAAGCCCGCCCAAAGGGACTGCGAAAAGCGAGCACATGCTTATATCGCTGCTGGCGACGCATCCCGATCGAATTCCCCTCGTGAGGGAAACGCTTTCGGAAAAAGATTTCGGTGACGAAGCGGCAGCGGCGCTTCTTAAATGCATATATGACAGGTTTGACAATGATCGGCCCGTCAGCCCGGCAGTCCTTGCGGGCGATATGACGGATGAAGACTCATCGTCTGCGGTTGTGCGCATACTCATGGGCGTCGGAGACGAAGAGATCATGGATGATGAAGGCAGTAAAAAAGCCTTTTGCGATACACTTTCGACGGTGCTTAACGAAAGCTTTAAGCGAAACGGTCTGACAGCATCGTTTGCGGAGATAGCGCAACAAAGGAAGAATATCGACAGGCTGATCGCAAATATCAGAAAAAAGTAAGAAACAATATCGATCGGAGATAAGTGAAGTTATCAGGATGCCGGAATAAGACGATGACAGATGAGCCGAATGAGGCCCGAAGAGCGGCAGGACGTTGATCATTTCGATTATCTGCGGGATCGATGACCATATACCGAAAAACATAATAGAAAAGGGGAGGATGCCCGAAATGGAAGAAACAAACAAAGTACCCTTCAAAGAGAAGCTCCAGGAGCTTCTCGAATTTGCGCGTAAGAAGAAGAACTGCCTTGAGTATCAGGAAGTGAACGACTTCTTCGCCGATTATGAGCTTGAACCCGAAAAGGTTGAGCACATATACGAATTCCTGGAGAATAACGGAGTGGATGTTCTTCGCGCCCCGTCGGAAGACAATGCCGAGGAGATGCTCGAAGATATCGATGACGAAGTTATTGAAGAAGATACCGAAGAGATCGATCTTTCGGCGATCGACCTGACTATCCCCGAGGGAGTTTCTCTTGAGGACCCCGTAAGAATGTACCTTAAAGAAATCGGTAAGGTTCCGCTTCTTTCGGCAGAAGATGAGATTGAACTCGCAAAGCGCATGGAAGCGGGTAACCGCATTCGCGAAGACATCGAGCAGATCAAGAAAAAGAACGAAAAGACCACACCTGCGGAGCGTGAGAAAAACAATAACAAGATCAAAGAGATCACAGCTGAAAATGCTGAAATACTAACCCGCAGCGAAGAAGCAAAAAAGCGTCTTTCCGAGGCAAACTTAAGGCTTGTTGTTTCGATCGCCAAGCGTTATGTCGGAAGAGGTATGATGTTTCTTGACCTTATTCAGGAAGGCAACCTCGGCCTGATAAAGGCAGTTGAAAAATTTGATTACAGAAAAGGATATAAATTCAGTACATATGCGACATGGTGGATCCGTCAGGCCATCACGCGCGCGATCGCCGATCAGGCCAGGACGATAAGAATACCCGTGCATATGGTTGAGACGATCAACAAGCTTATCCGCGTGCAGAGACAGCTTTTACAGGAACTTGGGCGTGAACCAACCCCCGAGGAGGTTGCCAAGGAGATGAAGATGCCTATAGAGCGTGTCGCAGAGATCCAGAAGATCTCGCAGGAACCCGTTTCGCTTGAAACGCCCATAGGCGAAGAAGAAGATTCTCACCTCGGTGATTTTATTCAGGACGAAAATGTACCTGTTCCCGCAGATGCGGCAGCGTTTACCCTTCTCAGGGAGGAACTGCTCAAGGTTCTCGGAACGCTTACAGACAGAGAACAGAAGGTCCTCAGACTCAGATTCGGTCTTGATGACGGAAGAACACGCACACTTGAAGAAGTGGGCAAGGTGTTCAATGTTACACGTGAGCGTATCCGTCAGATCGAGGCAAAGGCGCTGCGTAAACTGCGTCATCCCAGCAGAAGTAAGAAATTGAGGGATTTCCTTGATTAAAGAAGAAAAAAATGATCATAAACAGAGCGGGGAGCTTTCGGGGAGTATAAAACTCTCCGAAAGACTCGGGCTTGTAGCTGCTCTGGCCGGTGACGGGATCGATACGCTCGCCGATGTCGGCTGTGACCACGGCATGCTGGGTATACACCTTGCACTTGAAGGCAGGACGGGCCGTGTGATCGCCATGGATCTCAGGAAGGGTCCGCTTTCGAGAGCTCAGGCAAATGCGGCGCAGTACGGACTCACAGAAGAAAAATTTGAAACTAGGCTTTCGGACGGACTGGACGAACTGAAACCCGGTGAGGCCGATGTGATCGTTATGGCGGGAATCGGCGGCGTGCTTATGTGCCGGCTGATCGCCCGGGGGATCGCGGCGGCAAAGAAGGCTGAACGACTTGTACTTTCTCCGCAGTCGCACATTGATTCGGTCAGAGAACTTCTGGCATCCGAAGGGTTTGTCATAACCGACGAAGAGATATGCAGAGAGAGCGGAAAGTATTACACGGTCATGTGCGTGAGCTTTTCGGAACGCCCGGAAAACGGAGAGGGATCCGGAACTCTTAATAAGACTGCATATGCGTTATCGGATGAAGAAACATTTTTCGGTCCGGTATTGATAAAGAAGGGAGAGCCCCTCTTTTACGAATATGTCCGGGAAATGCGGGACAAGGCGGGAAAGAGGCTTTCACAGATAGGCAGGAAAAAATTCGCGGTGCCGGAGGAAGAAACCGCGGGTGCGCGGCAAGTATGCAGACCTTCATTCGGTCCCGGGATCGAACCGGGAGCGGCGCATGAGGACGGCTACGACCCCGCGGAACATTTTGAAAAGCTCCTTGCGAGCGCAGAAAAGGTACTTAATGGCCGGACGAACCCGGGGTGAACGTGTACGTCCGAGTAATATACAGCCTTACAAGAGCAGAAAGGGTGCAGCATGGAAAAAAATTGCAAGGTCAAGGTAAGAGGAATGGTCCTCGAATATGCTTCGGGTACGCCTTACGGTGATATCGCGGCTGATTATGCCTCCGAGGTTGATGGCGATATTATTCTTGTACTTGTTGACGGAAGGCTTACGGAGCTTTCAAAAAAAGTCTCCGAAGACTGTGAGATCGATTTTGTTACCACAAGTACAAAACCCGGCATGTCAACATACAGGAGAGGCGTTGTTCTTTTGATGCTCCGCGCATTTACGAGAGTATTTGATGCCGGACAGATAAAAAAGATCACCGTTGAACATACGATCGGTCCCGCTCTGTATTGTTCGATCGACGCAAAGTTCAAAATGACAAACGAGTATATCAAAGAGGTTAAGAAGGAGATGGACAGGCTCGTTTCGGAGAATCTGCCCATAACAAAACGTTCCGTCAAGACACGCGAAGCGCGCAAAATGTTTGCGGAAGCGGGCATGACCGACAAGGAAAAACTTCTTCGCTTCAGACGTGTTTCCAATACAAACGTATATAACCTCGATGGTTATACCGACTATTTCTACGGATATATGCCTTCATCGACCGGAATCCTGAAATATTACGATCTTGCGATTTATAATGACGGATTTATATTGAACCTTCCGGAAAAGAATGCGCCCACCGTGATCCCTCAGTTTAGGGATCAGCCCAAGTTTTCCGCAATCCACAGAGCGAGCAATGAATGGGGACATATGCAGGGCATTGAGACTGTCGGAGACCTTAACGAAGCGATCGCGGCAGGCAATATATCGGATCTTATCCTTGTACAGGAAGCCGCACAGGAGCATAACATAGCCAAGATCGCCGAAATGGTAAAGGCCCGTGAGGATACAAAGTTTGTCATGATCGCGGGACCTTCGTCTTCGGGTAAGACAACGTTTTCCCACAGACTTTCGATACAGCTGAGGACTCTCGGCTTAAAGCCTCATCCCATCGCGCTTGATAATTATTTTAAGAATCGCGAGGATACTCCTCTCAACGAGGACGGAAGCTATAATTTTGAATGTCTCGGGGCTATTGACGTTGAGGGCTTTAATAAGGATATGACTGACCTTATGAACGGTAAAGAGGTCGATATGAGGATCTTTAACTTCAAGAGCGGCCGTGCGGAATACAGAGGCAATATGCTTCGTCTTGAAAAAGATGATGTACTTGTGCTTGAAGGGATTCACGGACTTAACGATGAGCTTTCGTATTCACTTCCGGTTGACAGTAAATTTAAGATCTATATATCTGCTCTTACGCAGCTTAATATTGATGAGCATAACCGCATTCCGACCACGGACGGACGCCTTATCCGCCGCATGGTAAGAGATGCGCGTACAAGAGGAACGATCGCAAGAGATACGATAGCCATGTGGCCCTCGGTACGCCGCGGTGAAGAAGAAAATATCTTCCCGTTCCAGGAACAGGCCGATGTTATGTTCAATTCGGCGCTCATTTACGAACTTGCGGTGCTTAAGCAGTCGGCGGAGCCTTTGCTTTTCGGCATAAGTGAAGATGACCCTCAGTATATAGAGGCAAAGAGACTTCTTAAGTTCCTTGATTATTTCATAGGCGTTAACAGTGAAGAGATCCCTCATAACTCGATAGTAAGAGAGTTTGTGGGCGGAAGCGTTTTCCCCGTTTGAGCGATACTTGAATATATTGCGTTACTTTCGGTCGCGCGGGCATGTAAATGTGCACGTGAGGAAAGTCCGGGCTTCGCAGGGCAGGATGCCGGATAACGTCCGGAGGGGGTGACCCCATGGATAGTGCAACAGAAATTATACCGCTTCGAAATATGTTTCGAAGTAAGGGTGGAATGGCGGTGTAAGAGACCACCGGCCCGGCGGTAACGCCGGGTGCTGTGCAAACCCCATCCGAAGCAAGACCATACAGGGGACTATGCGGCTGCCCGTCGCGTCTCCGGGTAGGTTGCGTGGCAGTTCCGAGAGGGATTGCCGGAGCTGTTCGGTAACGGACAGTCAAGAAAGATGACCGATTAATACAGAACCCGGCTTATAGTAGCGCAATATTTTATAAAAAAGCTCCGTTGATCCAGTTCAAGGGAGTCTTTTTATCGAAGAGAGCGCAGACCGCTCGCTTTTTTAAGCGAGGGATTATGACAAATTTATCTAAGCGGGGCTTTATCTACCGCGGGGATAAACGCTCTGCAAGGATGCGAAGGGATCGAAAGTCCTTTGAGGGCTTGGAAAGGAGAAAACGGTATGGCGCCCGGAGTATATGCAGCGGTTAAAAAAAACGGAACGCCGTATTGGCGCGCTTCCGTTACACACAAAGGAAAACATATCAGTCTCGGCAGCTTTCGGGCGGAAGAACAGGCGGAACGTGCGTATCACGAAGCATGCCGTGTTTTGCGGGGTGACGGAGAAAAACAATATGAGATTGCCGACTATGCCGAAGGCTCCTGTGTTCTCTCTTTTGCCAAATGGGTCACTCTGATCAATTTTCGCGATAACGGCATATATTGTAAGGGCCCCATTTATCTGAGAAAGGGATATTTTGAGTATTATCTGAGCAGTACGGAGGACTACCGGTTCGGTCCGGACGATCTTTTTTACTACACCCATCATACGATCCAGAAGAGGGGCGGCCACTTGTTTGTCGCCGATTACGGTATGCAGGTGAGCATCCTTTCCAGGTACGGAGTGAAGCCTTATTCCGTTCCGAATAAAGATTATTTCTTTAAGAATGGCGATGAAAAAGATTTTCGTCCCGGAAACCTGGTGATAGTAAATCGTTATGCCGGCGTCAGATGCGAAAGAAAAAATGCAAGGGAAGTATATGTGGCACGCATAAATATGGGAAAAGGAACATCCGTTGTGATCGGAAGATACGATACCGAAGAGGAAGCCGCGGTGGCATACAATAAAGCGGTGGATATCCTTGAAGCGGCCGGATCGGAGAGGGGCTATGTTCCGAATTATATAGAAGATATGTCCCAGGCAAAGTACCGCGTGTTGTATTCAAATATAAAAATACGCGAGGCAGCCATATTGAAGAGCTTTTCGAAAAAGGATAACGGGGAAAGACGCGGGGGCGGCGATTTGTCGTGATTGCATAAGCGTTTTGTGAAAAATGCGGTAATTTTCGGGATTCTTTATGGTTGTAATATCAATTCCCACTGTGATAGAATAGCCAAAGGCAAAAATGTCGCTGCGGACGCGAAACAAAACAAGGCGGCTGATTTATAAGGAGAATAGTTATGCAGGAACTCTTATACCACTCGACACGCGATACATCACTGACTGCAACCGCATCGGAAGCCATCCTTCGAGGGATCGCGCCCGATGGGGGACTTTACGTTCCCGACAGGATACCTACTCTTAAGAAGTCTTTTGACGAACTTTCGATGATGAGTTACCCCGAGGTTGCTTACGAAGTTCTGAAGCTTTTCCTCACCGATTTTACCGATGAAGAAGTACGCAGGGCGGTTAATTCCGCGTACAACACGGATAATTTTGACCGTGATGATATCACGTGCCTTATGAAGGCCAACGGTACATATTATCTTGAGCTTTTCCACGGAAGAACGATCGCTTTCAAGGATATGGCGCTTTCGATCCTTCCTCACCTTATGAGCATCAGCGCGAAAAAGTGTGATTTAAAGGAAAAGATCGTTATCCTCACTGCTACGTCGGGGGATACGGGAAAAGCAGCGCTTGAAGGCTTTGCAAATGTTCCGGGAACGGGCATAGTCGTATTCTATCCCAAGGACGGTGTCAGCTCCTTCCAGGAAAGACAGATGATCACCCAGGAAGGTGACAATACACATGTTATCGGCATCAGAGGTAATTTTGACGATGCACAGCGTGAAGTAAAGAAGATATTCACCGATGAAGCATTTGCGGAAAAGATGAAAGAGGCCGGTTATGTCTTTTCATCTGCTAATTCCATAAACATCGGGCGCCTTATCCCGCAGATCGCTTATTATGTATATGCATATACAAGGCTTTTGGAAGACCGGATAACATTTGTTGTCCCTACCGGTAATTTCGGAAACATACTTGCGGCATACTACGCTTACCGCATGGGCGTTCCCGTATCAAAGCTTATATGCGCTTCGAATGATAATAAAGTATTGTTTGACTTCTTCGAAAGCGGTGTTTATGACCGTAACAGAGAATTTATACTCACTAGCTCTCCGAGCATGGATATACTGATCTCGAGTAACCTCGAAAGACT
>JAILKT010000003.1 GCA_024693545.1 Lachnospiraceae bacterium
GATACCACGGCAGCTCTTTGAGATCCCGATCCAGGCTACTATCGGAAGCAAGATCATCGCGAGGGAAACTGTTCGGGCTATGCGTAAAGATGTTCTTGCAAAGTGCTACGGCGGTGATATCACAAGAAAGAAGAAGCTGCTCGAAAAGCAGAAGGAAGGCAAGAAACGCATGAGGACATTCGGAAATGTTGAGATCCCTCAAAAGGCGTTTATGGCAGTACTTAAATTATCAGACGATGAATAGCGCAAAGAGGTTACTGAGCCGGGAAAAGCGTATTTAATTTGCTATTGACAAATAGTAAGTATGCATCTAAAATAACTATGTTTGTGTATGGTGATACGTCCGTGTCCGGATTCACCATGCATTCGTCATCAAAAAATAGAAAACTATAACGATACGGGAGGTGAACTGATTTGGCAAACATTAAATCTGCTAAGAAGAGAATCAAAGTTATCAAGACAAAGACTTTAAGAAATAAGATGATCAAGAGCAAGGTTAAGACCCTTCAGAAGAAGGTTCTTGCTGCCGTGGCTGCCGGCGACAAGGATACTGCAATCGCAAACTTCAAAGAGACCGCTGCTTACATTGATAAGGCAGGTGCAAAGGGTATCTATCACAAGAATACATGTGCACGTAAGGTTTCCGGTTTACAGAAGGCTGTTAACACTCTTTGATCCTGAAATATTCCGAGTAACTTTTTGAATAAGTATTTTATCGACAAGGAAGATCACGCGGATTGTAACCGTGTATTAAAAGAAGCTGCAATTCATGCAGCTTCTTTTGTTTATCACCCGCTTGAGCAGATAAGCGTTCGTTAAAAATGAAATTATAAATTACTTCTAAATAACTGCAAAATGGAGTATAATAGAACGGTATTATGGTTTATCTCATTGATAGATGACCCCGTTTCTTTAAGTGGGGGAACGAGGCAAAGCTGTCACGAGAGCGGGACTTTTAGTGTCTGTAATAGGAGAAGGGGTATATGATCAACAACTATGATGAGGCGCTCGCCTATATCACAGGAACATCCTGGAAAGAGAAGAAAAAAGGTCTTGAAAGGATCAGGAGCTTATGCAGTCTTTTGGGAAATCCCCAGGATGCTCTTACTTTTATTCATATAGCGGGAACAAACGGAAAGGGGTCTACAGCGGCAATCCTTGACAGTATCTGCAGGAGTGCCGGGCTTGTTTGCGGTCTTTTTACTTCGCCTCATCTTGAAAAGTATAACGAACGTATTCGTGTCAACGGACAGGATATTTCTGATGAAGATTTTACCTCACTTGCGGTAAAGATAGAAAAAGCCGCATCAAATATGGAAGACGCTCCCACTGTATTTGAAAAGCTTACAGCAATGTCATTTTTGTATTTTTTAAAAATGAATTGTGATGTTGTTATTCTCGAAACCGGTATGGGCGGAGAATTCGACAGTACAAACGTTATCGAAGAACCGATCCTCACCGTCATCACAAGCATCGGTCTCGATCATATGGCTGAACTTGGTGATACGGTTGAGAAAATAGCTCTTACGAAAGCAGGTATCGTAAAGAAGGGTGTTCCCTGTGTGTGCGTTGAACAATCCTCCGAGGTTATGAACGTTATCAGGACAATGTGCATGTTTATTGATTCGCCGTGTGTATTTGCCAGAAAAGATGACGTAAGGATCGTTTCGTCAGATCTTGGCGGGATCAGGATAATGACAAGTGCCCTTAGCGAACCTGTTACCGTTTCGCTTTGCGGAGAATATCAGATCGCTAACATAGCGCTTGCGCTTACTGCAATCAGGCTTATCATGGTTACCGGGAAGCTTCCGATTGAGGAAAGTGCTATCATTGACGGTCTGCGTAATGTTACGTGGGCTGCCAGATTTGAGATCGTCAAAAGAAATCCTTATCTTATAATCGACGGTGCGCATAACCCTCACGGCATGAGAGGTCTTGTCGATTCGCTTAGAAAACTGTTCCTTAAAAAGAAGATAATATATCTTACTGCCATCAACAGTGACAAGGATGTAGACGGAATGCTTGATATTCTCAGTGAGAATGCAATGGTAGTTTATACGGTAAAGGTTGATACCCGGGGCGCCGATCCCGAAGTGCTTGCGGGAGGAATGATCAACAGAGGCATAGAAGGAGTGGCCTGCGAAAACGCCCTGAGTGCGCTGGAAAAAGCATTTTCGCGTGCGGGACTTAATGATGTTGTTTGCTGCGCAGGGTCGCTTTACCTTGCCGGAGAAGTCAAAAAACTGATCGGGGATAACAAGATCAAATGGAAATCGTTATAGTCTTGATCTGAAATAAACAGGAGGATAAGCTAATGTACAAAACTGATATCGAGATCGCTCAGGAAAATGAGATGATGCCCATAAATGAAATCGCAGAGGGGCTCGGGATCGACGAGAAGTATCTGGAGAACTACGGAAGGTATAAGGCTAAGGTTGATCCGAAACTCATATCGGAAAAAGGTGGCAAAAAGGGAAAGCTTATCCTGGTTACCGCAATTACGCCTACGCCTGCCGGTGAAGGAAAGACAACAACCACAGTCGGTCTCGCCGATGCGATGAAACTTACGGGACGTAAAGTTGTTGTTGCGCTTCGTGAGCCTTCGCTCGGACCTGTATTCGGTATCAAGGGCGGCGCTGCCGGAGGCGGTTATGCTCAGGTTGTTCCCATGGAGGACATAAATCTTCATTTTACCGGTGATATGCATGCGATCGGCGCTGCCAACAACCTTCTTGCGGCAATGCTCGATAATCATATCTATCAGGGAAATGCTCTTAATATAGATACACGTCGTATTACGTGGAGAAGATGCGTCGATATGAATGACAGACAGCTCAGAAATGTTGTCGACGGACTCGGCGGAAAAACAAACGGCGTACCTCGCGAAGACGGTTACGATATAACGGTCGCATCGGAGATAATGGCAATCCTCTGCCTTTCTAACGATCTTTCCGATCTTAAAAACAGGATATCACGTATAGTTATCGGTTATAACACCGAAGGAAAGCCCGTAACTGCCGGTGACCTTAAGGCACAGGGGGCAATGACCGCTCTGCTCAAAGATGCGATCAAACCTAACCTTGTGCAGACTCTTGAACACACACCCGCGTTCGTTCACGGCGGACCATTTGCAAACATTGCGCATGGCTGTAATTCGGTTATGGCTACGAAGATGGCTCTTGCTCTCGGTGATTATGTTGTTACTGAGGCAGGTTTCGGTGCCGATCTCGGCGCCGAGAAGTTTTTTGATATCAAATGCAGGGCTGCGGGTCTTAAACCTTCGGCTGTTGTTCTTGTTGCCACTGTACGCGCGCTCAAAAGTCATGGCGGAGTTCCGAAGGAAGAGCTTTCCAAAGAAAATATCGAAGCTCTTAAAGCCGGAATGCCCAATCTTATGCAACATATCTCAAATATGAAAGAGGTTTACGGACTCCCTGTCGTAGTTGCGGTCAATGCTTTCCCGACAGATACGGAAGAAGAGCTTAAGATCGTTCGCGATACCGTTCGCGATGCAGGAGTTAAATCATGCATTTCGAGGTGCTGGGCAGAAGGCGGAAAGGGAGCTGTAGAGCTTGCCGATGAAGTTGTCAGGCTTTGTGATGAAGAAAACGGAAGTGCGAACTTCGCTTATTCATACGACGAAAAGCTCCCTATTGAAGAAAAACTACGACTTATTTCTACAAAGATATATCATGCCGACGGAGTTACCTTTACAGCTGCGGCAAAAAAGGATATTAAAGCACTTGTTGATAACGGATTTGATAAACTGCCTGTTTGTGTCGCAAAGACACAGTACAGCTTTTCGGACGATCAGACAAAGAAGGGTGCACCGAAGAATTTTGAGATCACTGTAAGGAATCTTAAAGTCAGCGCAGGCGCAGGCTTCATCGTTGCTCTCACGGGCGACATCATGACTATGCCGGGACTTCCCAAAGTACCCGCAGCCGAAAAGATTGATGTTGATGAAAACGGAGTGATCACAGGACTGTTCTGATCCGGTGGGGAGAGTCTTACAAAAGGCTGACCTGATACTGATATGGACCGAAAGGAGAAAATTCTTCATGGATTTATCCGGTAATTTTGGAATACGGGAATTTATTGAGGCTCTTTCAGGTAAAGAGCCTGTTCCGGGTGGCGGCGGAGCGAGTGCTCTTGTCGGCGCTGTAGGTGCATCTCTTGCATCGATGACATGTGCGCTTACATACGGAAAAAAGAAATATGCTGATAAGGAGCCCGGTCTTCGTGAGGCAGATGATACTCTGAGGGAAAATGCCGCCCTTCTTTTGGAAGGGATCGACAGGGATGCAAAGGCATTTTTACCTCTTTCTGAGGCTTTCTCACTTCCTTCGGGAACACCCGAAGAGGTTGAAAAGAAAAACGAGATACTTCAAAAAGAATATCTTGCCGCATGTGATGTGCCGATATCGATCATGAAATCTTGTTATGAGGCTATTGAAGCGGCTGCCGTTGTCGGAAGAGACGGAAGCAAGCTTGTTATAAGTGATGCTTGTGCCGGACTAATGCTTCTTGAGGCTTCCATGCGTGCTGCGGCACTTAATGTCTATATTAATGCAAGGTATATGAAAGACCGCGCAAAAGCCGATGAGCTCACGCGGTTTGCGGACGAAATATGTGAAAAGGGCAGCAAAGAGGCTCAGAAAGTGATTTTACAGATTACGGAAGAACTGAAGACTCCCAAGGTATGATATGGATGATAAGAAAGCGATCAGAAAGCGTATATTGAAACTCAGAAGCAGCCTCACACCTCTTGATGTGATGAGGTGTTCGCGCGCTGTGATCGATAAGGTAATCGAAAGTGAGGAGTATAAAAGTTCAAAAACAATATACACATATTTTGAGACCGAAAACGAGATATCTACTCACGGTCTTATGAGAAGAGCATGGAAAGACGGAAAAAAAGTTGCTGTTCCGCTTTGCATCGGCAATAGGATGGAGTTTATCCGGATAAACGGACTCGACAGCGTAATGCCCGGATTTAAGGGGATTTATGAGCCGTTTGAAGGTGAAGTATTAGAAGAAGATGAAGTACTTATGATCATGCCCGGACTCGCATTCGACAGATCGTTTAACAGGATCGGCTACGGAGGAGGGTATTACGACAGATATATTTCGGAACATCCTGAGGTGAAATTTACGCTTATGGCTTTATGCTATGATTTTCAGATCCTTGATGAAAAACTTGATGTTTTTTTGCATGATATTCCTGTTGATATGATAATCACTCCTAAAAATATAATGATTCGATAAATGGTAAATGCATTTATGATAAAATTCTATATATTCTTCGTTATTCTAGTAATTGTCAATTGTGAAATTGACTCTTAAATGGTGATAATCGTGTAGTTGCCAGATACTAAATATCGCTTTTACCTCATTTCTTAAAAATATTCAACAAAAATCACATAAATTTGTTTACAAAAATATTTGTTTATGGTATAGTAAACACATAATTTATATTTCACGTTGACTGTTTGAGTCGGCTGATAATAGGAGGTTGTTATGGGTAAGAAGGTAAAAGGAAAGTCTTTTTCGCTCGGACTCATTACGAAGATTCTTATATTTGTAGTGGCGTCTGTAGTGCTTGTTTCAACGATTTTGACCATTATTTCGGTTAGTAATGCGACTACTACAATTAACAGCAATATATCGGATCATATGCTGGATGAAGTTATCGCATACGGTGCTTATGTAGAAGACGAAGTTACGAAGTCCGGAACACTTACTTATGAAGATTACAATAGGATGCTCGGTAAGGTTAAAGTATCGGGTTACTCATCTTCATATGCATACATAGTAAGTCATGACGGAATAATGATGTATCATCCGACATTAGAAAAAGTTGGCAAAAAGGTTGAAAACGAGGTCGTATCCGGTCTTGTAGCCGGACTTGCTCAGGGTAAGAGACCTGAACCTGCCTGCGTTACATACCTTTTCAAGGGAGCCATTAAATTCGCTTCGTATAAGATACTCAGTGATGATTCAATCCTCGTACTTACAATGGATCAGTCAGAACTTGATGATGCCATCAACCACTTCAGAATCCGAAGCCTTATGGGTTCGCTTCTTATAGGTCTGGCTCTTGTTATCGCGAGTATATTTATCGCGATCTTTATTGTACGACCTTTCAAGCAAATCCTTAAGAGTACGAATAAGATCGCTAATCTCGATCTTACAGACGATCCGATGTGTACAAAGCTTGCCACACGTTCAGATGAAGTAGGTAAGATAGCAATAGCGGTTGTAGATGTTAAAAAAGCATTTATAGATATTATCACAACGATCAACGAGATAGCTACAACACTTCATGACAATGCTCAAAGTGTTCGTGATATCTCATCGGCTATCTCGGAACAGTCCAGCGATAATTCGGCAACCACCGAAGAGCTTGCTGCAAGCATGGAAGAAACATCGGCTACAACAGAGACGATCGATAATAATATCGAGCATATCAAAGAAAAGGTCGATGGTATCACATCTCTTACAGGAGAAGGAAGCAAGCTTGCTCAGGAGATCATGGAAAGAGCAGTTTCGCTTAAGGCTTCATCTACAGAAGCGATCGATAGAACACAGAAGATGCTTGATAACGTTAAGGATCAGACAAACAGTGCGATCGCCAAGTCGAGAGCAGTTGAAAAGATTCAGGAACTTACAGATGCTATAAAAGCCATTGCATCTCAGACAAGTCTGCTTTCGCTGAATGCGTCGATTGAAGCTGCACGTGCAGGTGAGCAGGGTCGTGGATTTGCGGTAGTAGCAGGCGAGATCGGAAATCTTGCTTCCCAGTCAACGGAAGCCGTTAATAATATCACAGCTATTGTTGCAGAAGTTCAGCAGGCAGTTGTTAATATGACCGATTGTCTTAATACAACCCTTAAGTTCCTTGAGGAAACTGTTGCAACCGATTATCAGGACTTCTCGGAAGTTGGTGTTAAATATTCGGAAGATGCTTCCAGCTTTGATAAGAGCATGTCAACTATCTCTACTTCGAGTATTGATCTTTCCGATTCGATCAAAGACATTGTTGTTGCCATCAACGGTATAAATACAACAATTGCAGAGGCAACAGCCGGTATTTCGGATATTTCCGAAAAGACAAATGATATGGTTGCCTCAACAACTCAGACAAACAACATGATCGAAGACAATCTTGCAGATGCGGTTAAGCTTCGTGATCTTGTTTCGAGATTCAGAATTTGACATTATTACTTTTACCTCACTTTCTTTGTTGATAGGATCGCAGCGATACGACCTGAATGTTAGGATCGGATGCTGCGATCCTTTTCTGTTTGTAAACGGATCATCTTTTGTTGAAAAAGAAAGGGAAATGAATTATAATCAACAACCGAGGTGTCTGACATGGTAGTAAAATGTGAAACGTTAAAATGTAGAAATATCGGAAAGAAAGCTAAAAGTTCGGTCTGTAAAATGCTTGATGGGATAGCTCAGAAGATAAGCTTTGACCCTGCCTGCTTTAAAGGGCATCTTTTTACAATACTCAGGCATAAGCGTCTTGTTTTTATTCATTGTGTTAAGGCAGGCATACCCGTAAGGGGCTTGCTTCATGATCTTTCGAAGTTTTCTCCGGCTGAGTTTTATTATGGTGTTAAATATTTTAAAGGAGATAAAAGCCCGAACGAAGGAGAAAGAGAAGCGTACGGTTATTCCAATGCATGGATGCATCACAAAGGGCGCAATCGTCATCATTTTGAATACTGGACCGATTATAATCTGAAAGATAAATGTGTAAGGCCCGTTAAAATGCCTCTTAAATATGTTATAGAGATGTTTTGTGACAGAGTGGCCGCGAGTAAGACATATAACAAAGAAAAATACACCGATAAAGATCCGATAACATATTTTATGTACAGAAAAAAACACAGGTTTATTCATCCCGAAACGGAAGCGTTTCTTGAAAAGCTTCTCAAGATGCTTTCTATATGCGGTGAGGATAAAACATTTGCATATATAAGAAAATACAAAAAACATCATACCGATTATTAAGGAAATCTAGGAGGAAATATGGAACTTTTTAACAAAGGAATTTACCTTATCAACGGAAAGGAGATCATTGACGCAGAGAATACGGCGGCACTCGAAGCTGCAGGTATCAATGCGGCTGATCGCGCCGGCGCCGCAAAGAATACTATCGCATCCGGAATACTTGATGCGCATAATCATGACGGTGATGATAAAAATCTCAGGATCAAGTTTGATATGATCACATCGCATGATATTACATATGTCGGTATCATACAGACGGCAAGGGCCAGCGGACTTGAAAAGTTCCCTATTCCCTATATTCTTACAAATTGTCACAACAGCCTTTGCGCTGTCGGCGGAACGATCAATGAAGACGATCATTTCTTCGGACTTTCCTGCGCATCGAAGTACGGCGGAATCTATGTTCCCCCTCATCAGGCAGTTATACATCAATATGCACGTGAAATGCTTGCCGGATGCGGAAGGATGATCCTTGGCTCGGACAGCCATACACGTTACGGAGCCCTTGGAACCATGGCTATCGGTGAAGGCGGCGGAGAGCTTGCCAAGCAGCTTTTGAACAGAACATATGATACGAAACGACCTGAGACAGTTTGCGTATATCTTGACGGAGATGTTTCATACGGAGTCGGCCCTCAGGATGTTGCGCTTGCACTTGTCGCAGCTACCTTCGACAGCGGATTTGTTAAGAATAAGGTACTTGAATTTGTCGGACCCGGTGTGAGAAAGCTTTCTGTAGATTTCCGTATCGGTATCGATGTTATGACAACCGAAACAACCTGTCTTTCATCTATCTGGGAAACCGATGACAAGACCAAAGAGTGGCTTGCGATCCACGGACGCGAGGATGCATACAAAGAACTCAGACCCGGCAAGGTTGCATATTATGACAGTCTTATTAAGGTTGATTTAAGTGCTGTCAGACCGATGATCGCCATGCCTTTCCATCCCAGCAAAGCATATCCTATCAAAGATGTTAAGGCAGATCTTCCCGATTATCTTCGTGCATGCGAGGAAAGGGCAAAGGTAAGCTTTGGTGATAAATGCAATTACTCGCTTACCGATAAGATCAAAAACGGAAAGCTTTATGTAGAGCAGGGCGTTATTGCGGGATGTGCCGGCGGCGGTTATGAAAATATCATGTGCGCTGCATCTATCCTTAAGGGCGCAGATATCGGAAACGGACTTTTCTCGCTTTCTGTTTATCCTGCTTCTATGCCTATATACATGCAAATCGTTAAGAACGGTGCTGCGGCAGAACTGATCGAAGCCGGTGCCGTTATGAAGACGGCGTTCTGCGGTCCCTGCTTTGGTGCGGGAGATACACCTGCAAACAATTCGTTCTCGATCAGACATTCGACACGTAACTTCCCGAACCGCGAGGGCTCAAAGCTCGGAAGCGGTCAGATAGCTTCGGTTGCGCTTATGGATTCAAGATCGATTGCCGCTACCGCAGCAAACAAAGGATTCCTTACCGGTGCAGATGAGCTTGAAGGGATTGACTTCTCTGTTCCTTCGTATTTCTTTGACAAGACCATTTATGAAAAGAGAGTTCTTGACTGCACAGGCTGCCCTCATGCTTCGGAAGAAGTAAGATTTGGTCCCAATATCAAAGACTGGCCTGAAATGCAGGCTCTCGGAGAAGACCTTCTCCTTAAGTGTGTCAGCGTAATTAATGATCCTGTAACAACGACAGATGAGCTTATTCCTTCGGGCGAGACTTCTTCGTACAGATCGAATCCTCTCGGACTTGCCGAGTTCACGCTTTCAAGAAAGGATCCCGATTATGTCGGAGAGGCAAAGTCTGTCAGGGATGTTGAGAGACGCAGAAGAGGACTTGAACTCTTAAAGGATTCAAAGGATATTACAGCTGAGTATGATAAAGTAATTGAAATCTTAAAGAATAAGTGCGGCGCTGATGAAAAGAAGCTTTCTGTCGGAAGTACGATATACGCACTTAAACCGGGTGACGGCTCGGCACGCGAGCAGGCTGCATCGTGTCAGAAGGTACTGGGCGCCTGGGCTAACCTTGCAGGTGAATACGCAACAAAGAGATATCGCAGTAACCTCATTAACTGGGGCATGCTTCCCTTTATATATAAAGAGCATGATGTTAAGAAAGGGGATTACATTTATATCCCCGGCATAAAGAAGGCCGTTACCGATAAGGCTGACGTTATCAAAGGATATATTGTCGGCGAAACGATGAAGGAAATCGAACTTACGCTCGGAGACCTTACCGATGAAGAAAGACAGATCCTTATTGACGGCTGCCTGATCAATCACTACAGAAACAGCTGACTTTGAATTTACAAAATTTCAATAACAGGGGATATGATATGATAGGAAAAATGTACAAGAACCATGCCGATCTTATTGCATGTGTTTCCTTGTACATTTTTTCGCTTGTTTTTCTGCTCGTAATGGCGCTTAGGCTTTCAATCCCGCCCGTTATCGACGAAGTTGCAACGATCGCCAGCCCTATGTACCTTACGGGCAATGACTGGACGGAAGCACTTCATGCCATGGGCGGATATTACTTTAAGTACGGCGGTGGAATGATCTATTACCCCCTCGTTCTGTTCATAAAAGACCCGTATATCCTTTACAGATCGATGCTTACCCTGAATGCTGTTGTATGCTCGTTCATCCCCGTTATTGCTTTCATTATTCTTAAAAAGCATTTCGGCGTCAGAAGAAGCGCTTCATATGTGATGTCGCTCATAACGTTTGCTCTTCCGTATACAGCGCTTTATACGCTCTACGCGAGAGCGGATGCTATGCTCATATTTACACCTTGGCTTATTGTACTTTTGATCCTTGAACTCGTTAAGAACAGCGTTTCAGGTGCTTCAGGGGAAGACAAAAGGCGTGCCGCGCGCAAACGGGTGATGCTTTCCGCCTTGCTTGCTTTTTTATCATGTCTTTCATATTCTTTCCATACAAGGGGTATTGTTGTTATTCTTGCAGTTATATTTGCCGTTACTTTGATAAGCCTTATCCTCAGGACTGGGATCGTTGCGGTTATTCCGGGGGGAATTTCGCTTGGTGTGTGCCTTTTTGCCGACAGAATGATCGCTTCGTATTTTACGGAGGCACTGTATTCAAAATACGGAACGTCTTTTTCGAGTGCTGAAGCATATGATTTCGGAGCGCTCACTAAAATCTTTACTGCGGACGGCTTCAAGGGTTTTGTATATGAAACGCTCGGAGCAATGTTCAACAGTCTTGTTTCAACCTGGGGACTTGCAGGTATAGGCGTTTTACTCGGAAGTTTTCTTGTGATAAGGTTTATAAGAAAGCGCTCTGAGGCTTCCAATGCGGTAATGGCGTTTACGGCGTTTGCCGTGATACTGTTCCTCGGCTCTTTTGCTATGAGCGTTATTTATTTCTTCCCTTACGTTAATGAACTGCTGGCGAGCAGCGAGCCCACAAGATCCGATTGGCTCGTATACGGAAGATATGCGGCTTGCGGAAGCGGACCGTGTATTCTTGCCGCGCTTTATCTTTGCTTTAATAAAAAAGAGAAAATATACAGCATTTTGAAGGTCCTTTCGCTTGTGATCTTTGCTGCGGTATGTGCGTTATTCCTCATATACGTTGCACCGCACATAGAGGGCGTGAGTGCGGTTATGAGAAATTTTATATCGATCTGCGGTTTTGTTAGCCTTAAATCCGAAGGAATAACAACAGCCGTCATTCCGGGGGTAACGACATCGTTTATGATGTCGGCTGTTCTCGCCGGGATCGTTATGCTCATCATTGTCATTCTTTCGATGACGGTTAAAAAGAGCGTCGCCCTTTATAGCGCAGCATTGTTTTTATCGGTCATTTCTGTTATCATCACATTTGTTGATTATGACAAAATAAGGCTCTCGCGTAATGAAAAACTGGATAGCTGGATCACACCGGTCACCGATATCATCAGCGCGGACCCGGAAATGAAAGATATGAAGGTATTTGTCGATCCGTCGGCAAAAGATATCAAACATTATCAGTTCGTTCTTGCCGGTCACGTATGCTTCGGTGAAGGAACCGCTGAATTTCCGGAAGAACCGTTCCTTGTGATCGCATCAAAGAAGACCGGGATTGAAAATTTAAAGCTTCCCAAAAGACAGGACGGATCCGGGTACACGCTTACGGAAATCATTGATGTCGAAGAATATGGCTCCGCAAGAGATAAAGTATATATGTGTTATGTGACGGGCAGGTCTTGACGATGATATTTAACCGATCGATTACGGGAAAACCTGAA
>JAILKT010000034.1 GCA_024693545.1 Lachnospiraceae bacterium
TGAGATTTCACTTGATAAATATAATTCTACAACAGAAAGCTTCTTTTCAAAAGAATATGTTTGGTTCTTACGGGAGCGAATTAGTCCCTCATCTCCGAATTTCTGGTAATTATGGACCCATTCTTCAATATTTCTTTGGGCGGGGACTCCGTAAGTTTTAGAAAGATATACATAACCGCCTTCCTTGTTTAAATAGGCTTTGACAACTTTCTTTTTGAATTCAAAAGAATACTTAGACATAAAATACCGACCTCCAAATGTTAGATTTTCGGTCTAACTTTTGGGGGTCGGTACACTGTCGGGAACTCTTTTTTGTTTTAAAATTTAAAGTCAAATATCTTTATAATTGTATTCTTAAGCTTTATTTACACGGTGCATAGGGAAATTTGTGTTTCTTTCATGAAAATAAGATATTTAACCTATACTTTTTGAAAAAATACATTATAATTTTACCTAGTATTTTTAAGAGAGAAAGGGAGAGATGATTATGAACAGATCACTGAAGTCTGTGATTGCATTATTATGTGCGGTACTGATCGTAGTTATGCCGGCATCGTATGTTGAGGCTGCGGAAAAAAATACATCTGTTGAGGCAGAGGAGCCGTTGACTCCCGTTTCGCCCGAGTACGATTCTACCGAACTGTTTGAGAGATCAGCGCCGGCCTGCGTCGAAGTCAGAGTTACCGATTCTTTCGATCAGGTATATGTCGGAAGTGGTTTTTTCGTCGGTAAGTATAATGTACTTACCAATGCTCATGTGATAGCAAATGCGTCCAGAATTCAGATATTTGGGATTGACGGCAAAGAATACACAGTCAGGTCCATATACGGATTTGATGAGGTGAAGGATCTGGCACTGATCAGAGTAAAAGAAAAGAATAAAAAGTATCTGAAGTTCGGAGATGTACCGCCTGTCGGTACGGATATATATTCGATCGGAAATCCTCTCGGCATTGTTGGTACATATTCTAAAGGAATGATTTCGAATTCTCTTAGGGTTATAGACGATAATGATTATGTCCAGCTGGATATTCCCTCCGGGATCGGTGTTGGAGGAGCGCCTGTATTTGATAGCACCGGTGCTGTTATCGGGGTTATGTGCCTTACCGTTCCTTCGGCGAGTTACCTGAATCTTGCCATAAGGTCCGACATTGTCGTGGAATTTTTGGATGGATTGAAAAAGAAAGACAGGATCAGTACGGAAGAATTTTATGATAAATATAAAAACGGCAAGATTACACCAAATGTTATCGGTCTGGTTGAGGGAGAAGATTACAAGTATACAAAGAAAGAAGAAGTGAGCGGGTTAACTGAAAAAACAGCAGCTCAGATATATGAGGAAGGTGTTGATGCGATCACAAATATCATTGTACTTGCATTTGACGGCTTTGGCTATTCGCAGTATGCCGGAACAGGGTGTTTTATAAGTAAAGACAAGTTGATAACGGCTTACCATGTTGTAAAAGATTGCCTGATGAAAAACATATATGTATATGATAAGGCAGGGAACCGCTATGAAGTAAAAGAAATGGCTACTTCCAACGAAGAAAAGGATATTGCGATCCTTACGGTTAAACTTTTGGAATATGCACCGGACGGAGAAGACTTTACCCCAAATATTCTGCCTATAAACAAGGACTATGTTCCCGCAACGGGTGAGGAAGTCTTTTCACTCGGAAATCCTCAGTCATATAGTTTCTCATTGGCAAAAGGAATAGTTCGTATTCCGACTATAACAATTGACGGAGTAGATTACGTATTTCACCAGGCACCTACATCACCGGGAAGCAGCGGAGGGGTTCTTTTAAATAAGTATGGGCAGATCATTGCCGTTACGAACATGATACTTCTCGGAACAGAGTTTCCGCAGGCACTTAATATGTGCGTGTCAACTATGGTAAAAAATGCACCTCTAAGCGCTCTCGGAGCATGAGCGGTAAGAGGGACGGATAGGGTATCCGCGTAATTATAAGCATATAACGGAAGGAAAGTATAAAGTGGATCATTTATATTTATGCCCATGTCATTTTGGCCTGGAAGCAGTATTAAAGCGTGAGCTTACGGATTTAGGATTAAATATCGTAAGAGTGGAAGACGGCAGGGTTTTCTTTGAAGGTGACGCTGCTGCGGCTGCAAAGGCTAATATATTTTTAAGAACGGCAGAGCGTGTACAGCTCGTTATCGGTGAGTTTGATGCGTCTGCCTTTGATGAGCTTTTTGAAGAGGTAAAAGCATTGCCTTGGGATGAATTCCTTCCGGTTGACGCCAATTTCTTTGTTTCTAAAGCTTATTCGGTCAAATCAAAGCTGTTCAGCCCGTCGGATATACAGAGAATTACAGGGAAAGCGGTTGTTGAGGCAATGAAAAGAAAGCATCGCCTTACTATATTTCCGAAATCAGGGGCATCATTTCCGATCAGAGTTGCAATTATAAAAGATCATGTTACCGTATCACTTGATACTTCGGGAGAATCTCTTCATAAAAGGGGATACAGAAAACTCAGGAGCGCCGCACCGATCTCGGAAACACTTGCCGCGGCAATAATAATGCTTACACCATGGAAAGAGGACAGGATCCTTGTGGATCCTTTCTGCGGATGTGGGACAATCCCCATTGAGGCAGCACTGATAGGGCGAAATATAGCCCCCGGGATATCACGTTCCTTTGCGGGAGAAGAGTATCCTTTTATACCTTCAAGGATTTGGAACAGTGCCAGAGAAGAAGCCAAAAGCCTTATCGTACGTGACAGGAAAATGGCGATCGAGGGATATGACATAGACAATGATATTATGACTGCGGCTCGTCAAAATGCTGCTGCAGCCGGAGTTCTTGACACGATCCATTTTCAGACGAGGGACATGAGAGCGCTTTCATCATCACATCAATACGGATTTATAATCACCAATCCTCCTTACGGGGAGAGACTGGGGCCCGATACAAGAACCCGCGAGGTGGAAGGATCGGGAAGCAATATAAAAAGAGTATCCAAATCCGATGACAACAGCGGCCTGCCCGCGTTATACAAAGATATGGGTGAAGTCTTCGGAAAGCTTAAGAATTGGTCTTATTTCTTTGTTACCAGCTATGATAAGGCTCAGGAGAGTTTTGGAAAAAAGGCTGATAAAAACCGTAAGATATACAACGGAATGATAAAAACATATCTGTATGAATATTACGGGCCGAAACCTCCGAAAAAACAATGACCGGTTGTTGTTCCATTGAGCATTCAGAAAAAACAGTGATCAGTTGTTTCCTCGAGCATTTATGAGGGAGAGTATATCATTCATGACCTCATCCTTGCAAAGCTCATTGAGGAGATCGTGGCGGGCTTCGTCATATATTATGCAGTCGGATTCTGTAAAACCGAGCTTCTGATACGTGTTAAAAAGAGTGGTTATACCTTGACCATATCCACCCAAAGGATCATGGCTGCCGCTCATGAATATGATACGCATATCATGACGGATACGCTTGATACCTGATGGAGAGCATGCGTTCTCTATGAGTTTTATCATAGCGGCATAATACGCCACGGAACAAGTGAAACCGGAATATGCATCATTGATGTAAGCACCGATAACAGCGTTGTCACGTGTCAGCCAGTCGTAAGCGGTGCGACCTGAAATAACAGAGAAATTTTTGTGGTTATATATCCTCCGGTATAAGAAAGTCGAGTGATATGATCTGTCCTTAACATGACCGACAAGAAAGGTCAGTAAACTCAGAAAAAAGCACCTTGCAGAGGATATATAAGGAACTCCGGAGAAGATGCAAAGATCCGGGTGATCACAAATTTGAATAACGTTTTGACCGATAACGGATCCGAGGTCGTGGCCGAAAAGAACAAGCTTTCGTCCGCGGTTGTTATCATGAACATAATTGAGAACCAGTTCGGCATCGGAAATGAGCAATTTGTGACCGTTTTTTTCACTGATATCTCCGAGAAGCTCGAATTTTGTATCGAGGCCGTGACCGCGAAGATCGTAGATATAGGCGTCGTAGCCGTTATCGTTCAGAAAATCGATAAATTGTTCATATCTTTCGCTGTGTTCGGAGGCACCATGAATGATCACCACGCTGCCGAGAGGCTTCTCAACCGCGGTGGGAAATACTTTTAAGATTATCGACTCTTTGTCTTTCCCGATGATGGTGACAATGCTTTTATTCATGAACAAACCTCCGAAAATGAGCTGTGTTGATATTACCGACAGTACGATATATTATAGATAGCACAGAAAAAAAATGCAAGTTTACAAAAAGGATCGCGGATAAAAAACAGCAATTGTAGTAACGCTGTTACCTTGTTTTTTCAGGGGATGTTTGCTACACTCGGTTTCGGAAATGATTTCGGTGCGGGCATTTTGTTCCGATCAATAAAACAGATGAATGATGCACGAAGATTATATGTGCAGGTTAAAAGGAGGTTATCTTTATGGGATTATTCAGTTCAACAAAAGACAACGGCATGGGATATGCAAATGTTGAGAACAAGCAGAATTTTACAAATGAGGAGCTTTTGGCGAAACTATCCGAGATCAAGGTGAGCTTCGGAACACCCGTTATGGGCGATATCAAAGGAACACAGTCGATACTTTATAAGAAGGTTGTCGATATGTTCGATGTCTTCGCCAGAGTTGACGGCAAGAAGATAATCATGGGCAAGATCGGAACCGACGGTGTTTCAGGCGGCAAGATGGCGCTGAACGCCGGGCTTGACATGTTCCTCGGTCACAAGGATGCTGATACGTCGACGGTTGACAGAGCGGTCAGCGAGCTTTGTGACGTTATCACCAAGCTTGAAAGCGGCGAGACGGTGAAGGAATCGGCAGCGGCAGGTCCCGTAAACACATCTACAGGTTCGGCGATCACACTTTATATGAAGCAGAAGGCGATCTCTCTCAAGCCTAAGTTTGACATCTTTGACAAGGATGAGAAAACCGTTTACCATATCGAGGGAGATATCACGAGAACAAGCTTTTCGGTACAGGCTGACGGAACGGAGGTTTTGAAGCTTAAGAAGAAGATCCTTGCTTTACTTCCCGAGTATTCGATCGAGAAGGCAGGAGATCGGATCGCAAAGATCAAGAAAAAGATGAAGTTCACGCGTCCCGAACTTATCGGCGAGGTTAACGGTCAGGAGCTTAAGATCTCCGGTGATCTTATGGGCTTTGATTTCGACATTCAGGTGGGCGGAAAGACTATCGGACATATCGACATCGACAGAAATGTATGGTCGGATTGCTACCGTATCGCAGTTCTTGATGAGTCGTTAAAGGATGTTGTTGCAGCGATCGCAATTATCTGCGACAATGTAGTTGACCAGAGTCAGTCATGATCCGGAAGGCAGTTTGGCAGTCAGCATAAGAAAACGAAAGCGAGACTTGAATTATGATATACCGGTGAGGTCCTCATGGCGCCTCACCGGTTAGTTTTGTGGAAAGGGCACATAAAAGTTATGAAACGCATCATTTTTGCAACCGGCAATGAAGGAAAAATGAGGGAGGTAAGGGAGATATTAAAGGACCTTAAGGACTACGAGATCATTTCCATGAAGGAAGCGGGGATCAAGACCGATGTCGAGGAAAACGGAACGTCATATTCCGAAAATGCGCTCATTAAGGCGCGGGCAGTGAAAGAGGAAGCACTGCGACTCGGGATGAAGAATTTTATCATTATGTCGGATGATTCGGGCTTTGAGGTGGACAAGCTGAACAAGGAACCCGGGATCTATTCGGCGCGATATATGGGCGAAGATACCTCTTATGACATAAAAAATGCAGAGATCCTGCGAAGGATGGAGGGTGTGGCATGGGAGGACAGAACGGCGCGATTTGTGTGCGCGATCGCGATGATCGGCGAGGACGGGGGCGAGGAAGTCGCCAGAGCTACTTTTGAGGGCTTTTGTGCCTATGAGATCAAAGGCGAATATGGCTTCGGCTATGACCCCATTTTCTTCGTACCCGAGTACGGCTGCAATGATGCAGAGCTTTTACCCGAAATAAAGAATTCGATAAGCCACAGAGCAAAGGCATTGAAGCTTGCGAGAGAAATCCTTGCTTCGAAAAAATGGTGAAAGCATAAAGCGAAAATGGGAAATATACAAGAGAGAGTCTTGCTTCGAAAAATGGTGAAAGAGTAAAAGAAAAATGAGAAGAATGCAGGGAAATCCTTACTTCGAAAAAGGTATAAAGCGTAAGAAAAAATGTAGAACACGGAGAGAACAGAATTGAAAGTTACGGCATTTGTGGATGGTAGTTTTGATCCGGGCATAGGCAGATATGCTTATGGTTGTCTTATCATAGATGAAAACGGGAATGAAACCGAGCTTTGCGGCTGCGGGAACGACCCGGAGGGCGTTAAACAGAGGAATGTAACGGGAGAGATGATCGCTGCCATGCTCTCAGTAAAATGGGCACTCAAAAACGGAGCGGATGAGATCGAGATTCACTACGATTACACGGGGATCGAGAATTGGGCGACAGCACAGTGGAAGACCAACAACCCGCTCACGCGCAGCTATAAGGAAACAATGCAGGCTTGGTCAAAACGAATAAAGATAACTTTCGTCAAAGTTGCCGCACATAAAGGAATCGAGGGCAATGAACGCGCCGACGGACTCGCAAAAAAAGGTCTTACCAAGGAGCCGGGAGTTCTGCCGGTGTGAGATGTAAAAGAAACCGGCAAGGCACGGGAACTCTGTCGATGCGTCTTATAAAACACTCAGATATATAGAAAAGAAGTGGCAGATGCTTCCTGCGAGGACGAAGAAGTGCCATATTGAATGCATGTATCTGATCTTGTCGCCTAGAGCGTAAAGGACGGCACCGATAGTATAGACGCCGCCACCGACGATCAGAAAGACGATGCCGGTTGCGCCGATAGATTCGCCGAGAGTGCCGAGCTTAATGACGATCGCCCATCCCATAAGCACGTTGATGACTGCGGAAAGCTTTTGATATTTATCGACATCGATGGCGTTGAAGACGATACCGAGTATCGCAAGTCCCCAGATGATACCGAAAAGAACCCATCCGAAAGGGCCACGCAGGCTTACGAGCAGGTAAGGTGTGTAAGTTGCGGCAATCAGAAAAAATATACTGCAATGGTCAAGCACCCTGAATACGCGCTTGGCTTTATTTTTTGCCAGAGCATGATAGAGTGTGGAAACAAGATAGAGTATGATAAGTGCACCTCCGAATACCGAGCTTGAAACCACAGCCCATGCATCATCGTGCGCGGCTTTGACTATACAGAGGACACAGGCCGCAATTGCAAGTCCGGCTCCGATCCCGTGTGATATGGCGCTGATAAGCTCTTCTCCGAGAGTATAGTCCATCATTGAAACTTCTCTTTGTTGTCTGCCCATAATCAAATTCCTCCAAACTGTTATACCAAAATATAAATAACGAGGCCAAACACGAAATACCAAACAATGAATACCAAAACCACGTTACGTGGTTTTAAAAACTATATAACATGGTTTTAAAAGAAAGTCAATGGGAAAATTTGGATCCTTAAATTGCTGCCACAAATCTGTAAAATAATATATCACATATATGTAAGGCGCCAGACCTTATAAATGTACAAGTTGAAAATTCTGAAATGGCGTTATATAATATTGGTCATTGATTGCGGATATGGTGGAATTGGTAGACACGCCAGATTTAGGTTCTGGTGCGCGAGCGTGCAGGTTCAAATCCTGTTATCCGCATAAAAAAATGAGCCTTTGGCTCATTTTTTATGCGGGGAGGATTTGAGTGGCAAAAGAGCATTGCCCCAAATCCTCCTCCGTCAAATCCTTCGTAAAAGCATCGAAAGGATTTGACTACGGTTTGGCATTCCTTCGGAATGCCGAGTTATCCGCAAAAAGATGAGCCTTTGGCTCATTTTTTTGTGCGGGGAGGATTTGAGTGGCAAAAACAAAAAAAGATGAGCTCGAGGCTCATCTTTTTTTAAAATTCCAGGGGCAGTAGGATTTGAACCCACGACCTGCGGTTTTGGAGACCGTTATTCTACCAGCTGAACTATACCCCTATTAATTTGTTGCGGTGTCTCTTGAGGTGTTTCTCAAAACACGCTTGATTATAATACAACAGCCTACTTTAAAAGTCAAGAGAAAATGTAAGCACACTTTATCACACACTATATTATTAAATAGTTTGATGATTAGCCGTCGCACACTCGTGACTTCAGTCGTGAGTTAGGCGGTTTTTCTTGTGATTCTTTGAGCAAGTTTAATAACCTAAACGAGCGTTTAACAAAAATGCGTCCAATAGAAAATCAATGCTTGTTGTGGACCACATTTTTTAAGTGATTTTGCCATAAAAAGGGATAGATTTCGTATTGGACGTATTTTTCTGCTTTTTAGTAAAAAAAATCAAAAAATTACGTCCACGGAGGACATCGATTTCCTATTGGACGCAATTTGCAATTATTCATAAATTTCCTGCGAAACATTTAAGGCTCCAAAGAAAAACGTAAAATTTCCTGCGAAACATTTAAGGGCTCCAAAGAAAAACGTAAAATTTCCGGCGAAACATTTAAGGGCTCCAAAGAAAAACGTAAAATTTCCTGCGAATCATTTAAGGGCTCCAAAGAAAAACGTAAAATT
>JAILKT010000040.1 GCA_024693545.1 Lachnospiraceae bacterium
GCTCAAGCTTCCCATACTCGGCAACAGCTTCACGTTCCTGCATCGCGCGGAATTTAGTCACCATATCCGATGCAACATCATAAAGTGCCGTAAAGCCGAGATTTCCACTTACTCCCTTGAGCGTATGAACGCTCTTAAGCGCTTTTTCATAATCCGAATCCTCAATATGACTTTTCAGTTCCTCAAAACTTTTATCATCAAGAAACTTTTTTATGAACTTAACATAAAGTTCTTCTTTTCCGAGGAACCTTTCCAGTGCCGTTTGTGTATCACATCCGTAGTCACCTAGCGCGGTGATCACATTTTGTGCCATAATCTGACTCCATATTACGTACCTGAGTGAATTTAGCACGGGGTCCACCCCGTCTGAATATCGATACTCAGATAAGCTACAGATACGTCTCTACCTATGGTGTATGTTTACACCCCAATTACCCTCTTGCTTATCAAAGTGCCTTTTGTAGAACTTGTTATACCGTATCACAAATCGCAAGAGCAAATTTCTCTTTTTAAAGAGTATATACTATTATTTGTGATTTGGCAAGATAATTTTTCAATTTATTTATTTTTATCAATTCCTTGCGTTTTTGTGATGTGGTTTTCTGTGGCCGGCACAAAGAATACTCTCTCTCTGTTTTTTGCTCTAAGTAATAATACTGCAGGAATAATAAGCAAAACGCTTATTATCTGCGAGGTTGAAAGGAAACCGATTTTTCCGCGCAACGCATCTCCCCGAAGGAATTCAAGTAATGTTCTGACAACGATATAATACACAAGGTAAATGCCGCAGAGCTGACCCTGCTTAAGCTTTCTGTCCCCTTCGGCACGATTCAGTTCTTTTCTCATAAGCGTTATGAGAACCGCGAAACATATGAAGTTTAATCCCGCTTCGACAAGCTGCACAGGAAACCTCGATACCTCGCTGAGCTGAGGCACAACCTCATTGTACGGGAAATGAACGCTTAAGGGACCGTTATATTCAATTCCGTAGCAGCATCCGGCAAAAAAGCATCCGATCCTGCCAAATCCATGTACAAACGGAAGGAAAGGTGTATAAAGGTCTACAAGCCCCCATACCGGGACTTTAAAATGTTTGCAATAGCGGATCACTCCAAGCGCAAATCCGATCAGACCACCGTAAAAAACCATACCGCCGAATGCAAAGTCGAGTGCCTTTACATAATCCATCTTAAACAGGTCAATATATATATCAAACTTTGCTATTATAGACGGAAGCTTTGTAAAGAAATACAATAATTTCGCGCCGATGACAAGCCCGATCATTCCATAGATCACTGCAAACAGCGCGTCCGACCTTTCCACTCCTGCTTTTTTAGCCAATAGCCTGACGATAATGATCGCGATCACGGCTCCGACCAAAAAAATAGGCCCGTAAAGCGACAATTTAACAAATCCAAGATCGATGTACGGTAACATACCTTCCTCCGTTATCATTGTTATCCGACCGAAATACTCATCCGAGTTTCACCGGTAATAAAAACGAGGCTTCGATTTACACCGAAGCCTGTGTTTTTAAGTTGTTTCTATTTAAGGAACAGGAATTAGAAGTTAAGATCCTTAAGAGAATCTAATGCTTTGTTAAGCTCATCTAAAGATCCCCCTGCTGCCGATTCAATATCACTGGCTGCGTTACATCCTCCGCCAAGGCAGCCCCATGCTCCGTATGATGCACTGCAAGCGCCGCAAGCAAGACATCCGATAAAGAAAACAACGCCCAATGTTGCGCCGATGATACCGAGAACAAATCCGGCTCCACCTTCAGCATTGTTTGTAGCCTTCTTCGTATTGATAGAAAGTACTATCGCTACAACACTCGCTACGAGACCGATAAGTGCAGGAATAAATCCGAAAAGGGGAGCAAAGATAACGCTAATAACAATACCAACTACTCCCAATGCAATAGATAATCCGTTCATGTTACCCTCCAAATTTATAAAATTTTTATAAACTACATAAATAAGTTACCATAACGTTGTTGCTATGTCAATAAAAAACATCGCGACATTTTCCGGACAAACGCAGAAAGGTAGTCATTCCTCGAAAACACTTCGGAATGACCGCGAGCAGCTCCGCTGCCTTTTGTTTGGGAACCCCGGGAGGGAACCCCCACTCCAATGCATCTCTTCTTATGTTCATTCCACTGTTTATTCGTTTTGAATAAACAGTTCCTGAAATTCCTTTCGTCCCGGCACCCATGCTTTTTCGTAAATATGTGTAAAGTGGTTTTTCACCGTCTGTTCGGAGATTCCGAACATGTACGCAATCCTTCGGTTCGAAAACCCGGAAACCTTAAGAAATCCCAGTTCCAATTCCCGCTTTGTCAGACCAAATTTCTGCGCAGTTTTAAGGTAACTGTCTTTATCGATCCCAAAATCATTCATCATCGAGATCCATTTCTTCATTCATCTTTTTTTCGGCGTTGAGCTTAAGCGGGAGAAGAAAAAACTCTATTATTACTGCGTATAAACCTGTCATCAGTGCCACAACCAAATTTACACCCATATGACTGAGATCTTCCAGATTGCCAAGCACAAGGACTATTGACACTATTACTGAGAATAAAGCTCCGTAAACCGTAAGTTTCTGCGCTGCTCCGACCGCACTTATGATATTCTTCAGTTCAAGCAGATTGTATTTCTTAATTCCCACGAAAAACGACTTAATAAAATCCTTCCATGCTCCCATTATAAGGAGCCCCGGGATCAAAAAAATAAGGATCGTGACCATAGACGGAAAATCGATAAACCATGTTACAGCAGACATCCCGGCATCGCTCGCAAGGCAAATGCAAAAAACAAATACCAAAATGACCAGCAACAGCTGTCCGAGCAGTATGATACGTATATTCTTCATAGATACCTCCTTTTGAGACAATGCTAATTGTTTTTATTCATTTGTTTCATTACCACATTAGCATATATGTAAAAGAATGGATATAGTACCTTTTTCC
>JAILKT010000047.1 GCA_024693545.1 Lachnospiraceae bacterium
CCGGCAGAGGATTCTTTCGTCGGTGCCTCACGCAGTCTTGACGACGTCATTGAAAATATAGGTAAAAGCTTTATGGAACTCGTTTTCACTCACGCCGATCAAAAAGATATTTCCGATGTCGAGCTGCAGCGCAGGGCAAACGTTGACAGAAAGGCATTTTCAAAACTCAGATGCGGCACAACAAAGAATCCGAGCAAGTCAACGGCCCTTGCTCTCGCCGTTGCTCTCGAACTGAGCCTCGACGAAACAAAGGATCTTCTTTCCCGCGCGGGCTTTGCTCTTTCACCCTGCAGCAAACAGGATCTCATCGTACAATATTTCATAGAGAACGAAGTCTATGATATTTACACCATAAACGTTGCGCTCTTCGAACATGGCGTGAGCCTTCTCGGTACCCAAAACTGATTTGTCGCCCGGCAAGTGACCTGATGATATGACTTAAAGCGTATGATTACCTCAGAAACAAAAAAGAGGCAGTGACCGGTGTAGCGGATCATAACCTCAGAAACAAAAAGAGGCAGTGACCGATGTAGCGGATCATAACCTCGCATATTAAAAAACGGAGGTAATCATCATGAAAAAAAATTTAACGGAACTCGTATTTATCCTCGACAGGAGCGGCTCAATGGGCGGACTCGAATCGGACACCATCGGCGGATTCAATTCACTTATCGGGAAACAGAAAAAAGAAGAGGGCGAAGCAGTTGTTTCAACAATACTTTTCGACGACAAGGTCGATGTGATCCATGACAGAAAAGATATCAAAGACATTCCCGCCCTCACGGAGAAAGACTACTTTGTAAGAGGCTGCACCGCTCTTCTTGATGCGGTAGGAAGCGCGATCAACCATGTAAGCAGCGTTCAGAACAAAACGGACGAAGAAGACCGTCCTTCAAAGACACTGTTTGTGATAACAACGGACGGACTCGAAAACGCAAGCAAAGAATACTCCTTTAAGGATATCAAGAATCTCATCAGCCGTCATAAAGAAAAAGACAACTGGGAATTTATGTTTCTCGGTGCCAATATCGATGCGATCGGAGTTGCATCCGACATGGGTATAAGCAAAGACATGGCTGCAAACTATAACTGCGACAGCACGGGGACCTCCCTTAACTACGAAGTCCTTGCGGATGCTGTTTCCACTGCCAGGAAATGTGAGCCCGGCCTGTTAAAGAAAGCATTTTTAGGCGGCAAATGGAAAGCGAGCATCGATGCCGACTACTCCGCAAGAAAGAACTGACGCCTGAGATCACTCAATTTCATCCGCTTTCTTTACCAGCCTGGCTCCCACTATCTGCGCCCCTTTAACGTAAGGCTCAAGTTTTTCTGCCGTTTTTCCGATCCCGCTTCCGCCTGATGTTGCGAAAATACTTACCTTCTTTCCGGTCCAGTCATAATTTCCGCAAAAAGTATTCACAACATTGGGCGCACAGCCGTACCAAATGGGGAAGCCGATATAAACGGTATCATAGGCGTCAAAATCATCTATTTTCCCTACAACCGGAACGTCCTTTTTGCCAAACTTCTCCTTGTTGCAACGTGCAACGGGGTTGATCCAGCGAAGGTCAGCCTTTGTATAAGCTTCTTCGGGGACAATCTCAAACACATCCGCCTGTATCCCCGCAGCAAATTCCCTGGCAACTTTCGCGGTTGTACCCTCCGCGCTGAAATAAATAACGATCGTTTTCATATTCTTCCTCCTTATCATGGGCTAGCTTTTGCTCTCGCTCGTCCGAGCCACTACCCACTTTTTCGCTTTTTTCCTCTCTCGTGGGTAGTTCTTGCTCTCGCCCGCATTCTTAAGCCACTTTGCTCATGGATCATCGTCTACGATCTTTTCCCGTTTCCTTATAATAGTTGCTCTTATCCTCGTACATCTTCTCTTCTGCCGTCTGAACCAGTGTCAGTATCTTTTCACCGATACCGATCTCATATCCGACGGACACTATCCTGTTATTCGATCTGATCTTCTCGGTCAATAATTTCATTCGATCCGCAAATTTCTTCTTGAGCGCGTTATGAACAATCACCACAAATTCATCTCCGCTTATACGGCAGACTTCACCGTCCGGGAATGTTTCGTTCAGAATAGAGGCAACCTTTTTTATAAGTTTATCTCCCTCTTCGTGCCCCATTTTATCATTGGTTTCTTTGAGCGAATTGGCATCACAGAAAACAGCTCCGACTATTTCGTCTTTTTTTACTTCACCGAGCACTTCTTCATACCCTCTCCTGTTCTTAATACCTGTAAGGGCATCCAGATTTGAGAGTTCGCTATACATCCTGGCTTTTACATCTGCCTCGGAAATGACCTTTGAAAGTATGATAACGTATATGAGCATCAGACCCATCGCAGAACCGACGTAACCGAGTTCAATCTCATCATTGACAGCTCTGAGGATTGCGGAAACTCCCGGCATAATAAGATACATGAGCATTACCATTACTTCCTTGACTCCCAGGCTCCTTACCTTGCTGAATATCCATACGGCTATACCGAGGAAGGCAATACCGGGTCCGACAACAATATAATCGCTCCAGGGTCCGTCTGTGTATATCCCGTTTTCGATTTCGAACAGCTTTCCCGATATCGTTCCGATTGAAATAAAAACCATATCGCATATGCAGATCACAGTGATCCAGACCGGTACATTTGATTTATAATCCTTATCTTTTTCTGTAATTCTTGTACGAATAAAAAATGCAAAGCTTGTAATAAGAAAGTCTATCATAATGAATGCAAAATAATTGATCGCACTCATTATGAAATCACTTTCGATCTTACCCTCAAAAATATACGATGACGCGTCAAAGACCAGTCCGGCCAGACATATCCAAAGGCTGTATCTGTAATACTTTGTCTTTTCGACATTCGTCTTGTTTTCGTATAAATATCCGGCAACGATAATTACCAAAAAAATAGCTGTGACAATATCTCCTGTAACAGATATCGTCTTCATCATTTCCGTTCTCATTTTTCCTCTTATCTGCCGTTTGGGGGTAATTCCCCCTTATCGGCCCGTCTACTCCATAAAATTATCATTCATACTTTAATTCCAATACGAATATTTGTCAATCACTCCACGTTACCGTGATAAAATTTTCACAAACAAAACACAGGTTTCACATTCATTCACATGTTCTTTTCGTTCCTTCTGTTTTTAACCATTTTTTTCTTAAACTAAGCTTGTACCGAACGAGTCAACTTAATCAAATCTTAATGTCTTTACATGTTTCTTTTTAATCGGTTCTGCATTTATAATGGACTTACAAAGAGGGGCATCCCGGATCCATATGAGGGTGCCGCCTCCGGTGAGGGGAGAAGACCATGCCAAACATCCTAATCTGCGATGACGAAAAAGATATCGTTAACGCGCTCAAAATTTATCTTTCCAATCCCGACTATACGCTTTATGAAGCATATAACGGTAAGGAAGCACTGGACATCTTGACCGATCATGAGATCCATCTGATCCTTCTTGACATCATGATGCCCGTAATGGACGGAATGACCGCCATGGCAAAGATACGTGAAACAAGTAATGTACCGATCATTGTACTTACGGCGAAATCCGAAGACAGTGACGTGATCCTCGGACTAAATGTCGGTGCCGATGATTACATTACGAAACCTTTTAACCCTCTCGAAGTAACCGCAAGAGTACATTCTCAGCTGAGGAGATACCTGAATTTCGGCGGCGGAACCGTCTCGCCCGAACATTACCGAAACGGCGGCATCGAACTCAACGATCTGACCAAAGAGGTTACTCTCGACGGGGATCCCGTATCTCTCACTCCAAAAGAATACGAAATCCTCAAGCTGCTTATTTCCTACCCCGACCGGGTTTTCTCCCCTAAAGAAATATACAGCAGCGTATGGAAAGAGAAACCCTTTGGAACGGACAATACCGTGGCGGTTCATATACGTCATCTCAGGGAAAAGCTCGAAATAAACCCTGCCGAACCCCGTTACATCATCGTAGTATTCGGACAGGGCTATAAGATGCGTAAGATCTGATCCAAAAAAACATTTCCCGGATCATCGGAACTCTTTTTCGGTCCCGGCAGATCCAATTGAATAATCAGGAGAATACCATGAAAGAATTTTTAAGATCACTGGCCGGAAAGACCATTATATTTATACTGTGTATCTGCTCTTTATGTGCGACAACACTCGGAGTCGTGCAGATCATCCTGACATATATGAAGGATTACTACCGCATAAAAGATGTGGAGATAAACTTCCTGGTGCTCGGCATACCGCTCAAATATCTTTACGTCGGAAGTATTCTCGCGTTACTTTTCTCGGTTGCTTTATTTGTAACGCTCATGTACCTTTCGGGAAGACGGCGCGGTAGCGATGAACTTGTTCCCGGTCCGTTCAGCAAAATACCGTTTGACGTGCTTTTGGCTCCGATCGTAATCGTTGCTCTGGGAATTATCTTTGAGCTTGACCGTTTGAGAACCGCCTTAGCCCTGCCAACCGCCGTAATCTCATATGTTGTCGGTCTCGCCGCTATTTTAGGGCTCAGCATGAGCGCCGCAAGCCGCATAAAACAGCATACCTTTATCAAGGGAACGCTCATATACATGCTCCTTATGATCCCCAAAAAACTTCTGATCATGCTCGGGCGTCTCTTTAAAAAATATTTTAAGACCTGGAGGGACGTCATCAAAAAGATCCCTTTGATCGCCAAAACGGCAATCGGAGTATTCGTAGTTACACTGATAGAGTTTCTCGTGATCGCGGCCTCATATTCATACGACGAGTTTGAAGTCATTATTTTCCTTTGGGTTCTTGAAAAGCTCATTTTTGTACCGCTCATCCTCTACCTCGCCGTTACGCTCAGAAAGCTTCAAAAAGGCGGCGTCGCCCTTGCGGAAGGTGATCTCGCATATGTTACGGAAACAAACGGGATGATCGGTGATTTTAAGCAGCACGCCGAAAATCTCAACAGTATCGCGCTGGTAATGAACCGGGCTGTTGAAGAACGCCTTAAAAGCGAAAGAATGAAAACCGAGCTGATCACAAATGTATCTCACGACATCAAAACTCCGCTTACATCGATCATTAACTACGCAACGCTTATAGCCGGCGGTGATTGTAATCCCGAAGAAACCAAAGAATATTCCGACGTTCTTGTCCGTCAGTCGGAGAAACTCAAAAGACTGACGGAAGATCTTGTGGAAGCTTCAAAAGCTTCTACAGGTAATCTCGATATAATAACGGCTCCGTGCGAAGCTTCCGTATTTATTACTCAGGTCAGCGGGGAATTTGAGGAGAAACTCCGCGGTTCGGAACTTTCCCTGATCACAAAGCTTCCCGATAAAGAGCTTCGGATCATGGTTGACGGGCGCAGAATGTGGAGGATATTCGACAACCTTCTGAGTAACATATGCAAGTATTCGCTGCCGTCAACACGTGTATATCTGACCCTTGAAGAGCAAAACAGCAATGCCGTTTTCTCATTCAAAAATACGTCACGGGATCCGCTCGACATGTCATCCGAAGAATTACTCGAACGCTTTACCCGCGGTGATGCTTCCCGAAATACGGAAGGTAACGGACTCGGTCTGTCCATAGCCAAAAGTCTGACCGAACTTCAGGGTGGAACTCTTACCGTGAATACCGACGGTGATCTTTTTAAAGTGACACTCACCTTTCCGCTCATACCCTGATCGTCCAAATTCTTCGCTCGGCTAAAAGCCGCTCAAATCTTACGTTTGCGCGGTTTTGTAATATAAAAAAAGGTCTTTTCAGACCTTTTTTTATTGTGTATTTTTACAAAAAAAGGTAATAAAACTTCCTATATTTGTAAAATCCTACCAAAATGATAGGTTTTTTTGTTCAAACCATTGAAAATTTAAAAATCACTGTATAGAATGGTAAAGGTTTGTTGGTTTTGATAAAAATATTTTACATAATATGTGAAAGGCAGCGAAAATGAGTCAAGAAATTTTAAAGATTGAAAATCTCTGCGTCAGCATAGGCGACAAAGAGATTCTCAAGGGCCTTGACCTCAAAATCGGTGAAGGCGAAACCCATGTCATAATGGGGCCCAACGGAGCAGGTAAATCCACACTCGGAAACACTCTTATGGGTAAGGAAGAATATGAAGTAACATCCGGAAAAGTAACTTTTTTAGGCGAAGACCTTCTTGAAATGGGCACAGACGAGCGTGCAAAGAAAGGTCTTTTTATGACTTTCCAGAATCCTATTGAAGTTCCCGGTGTAAGAGTTTCGGAATTTATCCGTAACTCATGTGAAGCTCTCGGTAACAAAATGTCCCTTTGGGATTTCAAGGAAACAGCTGTTGAGCAGATGAAGGTTCTGCATATGGATCCTTCTTATCTCGACAGGGAACTTAACCTTGGATTCTCAGGCGGTGAGAAAAAGAAAGCTGAAATTTTCCAGCTTCTTATGCTTAAGCCCAGACTTGCAATCCTTGACGAGACCGATTCAGGTCTTGACGTTGATGCGGTTCGTACCGTTTCCGAAGGAGTCAGAGTTTATCATGAACGCGTCGCCGGTTCTCTTATCATCATCACACACTCCACAAAGATCCTGGAGTCACTCGATGTAGATAGGGTTCACGTTATCTGCGACGGCAGGGTAGTAGCTGAAGGTGACCGTAAGCTTGTTGATGAGATCAATGCAAACGGTTTTGAAAAATATATAAAGGCATAAAAGATGAGCGAAGAAAAAACATATGTAGAAGATATCAATCGGACCATCTATGATGTTATCGATGACGACAGCGATGCCTTTAAGCTTGAAGAAGGACTTTCGGAAGACATCGTTCTTCAGATATCAAAAGAAAAAGATGATCCGGATTGGATGAGAGACTTCAGACTCAAATGTCTGAAGATCTATAACGAACTTGAAATCCCCAACTGGGGTCCGGGCGTTGACGGCCTTGATATGGACCATATTTACACATATGTGCGTCCCAATGCTAAAATGTCAAACACATGGGATGACGTTCCCGATGAAATTAAAAGAACATTCGAAAGGCTTGGAATTCCCCAGGCTGAGAGGACTTCACTTGCCGGTGTGGGCGCTCAGTACGATTCAGAGCTTGTATACCACAATATGCAAAAGGAAGTCGAGGCACAGGGAGTCGTTTACTGCGATTTTGAAAGTGCCATAAAGGGAGAATACTCCGATATGATACGTGAGCGTTTCATGAAGCTTCTCCCCCCTACCGACCATAAGTACAACGCTCTGCACGGAGCGGTTTGGTCCGGCGGTTCATTTGTATATGTACCCAAGGGCGTTAAAGTATCTGTTCCGCTTCAGTCGTATTTCAGACTTAATGCAAAGGGTGCCGGACAGTTTGAGCATACGCTCATAATCGTTGAAGAAGGCGCATCCCTCCATTTCATCGAAGGTTGCTCGGCTCCCAAGTACAATGTTGCGAACCTCCACTCCGGC
>JAILKT010000055.1 GCA_024693545.1 Lachnospiraceae bacterium
GGCGCTTTCTTTGCAGATGCCTTCTCCGCAACAACTTTCTCTGCAGGCGCTTTCTTTGCAGATGCCTTCTCCGCAACAGCTTTCTCTGCAGGCGCTTTCTTTGCAGATGCCTTCTCCGCAACAGCTTTCTCTGCAGGCGCTTTCTTTGCAGGTGCTTTCTCCGCAGCTGCTTTCTTTGCAGGTGCTTTCTCTGCAGGTGCTTTCTCCGCAGCAGCTTTCTCTGCAGGTGCTTTCTCTGCAGCCGCTTTCTTTGCAGGTGCTTTCTCTGCAACAGCTTTCTTAGCCGATTCCTTCTTCCCGTCTTCAGCTGCATCTGCAGACGCGGTTTTTGCCGAAGCGGCCTTTTTTGCAACACTCTTTGAGGCAGATGAAGTCTTTGATTTCTCTGCCTTTTTTGCTGCGTTTTCTTCAAGGATGCTTATCAGTTCATCCTTTTTTAGCCCCGATACCCCTTTGATTTGTTCTTCCTTAGCTATGTTTCTAAGCTCAGAAAGTGTAAGAAGGTTATAATTCACGTACCATCCTCCTTTATATATAGTTTTTGTCAGTTCAACACGGAGTCAATCCTGCTCCAAAGTTCTTCACGTCCTGCGCGTGTTTTTGATGAAAAGGGAATAATCCCCGATGAAGATTTGATGCCAAGAGTTTTAGATATTAGAGAGAGCTGCTTATTTACTTCATTTCTTGAAAGTTTATCCTGTTTCGTCGCCACTACAACGACATCAAAGCCGCTCTTTGTGAACCATTCGTACATCGATCTGTCCCCGGCTCCCGGCTCATGTCTGATGTCTATGAGCAGGAAAACCAATTTAAGGACTTTCGATCCCGAAAGATACTTTTGTGTCATCTTTGACCACTTTTCACGAAGCGATTGTGACACCTTGGCATACCCGTAACCGGGAAGATCAACAAAATAAAGCAAATTGTCGATCAGATAATAATTAATGGTTTGCGTTTTGCCCGGAGTCTGTGACGTCCTCGCCAGAGACTTTCTTTCGAGCATACAGTTGATCAAAGAGGATTTCCCCACATTCGACTTTCCGGCAAATGCAAATTCCGGAAGAATATTTGCCGGAAGTCTGCTTGTGATCCCGCAGACCGTTTGAAGCTCCGCAGATTTAACGATCCTCTTGTTTTTTTCTTCGGAACCGTTCATTTCAGGCACTCTCACCCGGCCCTTTCTTTCTCGACTTGGCACGTGCGAGAGGTTTCCTTGTCTTTCCGTCGGGCAGAAGCTCTACATCGGGCTCTCCCTCTCCGGATGCTGCCTTTTCCGTAACTATGCACTTGGCAACTCTGAGATCGGAAGGAATCTTATACATAATGTCTGTCATTATGGACTCGCAGATGGAGCGAAGTCCTCTGGCCCCTGTCTTTCTTTCAAATGAGCGATGTGCGATCGTTTTAACAGCTTCATCCGTAAATTCAAGATCAACACCATCTATCTCAAAAAGCTTTTTATACTGTTTCGTTATCGCATTTTTAGGTTTTACAAGAATATCCACAAGTGCCTGCTCGTCAAGCATATCAAGAGCGACTGAAATGGGCGTTCTTCCGATAAACTCAGGAATGAGTCCGAATTTAACAAGATCTTCGGGAAGTGTCTGCCTGAAGAGATCGCCGATCCTGAGATCCGACGTGTCCCTGATGTCGGCATTAAAGCCCATCGACTTCTTTCCGGTACGTGCTCCGATTATCTTATCGAGTCCGTCAAACGCACCACCGCAGATAAAAAGTATGTTTGTAGTATCGATCTGGATAAATTCCTGATGAGGGTGCTTTCTGCCTCCCTGAGGCGGAACAGATGATACCGTTCCTTCCAGTATCTTGAGAAGAGCCTGCTGCACGCCTTCGCCCGATACGTCACGGGTTATCGAAACGTTTTCGGATTTACGGGCGATCTTGTCTATCTCGTCGATGTAAATAATTCCGGTCTGTGCGCGCTCAATATCATATTCAGCCGCCTGGATAAGCTTAAGGAGAATATTTTCAACATCTTCCCCGACATATCCCGCTTCAGTAAGCGTTGTGGCATCTGCGATCGCAAAAGGAACATTAAGGATCTTCGCAAGAGTTTGCGCGACATAAGTCTTTCCGGAACCTGTGGGACCGATCATAAGGATATTGCTCTTTTGAAGCTCAACATCAGATTCGCCTGCACCATATATAACCCTTTTATAATGATTATATACCGCTACCGAAAGAATCTTCTTGGCTTCATCCTGTCCTACGACATATTCATCCAAAAAGTCCTTGATTTCTGCCGGTTTCAAAAGATTTATGGTTTTGGGACCAACCCTGTCTTCGGGATAAGTCGTACCCAAATCCTCGTCAAGTATGTCAGAGCATAACTCAACGCATTCGTTGCAGATATATACATCATTGGGACCTGCAATAAGTTTTCTCACCTGTCCCTGAGTCTTACCGCAAAAGCTGCATCGCAGCATGCTCTTTCCTCCGTTACCTTTTGTCATCTATCTTTCCCTTTCAATTTATCGGTGCTCTATTACCTTGTCGATAATGCCGTACTCAAGTGCTTCGGAAGCCGACATATAATTATCTCTGTCGGTATCTTTCTCAATCACTTCAATAGGCTTACCTGTGTTGGCTGCAAGCATTTCGTTAAGCTTTTTCTTTGTCTTTAAAATGTTTTCTGCAACGATCTGGATCTCTGTAGCCTGTCCTCGTGCACCACCCGAAGGCTGATGTATCATAATCTCGGCATTCGGAAGAGCCATTCTCTTGCCCTTTGCACCGCCTGCGAGAAGGAATGCGCCCATACTTGCCGCAAGACCTACGCAGATAGTCGAAACATCACACTTGATATACTGCATTGTATCATAAATAGCCATGCCTGCGGTAACAGATCCACCCGGACTGTTGATATAAAAGCTTATATCTTTCTTGGGATCTTCCGACTCAAGGAAGAGAAGCTGTGCAACTATAAGACTTGCGGTTACATCATTAACTTCTTCGGAAAGAAATACGATCCTATCCTTTAAAAGTCTCGAATATATGTCGTATGATCTCTCACCGTGACTTGTCTGTTCAATGACATAAGGTACCAAACTCATGTTTTAGCTCCTTTCATACATGTTTTCTTAGCAAAAACATGCTTTTAATTTATTATCAAAATTATGCTTCTGTTTCCTCTTTAGCCTTTTTTGTGGTTTTCCTGGCAGCAGCCTTCTTGGCTTTCGTTTCTTTTGCGGCATCGCGTACAAGCTCAACAGCCTTCTTGCAGGCGATATCCATCTTCATGTTATCGAGTTCCTTGCCCTGAACAAATTCCCTGATCTTGTCTTTTTCCATGTTGTATCTTTCGGACATATCGTCGAATTCCTTCTCAATGTCCTCATCGGTAGCAACAATGTTTTCAGCCTTTGCGATAGCCTCAAGAACAAGTCTTGTCTTAATGCTCTTAAGTGCACGGGGCTCCATCTCCTCAAGGAACTTCTCAGCCGTCATGCCTGTAAACTTAAAATACTGTTCGATTGAAAGGCCCTGATACTGAAGTCTCTGTGCATAATCTTCAGCCATCTGCATCTTCTGGTCATCGATCATGGCCTTAGGTATCTCCATGGTGCTGTTCTCGATTATCTTTTCGATAACGGCATCCTCTTTGATGCGATCGATCTCATCCTTCTTCTTTGCCTCAAGAGCCTTCTTTACGTCAGCTTTGTACTCGTCGAGCGTATCGAAATCGGAAACATCCGCTGCAAAGTCGTCATCAAGCTCGGGAAGTTCCTTAACGGAAATACCCTTGACAGCTACCTTAAACATAGCATCTTTACCCTTAAGCTCTTCTGCATGATATTCTTCGGGGAATTTAACGTTAACCTCCACGTTGTCGCCTATGTTCCTGCCGATGAGCTGCTGCTCAAATGTATCGATAAATGTATGTGATCCGATCGTAAGATCCGCGTCCTCAGCCTTGCCGCCGTCAAAAGCCTTTCCGTCAACAAAACCTTCATAATCGATCTTAACGATATCACCGTCAGCCACTGCTCTGTCATCAACGGTTATGGTACGCGAATTGCGCTCACGCTCCTTGTCAAGTTCGGCAATAACCTCATCATCGGTAACTTCAAGCTTCGGTACCTCAACTTCGATACCTTTATATTCTCCGAGTTCAACTTCGGGCTTGGTTGCAACTACCGCATTGAAAATGAAAGGCTTGCCCTTTTCTGCCTGCTCAACGTCGATGTCAGGTCTTGCCACGATCTCAAGGCCACACTCTTTTGCCGCATCGGCATATGCATCGGGAATTATGATATTAGCAGCATCCTCGTAAAATACCGAGGGTCCGTACATCTTCTCAATGAGGGCTCTGGGTGCCTTGCCTTTACGGAATCCCTGTATCTGAATCTTTCCTTTATTCTTCTGATAAGCCTTTTCGCAAGCTTTTTCGAACTCCTGCGCATCTACTTCGATAGTGATCTTCCAACTATTTTTTCCAAGTTCTTCTGTTTTGTAACTCATTGTCTCTTTTTTCCTTCCTCTTAAAAAATCTACGGGCGCATAGAGTCCCATAATCCAGATGATTGTAGCACGTTTATTGCCTTTGTGCAATACCGAACATCATCTCACGGGCTGCCATTCGGACATTTTTCTGTTCACCGATATACAGCCGTCAGACCTGCATTTCCGCAAGACAGTAAAAATCGGAAGTCCGAGGGCCCGGGATAATTCCCGATTCCGACCGGACTTCCGTAAATCACTGTTATCAGAAGGCAGTGACGGCGGTGTGCGAAGCCGCTCATCACAGGTTAATTACTTGATTCTGACTTTTTCCTTGAGGACAGTAGCCTCTTTATAAGGTCTGAAGAGGAGCCATAAGAATGCGATCACAAGAAGTGCTGCAATGATCGTTCCGATAATGTTTCCTGTACCGGTAAATACGCTTACAAGCTGATATACGATAAATGCAATTATATAAGCAAATCCGCATTCGTAACCGATCGCAAACCATGTCCACTTGCGGTTGTTCATCTCTCTCTTGATGGCACCGATAGCTGCGAAGCAGGGTGCGCAGAGAAGGTTGAAGATGAGGAAGCTCATGCCTGCCGCACCGTTAAATGCCTCGGAAAGCGCAGCCCAAACGGAAGCCTCTCCGCCGCCGTAAAGAACGCCCATGGTTCCTACGATGTTCTCTTTTGCGACAAGCCCCGTAACCGATGCAACGGCTGCCTGCCAGTTGCCCCATCCGAGAGGAGTGAACAGCCATGCAATGCCTGCTCCGATGTACGAAAGGATACTCTCGCCGATCTGCTCTTCTTCAAGCATTCCGAACGATCCGTCAACCCATCCGAAGCGGGATGTAAACCAGATAACGATAGTTGAAAGAAGGATGATGGTCCCGGCCTTCTTGATGAAGCTCCAGCCACGCTCCCACATGCTGCGCAGAACGTTCGAAAGTGTAGGCCAGTGGTAAGCGGGAAGCTCCATAACGAAAGGAGCGGGCTCACCCGAGAACATCTTTGTCTTCTTAAGGATTATACCGGAGCAGATGATCGCTGCGATACCGATGAAGTATGAACCCGTCGATATCCATGCGCTGCCTCCGAATATAGCACCTGCGATCATTGCGATGAAAGGAACCTTCGCGCCGCAGGGGATAAACGTTGTTGTAACGATCGTCATACGTCTGTCGCGCTCGTTTTCGATCGTTCTCGATGCCATGATTCCGGGGATACCGCAGCCCGTACCGATAAGGATCGGGATAAAGCTCTTTCCGGAGAGACCGAAACGACGGAATACCCTGTCGAGCACGAATGCAACACGCGCCATATATCCGCAAGCTTCCACGAATGCAAGCATCAGGAAGAGTACGAGCATCTGGGGAACGAATCCGAGAACCGCGCCGACACCGGCTACGATACCGTCAAGGATAAGACTCTTGAGCCAGTCCGCGCAGTTGATCGCATCGAGAAGGTTTTCTACAAGAACGGGAACGCCGGGAACCCAAACACCATAGTCTGCAGGATCGGGCTCATCAAAACCGTTCTCCTCAAGATAAGCAACGGCACTTTCAAACGACATGCCTGCTTCACCGTCTTCGGGCAGATCTGCTTCCATAGTAGCGTCATCGTAGTAAACGTTTATATCCGACAGTTCAAGTGTTTCTTCATCTTCAACAGTATAAGAAACGATCTTATCTGTAGGTGTAAATGCTTTCATATCTGCAATCGCAGCATCGGCATCGAAATCTTCGGCTTCGGTATCGATACCCATAAACGCATCTACTGCCGTAAGGGCCTGACTGTAATTATCCGATGCTTCTTCGAAATCTCCCGATCCGATTCCCACAAGGTGGAAGCCGTCTCCGAAGAGTCCGTCGTTTGCCCAGTCTGTTGCGGATGCACCGACGCCTACCATAGCGATCCAGTAGATCAGGAACATAACGACCGCAAAGATTGGAAGTCCGAGGATCCTGTTTGTAACGATCTTGTCGATCTTATCGGATGTACTGAGTTTCTTTGCATCCTTCTTCTTGTATATACCCTGTAAAAGACTTGCTATATAAACATATCTTTCGTTTGTGATGATGCTTTCGGAGTCATCATCCATTTCCTTCTCGGCAGCCTTGATATCTTCTTCAACATGAGCGATGACATCATCGGCAACGTTAAGACGTTCGAGTACCTTGTCGTCACGTTCGAACACCTTAACAGCATACCATCTCTGCTGCTCTGCGGGCATCTCATGAACTACAGCTTCCTCAATGTGAGCAAGTGCATGTTCAACGGGACCCGAAAACGAATGAGCGGGGATCTCTTTCTTCTCTTTTGCTGCTTCTACCGCTGCCCATGCGGCATCGATAGTCTTCTCGTTCTTAAGAGCCGAGATCTCGATAACTTCACATCCGAGTCTCTTTGCAAGTTCAGCAGTATCAACTCTGTCTCCCTTTTTACGTACAACATCCATCATGTTGATGGCGATCACTACGGGAATTCCAAGCTCTATAAGCTGAGTCGTAAGATAAAGATTTCTTTCAAGATTTGTACCGTCTACGATATTGAGGATCGCATCAGGTCTTTCGTCAATAAGATAATTTCTAGCAACCACTTCCTCAAGAGTGTAAGGAGAAAGTGAATAGATACCGGGAAGGTCAACGATCTGAACGTTATCATGCTTTTTAAGTTTGCCTTCCTTTTTTTCCACCGTAACTCCGGGCCAGTTTCCAACGAACTGATTCGAGCCGGTAAGCGCATTGAACAGTGTGGTTTTTCCACTGTTAGGGTTTCCCGCAAGCGCAATTCTTAAATCACTCATGCTTTTCCTCCTTCCGGTTCAACCTCAACGTTCTGAGCATCTGCTTTTCTGATTGAGAGTTCATAACCCCTGACAGTCAATTCAATGGGGTCACCGAGAGGTGCTACCTTGCGAACTGTTACTTCCGTACCCTTTGTAATACCCATATCCATAATGCGTCTTTTAACGGCGCCTTCTCCCAGAAGCCTGACCACTTTAGCGGTCTGACCCTTTTGTAAGTCTTTGAGTGTTACCATACTTGCCTCCTATCAACATGTGAGCACACCGATGTCTCACATCTATCTGAAACCGTCTATCGGCCTCTAGATCATAACTTTGCTCGCCAGTTCCTTATCAAGTGCTATCCTTGATTCCTTGATCCTGACGATCAGATTTCCACCCAGTGAACTTACAACCGTCACCACTGCTCCGGGCGTAAATCCCAGGTCTTCAAGATGCCTTTTCACCTCAGGGTTACCACCGATCTTGCGAACAATGTTTTCCTCACCCTGATTGGCATAATTAATCGGCATCATGTTTACCACCTGCCTTCCTTATGTAGTTAGTCAATGCTAACCAGATACTATTTATACACGTATAATTGTAGCATGTCAAGAGAAAATTTATATTTTTTTAATATTTTGAATATAATGCCGATGTTGGCTCTCTTTTTCATACCGGTTTTGTGAAATTGTACCATTTCTTATCATTCAGTTTCCGTTCGGATCGCTTCACATGCGAATCTGACCGTTGCCATTGCATCCTTCCCATAGAAATCGGCTCCTATCTTATCCGCATATTCCTGAGTAAGTACCGCCCCGCCGACGCATATCTTCACGCCGGGCGCTTCCTTCCTCAAAAGCTTTATGGTTTCTTCCATCGCAGGGACCGTTGTGGTCATAAGCGCCGAAAGCCCCACAAGTATCGCACCGGTACGATGAACAGCTTCCACCACAGTTTCCGGCGGAACATCCCTTCCCAGATCCTCAACGTCAAATCCGTAATTTTCAAGCAAAAGCTTTACTATATTTTTACCGATATCATGAATATCGCCTTTAACGGTGGCGAGTACAAACTTACCTCTGCTGACATTTTCACCGGGACGTTTGCTCATCTCGATCTTTATCTGCTCAAACGCATACTGGGACGCCTCGGCACTCATAAGAAGCTGAGGAAGGAACATTGTTTTTTTTTCGAAGCCCTCTCCGACCTTGTCAAGTGCAGGGATAACTTCATCAGACACTATCTTCATCGGATCGGCGCCCGATGCAAGCATTTCTGCCGTTATTGTTCCCGCTTTCTCTTTAAGGCCCTTTATAATTGCATGCCTGAGCGGAGTTTCTTCTCCTTCTTTTAATGAGGATGCGGAAACAGGGGTCTGTGCTCCTGCCCCGGATGCAGCCGCTGCCGCAGGCGCCGACGGAACAAAAGAGGTTGCAAATTCTATATAATCGGAACAATTGTCATCAAGTGCATGCAGCGCTCTGAACGAGAAATATGTCTTCATCATATCATCCGCAAAAGGATTCATTATCGCAGCCGAAAGACCGTTCTCAAGAGCTATTGCAAAGAACGTCGATGTGATCGTCTCCCTGAGCGGGAGTCCGAAGGAAATGTTCGAAACTCCGAGTGACGTATGACAGCCAAGCTCATTTCTTATCGTATTTAAAGAGCCGAGAGTTGCCAGCGCTGCTTTTGTGTCAGCGCTGATAGCCATGGCAAGCGTATCAAAGATCAGGTCTTTTTTCCCGATCCCGTATTTTTCCGCCGTCGCTATGATTTTTTCAGCGATCCTGACGCGTTCTTCCGCAGTTTCCGGTATTCCGTCCTCATCGAGCGTCAGCGCAACGCAAAGTCCCCCGTATTTTGCAACAAGGGGGAATACAGCCTCCATGACTTCTTCCTTGCCGTTGACGGAATTGATCATGGCCTTGCCGTTGTAATGTCGAAGAGCTCGTTCCATAGCAACTGTATCCGTTGTGTCGATCTGGAGCGGAAGATCGATGATCGCCTGAAGCTCTTTTGTGACCGTATCGAGGAGTTCGGGCTCATCTATCTCGGGAAGCCCCACGTTGACATCAAGAACGTGAACGCCGCGTTCCTGCTGGCGCAGCCCCTCTCCGAGGATATAGTCTATGTCGTTGTTCCTGAGCGCTTCCTTAAACTTCTTCTTTCCCGTCGGATTGATCCTCTCTCCGATAAGAATGGGAGATCTGTCAAATATGACTGCATGAGTGTAAGAGCTGATCATCGTCAGGCCCTTGTCGCAAACCGCCTTCGGGTTCAGAATGTCTCTGCCCGTCTTTTCGATCACGGCGCGAATGTATTCGGGTGTCGTTCCGCAGCAGCCTCCCGCTACGCGCACACCTTTTTCTATAAAACTCTTCATTACGTCCGAAAATTCTTCCGGATAAACATCAAAGACCGTCTTTCCGTTTTCGACTCTCGGAAGACCGGCGTTGGGCTGAACGATCACGGGCACGGATGCCGTTTTCAGATATTCCTCAACGACTCCTTCAAGCTGCCTCGGCCCGAGCGAGCAGTTAACGCCCACAGCATCGGCGCCGAGTCCTTCAAGCATCGCCACCATGGCCGCAGGCGAAGCTCCGGTCATGAGTTTTCCGTCTTCTCCATATGCATTCGAAACAATAACAGGAAGGTCGCAAACCTCTTTGCAAGCAAGAAGCGCGGCCTTTGTATCATAACTGTCATTCATCGTTTCTATGATAACGAGATCGGCGCCGGCATCGGCTCCGATCTTTATGGTCTTTGCATAAACAGCCACGGCCTCGTCAAAATCAAGATTGCCGTAAGGCTTTAAAAGACGACCGATGGGACCGATATCAAGCGCTGCAAACATCGGGCGCTCCCTGTCCTTCGTGAGCGTCATCGCATGTTTTACGAGTCTTATCCCCTCGGTCACATAACATTCAAGTTCTTCGTCCGTGTACTTAAAAGAATTGGCGCCGAAGGTGTTGGCAGTTCCGACATCCGCGCCGGCGTCAAAATAAAGCCGGTGGATATCGATCAGTTCCTCCGGGTGATCCTTGTTCCACCTTTCGGGAAGCTCGCCGGGTTCAAGTCCTCTCGCCTGAAGCATCGTTCCCATACCTCCGTCAAAGTAAACGGTATGACTGTTCATGTAATCTCTTATATTCATTATATTTCTCATCCTCTTGTGCCGCTATGAGCCTTTTTCTCTATTTCGCCGATGCCCGCTTCCTCATATCCCGCATCAGCCTCTGCTTTGCCCGAAGCTTCCATCAGGCCTCGTTTTTCCCGCAGACCGCATCAGCCTCTGCTCAGTTCTGAAAATTCTTTCCGAGCACTCCCTCAAGACTTCTCATTATCCCTTCGGCTACCTCCGGCTTGTTCATTGAATAGACATGAACATTCGGTATTCCGTTTGCATAGAGATCGATGATCTGGTCTGTCGCATATATGATGCCGGCGTGTGTCATGGCCTGCGGATCGCTTCCGAACCTGTCAACGAGCATCTTGAAACGCTGGGGCATAAACGAACCCGAAAGTTTTATCGCGCGTTCCACCTGATTTGCGCGCGTTATCGGCATGATACCCGGAAGAACCGGAACCATGATCCCTGCTTCTCTTATCTTATACATAAAGCTAAGGAACAGGGAATTGTCAAAGATCATCTGCGTTGTAAGGAAATCAACACCCGCGTCCACCTTTTCCTTAAGCCTTTTGATGTCTTCCCTCTGTGAAGGACTTTCAGGGTGAACCTCGGGATAGCATGCGGCTCCTATGCAAAAATCGTAACCGGACTCCTTTATCTCTCTGATAAGTTCTATCGCATATCTGTATTCC
>JAILKT010000012.1 GCA_024693545.1 Lachnospiraceae bacterium
TTGCCCAGGCTGTAATCATATACGTTGTCCTTTCCGAATTCCTGCGCCATCTTACGGCCTTCTTCAAACATCGCACGAATTGCAGAACTGTTTTTCACAAGATTGGACATTTTTTTAGATATCATTGTGATGCTTCCTTTCGTGATATAAATATATAACTGCTTCTTAACTGCTCGAAACTACCTCGCAGTTACGCCGACAGCTTCGCTGCCTCGTTCCTGAAACGCTTCGTTGGTTCATCGAAAGCGTTTCAAAACGGAACTCGGACGAACTTGAAAATACCAAGTTCGTTCGGCTCCTTACCCAATAAACTTTGCATGAATCGCATTCATTGCGCCGTCTGCATATGCCGCATCGATAAGAACAGAGATTTTGATCTCTGATGTGGAGATCATCTTGATGTTGATCCCTGCATCATAGAGTGCCTCGAACATCTTAGCGGCAACGCCTGCGTTGGAAGTCATACCGGCGCCTACCACGGAAACCTTTGCGATATTACGCTCAACATCGATCTTTTCGCAGATAAGACTTGTCTGTCTGTGGTTCTCCATAACGGCGAGAGCCTCGTCAACAGCGTCTCCCGCTACGGTAAAGCTTATATCCTTTGTACCGTCGCGGCCGATGGACTGTAAGATAACATCAACGTTAATATTATGATTTGCGAGATGATTGAACAATTTAAATGCCACACCGGGCTGGTCCTGAAGACCGATAACTGCTATTCTCGCTGTATTCTTGTCGCAAGCAACACCGCTTACAAGCATCTTTTCCATTTTAATATCCTCCTTGACAATTGTGCCTTCGTTATTATTCAAGCTTGATCTTACTACGAGTTCTACGCCGTATTTCTTTGCCATCTCTACCGAACGGTTGTGAAGAACCCCCGCCCCGAGAGTTGCAAGCTCGAGCATCTCATCATAAGTGATCTCGTCAAGCTTACGCGCATTTTTTACGATCCTCGGGTCTGCTGTATATACACCGTCAACGTCCGTGAATATCTCGCATCTGTCAGCCTTAAGCGCTGCAGCGAGTGCAACGGCTGTGGTATCCGAGCCGCCGCGTCCGAGAGTTGTTACGTTGTCTGCCTTATCCACGCCCTGGAATCCCGTAACGATAACGATCTTTCTTGCTTCAAGTTCCGCTCTGATCCTCTCTGTGTCAATAGAGGTAAGTCTTGCGTTCGTATATGCCTGAGTGGTATGCATCGCTACCTGGAATGCGTTGAGCGAAACTGCCGCCACTCCTTTTGCTGCCATGCACATGGCCATGAGTGAAACGGATATCTGCTCTCCGACGCTCACGAGCATATCAAGTTCTCTCTTGGGAGGATTCGGATTAATATCCTTCGCTTTCGCAATAAGCTCGTCCGTCGATTTTCCCATGGCAGAAAGAACCACGATGACATCATGTCCTGCCTTGTAGTCGGCTATGCACCTGTCGGCCACATTATTGATCCTTTGTTTGTCTCCTACGGAGGTGCCTCCGAATTTCTTAACTATCAGCATCTTCTGCTGTTCTCCTTTCATAGTACCGTTCTTGCCTCAGAGCCATGACCCGGCAGCTGCCGGGCCATGTTCTTGTATGCGCGGACGGTAGCTTTATTTCTCGAATAATCTGTCGATCAGTTTATAGCCTTCGGGTATATAAAGTCCGGCCGCTTTCGCTGTCTTTTCATTATATGCTTTGTCGCCTTTCGCGGGAGCCGTACTGTCGTATATCATAAACGGCACGGGGTCGGTTGTGTGCGTCCTGCACCATATAGGCGTAGGATGGTCGGGAAGAACCATCATGCGGTAAGGTACTCCCCATTCTTCCATAGCATCCTTAATGATCTTTATAACACGTCTGTCAAGATACTCGATTGCCTTTATCTTGCGTTCTATGCTTCCCTGATGACCCATTTCGTCCGGTGACTCAACATGTACATAGGCGAAATCGTAGCCTTCCTTAAGAAGTCTGACTGCCGCTTCGGCTTTTCCTTCATAGTTGGTTTCAAGTGTTCCGTCGGCTCCCGGTACTATCTCAACGTGCATTCCCGTACCGATCGCTATTCCCTTCAAAAGGTCAACTGCGGATATCATGGCGCCCTTTTTACCTGTCTTTTCCTCAAATGACCTGAGCGAAGGCTTTGTGCCTGCTCCCCACATCCACATGCTGTTAGCCTTGTGAAGACCTTTTTTTGCTCGTTCAACGTTTATGGGATGATTGTTCAGTACCTCATAGCTCTTCTCCATCATTTCGCGGAATGCCGCGTTTTCGGGGAGATATTCGCCAATGACCCTGCCGGGGATATCATGAGGCTGCGCGAGAGGGAACACCTCTCCGCCTTCCCAGATAAGGCAGTGTCTGTAGCTTGTTCCTGTGTAAAGCGAGAAGGGCGGCTTTATAACTCCCGCATCTTTAAGTGCTTTCACAAGAACGTCTGCGTCAGCGGTTGAGATCTCGCTTGAGCTGTGATCTATGATCGTTCTCTTTTCGTAG
>JAILKT010000014.1 GCA_024693545.1 Lachnospiraceae bacterium
AAGGGAGCGTTTGACGCTATAAGCGGTTCGGCCACCGTTAAGATAAGAGCCGACAAGTCACTATATAAAAAGATCAGGAATAAAATAATAAAATCAGGGGCAACAGATCTGAATTTTAAGCGGTTGACAATCAAGTAACGATCTGAAAAATGATAAAATAACGACACAGAGCGAATGCCCTGTGTCGTTTTCTTCTGTATACGGATCATGTTTCGGTACGAAAAATATTATGATGTCAGTCCGAAAGGTATTTTACAAGTGATGAAACAGCTACGGCACCGTCAGCTACAGCCGTTACGATCTGCCTGAGGTCTTTTGTGCGTACATCACCTGCCGCATAGAGACCGGGCATCTGAGTTGAACAGTCAGAACTTGTAATGATGAACCCTTCTTTGTTACACTCAGTGATCTGAGAGAAGAGTTCGGAATTGGGCGTCATTCCGATCGCCACAAATACGCCCGAAACGTCAATGCTGCTTTCTGCTCCGGTACGAACATTCTTTAATGTGAGTGAACTGACGAGACCGTCTGTCCCACAGATTTCTTTGGGGACCATGTCGGTGAGAAATTCGATGTTCTGAGCACGTCTTGCCAGGGAGACCAGTGAGCCGGTTGCTCTGAAAAGACTGCGTCTGTGTACTATGTAAACTTTTTCACATAGGCGTGAAAGGTAGAGAGCGTCTTCGAATGCGGTATCTCCGCCGCCTATAACGGCAACGGTTTTGTTTTTGAAGAAGGCTCCGTCGCATGTTGCACAATAAGAAACACCGGCTCCGGCAAATTCTTCTTCTCCGGGGATCCCGAGCTTTCTATGACCGGCACCGGTGCAGGCGATGACCGATCTTGAAACATATTCAGTCCCATCTTCGCAGGTAATGTGGAAGGTTTTGTCACGTTCGCGGGTAAGCGAAGAAACCTCACCGGTGAGGAAAGTGCTGCCGAGTGATTCTGCGTGATCGCGGAGTGCGGTTGCAAGATCATAGCCGGAGATGTTTTTAAAACCCGGGTAATTGTTTACCTCATAAGTGAGAAGAACCTGGCCGCCGCTGACGCCGGTTTTTTCTATAACGACAAAATTAAGTTCAGCCCGGGCGGCGTAAATTGCTGCCGCAAGACCTGCCGGTCCTGAACCGATGATAACAAGATCGTAATTCATGGTTATCTCCGCTCTCAGCATCCGGGTGGATTTAGCGTGACTTCAAATTACAAGTACAGCTACGGATGAGGCAAATCGGAGTTGCAAAAAAAATATGCAAAACTCCGTTTATATGAGTGACAAACATTATAACATATAATTATAATAAAGACAAAGGAGGTCGGTGGGTAGTTTCCCGAAGTGAAATTATTAAAATAATGGAACCGAAAGAATACTATTCTCGTCAAATGTATGAGAACCCGATGATGAGGGATCATTGACCTAAAAAAGATCACCGGAAATAACGACATAAAGAGAAAGGAGTCAGGAATGAAGAAAAAACTGATCGCGTTTTTAATGGCACTGGTTCTTATGGGAGGAGTTGCAGGAGTAATCCCGGCACAGGCCGCACAGTACAAAGAGGAAGAAATAACGGAGAAGATCCTTTACATTAAAGATCTTTTCGGTATTGGCGACGAGTATGTAAACTTTACGCAGTCTGTGTGGGACAATTCCGACGGAGGAGCCGTTTGGGGGTTTGACTGGAGTACTGCAAATTACGAAAAGAGTATTTATGTGAATTTGGACGAAGACAGTCATATTACAAATTACAGTTATTACACAAACGAAACCGCAGAATTACAGATACCCGGCAAAATGTCCGAATACTATGAGAAGACTGCCGAAACGTTTGTTAAAAAAGTATGTCCCGATATTGCCGGTCATATCAGTCTTGACGGGGTACGGTATGATTATTACGGGAATAATTATGTGTTCACATATGTGCGGGTTGAAAACGGATATCCGGTTCCCGACAATACCATATCCGTAACAGTAAATCATGTTAAGGACTACGTCACTTCGTTTTACACGAATTGGGATTATAAAGTCGGATTTTCCAAGCCCGAAAAAATCATTGGCAAAGATGAGGCTGCGTCAAAACTGAATAATAAGCTTGAGATGGAACTGCAGTACATAAGTAAATGGGAAGATAATAAAGAAGAGGCGTTTCTTGCGTACGTTCCCTCACAAGATTATTACTCTGTAAATGCAGAGTCGGGTAAAGTTTATACCGAGAAACAGTATTGGAATAACGGTGCCAGAGAAGTAAAGTATGAAGAAACAGCAGCTGTTATGGATGTCGAAGGCGGGAACGGGGCAAAAGAAAGCGTCTCGTTGTCCGAGGCTGAAATCGAAAAAGTGAAGGAAATAACATCTCTTATTTCCAAGGAGGAAGCGATAGCTGTAGTTACATCTAACAAAGACCTTCTTATTGATAAAAACGTGAAACAGACAAATGCGTATCTTTCGTCCGCAGGCGACGAGTATTTCTGGGAGATCACAATGTCTGATCCGAGACCTGTTGATTACAGTTCGGATGATTTTTATCGCGCATACGTCAGCGCTACGGTAAATGCGAAGGATGGAAAGTTAACTCGATTTTGGAGTGATATTCGTGAATATTATGATTATTCAGATGTTCAGAATATAGAATTCAAATACAGCAAAAACGAGTGCACCAAGAAGTTTGAGAAATTTGTAAAAGAAATTGAGCCCGAAAAGTTTGCACAGACAAAGAAATCTTCAAACGAGGGCGGTTACGTGATCTGTTACGATTACAATGACGGTGAGCCGATATATGGCGGTCGCAGCCTTACTTACTCTCGTCAGGTGAATGAGATACCTTACTACTATAATCAGATCAGCGGTGCGGTAGATAGAGTGACGGGAAAGATTTATAGTTATTCGATAAACTGGACTGACGATATAGAGTTCCCTTCGGCCGAAAACGTGATCACCGAAAAGGAAGCATTTGATAAGTATCTGAGCAGTGACGAATTTGTACTTAAATATGAGATGACATCTACAACGACTATGGACGAGGAAACCTATGTTTCCACAACGAAGACTGACACGAGACTTTGTTATGTTACGGAGATCGTGGCTCCCTATGTTGATGCAAATACCGGTAAATTCATCACTTATAACGGCGAGGAATACAAGCCCGTGAGCAAAAATAAAGATTTCACGGATATATCGGGACATAAGTATGAAAAAGAAATAAGGTTTGTTTCTCAGCTCATGTATGGGATTTCAGGCGATAAGTTTGATCCCGACGGATATGTTACAAATAAGTTTATAAAAGAAGTGTTTAACAATATGTGGTATTTTAACAGAACACCCCAGAATATTGAGGATAACGATAAGAAAGTTACACGCCAGAAAGTTGCGGGCATTATCACTGAAGCACTCGGGTATAAGAAATTGGCGGAGCTGGATATCTTTAATGTTAATTATTCGGATGCAGACAAGGTTTCAAAGAAATATAAGGGTGCTGTAGCGATCTGTGAAGGACTGGGATTGTTTAATGTGAAGAAAGGTGGTAAATTTAAGCCTTCGTCGAAGATGAAGAGGGGCGAATTCGCCTATGTGGTAGCAAAGGCCCTTATCGCCGGTCAAAACGTATATTGATAAAAATATATGAAAATCGTTATTTGTTTGAAAATTGTTTTTAAAAAACTAAGGGTTGACAAACTGTCTTTTGTGCAATTTGCACAAAAATATAAAACGTGTTTTCCAAACAAATTATCCCATATAAAAGATAAATCGAAAATTAACGAAAGTTATCCACAGAAAAAAGCCTTGATTTTCAATATTTTTGAGTTATACACGAAGTTATCAACTTTATCAACAATAAATGACCACTTTTGTAGTCGGAATTGTTAAGCGTCTTACCGAAAAAATGTTTTGGCATTTGTGATAGTTTTACAAAAAAAGACAACTTGGACTTGCAATATCATATTTGATCAATGTAGTGGACAAATGTAAGTTTTTTTTGAAGATGTCTGAAAATTCAACAAGGGTTGAGCGTAAAGCTTAACCCTTGTTTACGTATGTCATTTCTTGTATGAATACAAGGCGTGTGATATAATCAGAACAGCTAATGATAGCAGACCGGCTGACTATTGGTGAGCCGATTGAAGATCAATAGTAAAAAAACCGCTTCTGAAGAGGAGGTATGTATTATGCAATACATGATCACAGGAAAAAATATTGTTGTTACGGAAGGTTTGAAAAGTGCAGTTAAAAGTAAGATAGGAAAACTTGAGAGATATTTTTCTCAGGATGTTGAGGCACACGTTACACTGAGCGTTGAAAAGGACAGACAGAAGATAGAAGTAACGATCCCCGTTAAAGGAAACATTATCAGAGCAGAGCAGGAAAGCAGTGATATGTACGTTTCTATCGATCTTGTTGAAGAAATCATCGAGAGACAGCTCAAGAGGTATAAAAACAAGATTCAGGAGGCGAGACAATCGGGATCGATCACATCGGAGCTTTACGAAGAGGAAGACGATCCGTTTGATACGGTTGATATAAAACGAGTTAAGAGATTTGCGGTTAAACCGATGGATCCCGTTGAAGCTTGTGTTCAGATGGAACTTTTGGGACATGATTTCTTTGTTTTCCGTAACAGTGAAACCGATGAAGTAAATGTTGTATATAAACGTCGCGGAGATTCTTACGGACTGATCGAGCCCGAATAATCCCGTATGTGATGGCAAAATTAAGGTAATGATGATTTGACGGAGAAGACCCGCAGCTTTGCTACGGGTCTTCGATATTGAGTATGATAAGCGTGCAGAGCGCGGAAAGGTTATAAACGGAACAATTATGAATTATAGAATTTTGGCGTCGGACATGGACGGGACGATGCTCACGGATGACAAATCTATTTCGAAGGAGACTCTGCGTGCGGTAACCGAGTTCAGAGAAGCCGGCGGTTACCTCATTATTTCTTCGGGAAGACCGTATCCGGCAATGACGGGTTATTTGGCCGAGTTGAAACCGAATGCTCCGATGGTGACGTATAATGGGGCTAAGATTGTGGATCCGAAGGACGGTCATGCACTTTTTGAAGAAGGGATGATCACGGATGACGCGATCCGGATCATGGAAGAAGGGGAAAAACGCGGCCATACCGTGATAGTATGGACAAATGATATCCTTTACGGCAATGAGATCAATAAAAACATGGAGATATATGTTTTTAATACAGATATTGTTCCGTATAAATATGAATCGCGGGAGTTCTTCAGGAACAAGAGCGTTACAAAGATCATTCTCAATGATGCTCCGGAAAAGATCGCGGTTACCATGAAGGAAATGAAAGAAGCGGGGCTTAAAGGGACGACATGGGCAACATCGGGGCCTGAATATTTGGAGTTCTATTCAGACAAGGTATCAAAAGCTGTCGCTGTTGACCGCGTTGCCGGGATGCTTGGACTCGGAGCTGAGGATGTCTGCGCAGTCGGGGATGGGCGTAATGATCTGGAGATGATCAAATATGCGTCGCTCGGTGTTGCCATGCAAAATGCACCTGAAGATGTTCGTGAGCAGGCAGACTATGTCACCGATTCGAATGAACGGGACGGTGTAGGGAAGCTTATAAGAGCCAAGATCTTATAATAAAAAGGGCAGGAAATGATTACAGTCGGGACTCATTTTTTGTAATCGGGAAACGGCTGCCCACGTCACTGCCTGCATGCAAATGAAAGTGCGCTTTGGTTGACATATAAGCGCATCTGTCTTAAAATCGTTATGATTAGGTTCTTTGTGGGGAACAGTAAAAACCAATCATATAATACGAAAAGGTAAAAGGTATAAAATGAGCGAAGAAACAGTAGTAAAGGCACCTGAAAAAGAGTCTTCCGAAAATGGTATGGAAGGAGTCGCTTTTGTCGAGGGAGGAAATAAAAAATCCTTATTCCAAAAGATATTCGGAACCAGAAGTGAACGTGAGATAAAAAGAATAGAAGCAACAGCTAAAGCGGTTGAAGATCTTGAGCCGGAAATGGAGGCAAAGAGTGACGAGGAACTTGCGGCAGTTACGGTAAAGCTTAAGGAAAAACTCGCTAACGGAGCTACGCTTGATGAGCTTCTTCCCGAAGCATTTGCGACGGCGCGTGAGGCGGGAAAAAGAACGCTCGGGCTTCGTGCTTTCCATGTACAGATTCTCGGTGCGATAATATTACATCAGGGTCGTATCGCCGAGATGTTCACAGGTGAAGGAAAAACTCTTACATCTGCACTTACGATCTATCTGAATGCCCTTGAAGGCAAGGGCGTACATGTTGTTACGGTAAACGATTACCTTGCTAAGCGTGATGCCGAGAACATGGGCAAGATATATACATTCCTCGGACTTACATGCGGTTACATTCTCAATACTATGGATAATGATGACCGCCGCACGGCATATGCGTGTGATATAACATACGGAACCAATAACGAATTCGGATTTGATTATCTTCGTGATAACAGGGTCGTTTACAAAGATCACATGGTTCAGCGTGATCTTCATTTTGCTGTTATCGATGAGGTTGACTCATGTCTTATTGATGAGGCGCGAACTCCTCTTATCATTTCCGGACAGAGCGGAAAATCGACGAAACTCTATGAAGCATGTAATATTCTTGCACTTCAGATGACAAAGGGAACCGCCGTTGAACTGACTAGGATGCAGACGATCATGGCTGCCGGATTTAACGGAGAGGATATTCCGGAGGAAACAGGCGATTTCGTCGTAAACGAAAAAGAAAAGACAGTCAACCTGACAGACAGCGGTGTAAAAAAGGTTGAGCAATTCTTCCATATAGAAAACTTTGCGGATGTTGAAAACCTTGATATTCAGCATAATATTATCCTGGCACTTCGCGCCAATTATATGATGTTCAAAGACAAGGATTATATCGTAAAGGACGGCGAAGTACTCATCGTAGATGATTTTACCGGTCGTATTCTTCCGGGACGTCGTTATTCGGACGGACTTCATCAGGCTATCGAAGCTAAGGAACATGTGAAGGTACAACGTGAGAGCAGAACTCTTTGTACCATAACGCTTCAGAATTACTTCAATAAATATGAGAAAAAATGCGGTATGACAGGTACGGCTCTTACGGAAGATAAAGAATTCCGGGAGATCTACGGAATGGATGTCGTATCGATACCGCCCAACAAGCCCGTTATTCGTAAGGACTATGAGGACGCCGTTTATCGTACACACAAAGAGAAGCTTGCTGCGATTGTAAATGCAGTATCCGATTCTCACAAAAGAGGACAGCCGGTACTTGTCGGTACGGTTTCGATCGAATCGTCTGAAGAGATCAGTGCTGCGCTCAGAAAAAGAGGTATCCCTCACAACGTGCTCAATGCCAAGTTCCATGAGATGGAGGCTGAGATCGTTGCGGGTGCAGGTCAGTTTGGGGCGGTTACGATCGCGACCAACATGGCTGGACGTGGTACGGATATTAAGCTTGGAGAAGGAGTCGTTGAGCAGGGCGGACTTCGTATCATAGGAACCGAGCGACATGAATCGAGACGTATCGATAATCAGCTGCGTGGTCGATCCGGACGACAGGGTGACCCCGGTGAGTCCAGGTTCTATATTTCGCTTGAAGATGATCTTATGAGATTGTTTGGTTCGGAACGTCTTATGGGCATGTTCAGAGCGCTCGGGATCACCGATGGACAGGAACTTCATCACAGGATGCTTTCGAGTGCGATCGAGAGAGCGCAGAAGAAGATTGAGAATAACAACTTCGGAATCAGAAAGAACCTCCTCGAGTACGATGAGGTAAATAATGAACAGAGAGAGATCATATACTCGGAAAGACGCAGAGTTCTCGACGGTGAAAACATGCGCGATGTTATCATAAAGATGGTTGAAGATATCGTCGAAACTCATGTGGATTCGATAATCGGAGACGATCAGCTGCCTGAGGAGTGGAATCTTGATGAGCTTAATGAAGTGCTTCTTCCGATAATTCCCATAGAACCCGTTGTGCTTTCGGACAGCGAGAAGGAAGGACTGAAGAAGAAGGAATTAAAACACAGGCTTAAGGAGGAAGCTGTTCGTCTTTATGAGATGAAAGAGGCGGAGTTCACCATTAAAGAAGAGTTCCGTGAGGTTGAGCGTATCGTACTCCTTCGTGCCATCGATACAAAGTGGATGAACCATATAGACGATATGGATCAGCTCAAAGAAAGCATCGGACTTCAGGCCTTTGCGCAGAGAGATCCCGTTTCGGAATATAAGCTTCGCGGTTTTGAAATGTTCCAGGAAATGACCGACGGAATCGCATCCGATACCGTTCGTATGCTTATGCGTGTTCAGGTTGAACGTAAGGTTGAACGTGAGGAAGTTGCGAAGGCTACCGGAACAAACAAGGACGATTCTGTAACAAATGCACCCAAGCGCCGCGCTAACAAGAAGATCATGCCTAACGATCCTTGCCCTTGCGGTTCGGGAAAGAAGTATAAGTTCTGCTGTAAGGACAGCGGAAAATACGAATGACGCATATAGAAACAGATACGATGCGGTGCGAGAAGTAGAGTTCATATGTAACAGAGAGAGGAATAGGAACAGCAAAATGGTAGCTTTAGACCAGATTAAGTATTCACTTTCACAGTTTACCGGGCAGTTAAAAGAAGTCGGAGATTCGCTTGACCTGCCCGCTAAAAAGCTGAGAGTGGAAGAAATAGAAGGCATCATGGAAGAAGAAGGATTCTGGAATGATGCCGACAAAGCTCAGAAGTATATGAAGGAGCTTAAAAACCTTAAAGATCTCATAGAAGAATATAACGATCTTTCAAGAAAATATGAAGATATCGAGACTCTCATTGAAATGGGTAACGAAGAAAATGACGAGTCAATGGTACCGGAGATTGAAGCGGAGTTTGAAGAGTTTAAGGTAGAACTTGAAGATCTCAGACTTTCAACCCTCCTGGACGGCGAGTTTGATAAATGCAATGCGATACTTACGCTCCATGCGGGAGCCGGCGGAACCGAAGCCTGCGACTGGGCAAGCATGTTATATCGTCTTTACAGCAGATGGGCGGAAAAGAAGGGCTACGGAGTAGAACTTCTTGACTTCCTCGAAGGAGATGAAGCAGGTTATAAGTCTGTTACACTTCAGATAAACGGCGATAACGCCTATGGCCATCTGAAATCAGAACACGGCGTACACAGACTTGTCCGCATGTCACCTTTTAATGCTGCAGGAAAGAGGCAGACATCCTTTGTATCATGCGATGTAATGCCTGATATAGAAGAAAATCTTGATATCGATATCCCCGATGATGATATCCGTATCGATGTTTTCCGCTCGAGCGGTGCCGGTGGACAGAAGGTCAATAAGACTTCATCCGCTATTCGTATCACCCACTTCCCGACCGGAATTGTTGTACAGTGTCAGAACGAGAGATCTCAGTATCAGAATAAGGATAAGGCTATGCAGATGCTCAAGGCAAAGCTCCTTCTCCTTAAACAACAGGAGAATCTTGAAAAAACTGCCGATATTCGCGGTGAAGTCAGGGATAACAATTTCGGAAGTCAGATCAGGTCGTATTTCCTTCAGCCATATACAATGATCAAGGATTTGAGAACAGGGGCTGAAACATCAAATGCCAACGCCGTTCTTGACGGAGGAATCGACATTTTCATAAACAGCTATTTAAAGTGGCTTAAGCAGGGGTGTCCTCCTTATAAGGGGGCTATTCCCGAGTAAAACATATCATCGCTTAATTCTTTGATCATATAGTGCGGTTCTTGACTCAGAACAGAGAAAGGAGAAAGACATGTTTGGACAACAGGTTATTTTTTCGGCAGCTAATCAGAGTTATGGATTTGACAGTATGAAGGTGCGTACGGTAGAATCCGACTACCCCATAAATACAATTCCGGGTGCTCCGGATTGTATAGCGGGTTTCGCAAATTTCAGGGGTGAGATAATTCCTGTTTGTGATATTTATAAGAAGTTTAATCTGCGCGGTAAGGTTGCGGACGGTATGAATACCATCTTTGTAAATACAAATGAAGGATGTCTTGGATGTCTTGTTGATGCGATCACGGAGATAGGAGCAGTCGGAGAAGATCTTCAGATGACACTTCCCCTAATAGCCCGAAATGATAAGACCAACTATGTTGACGGCATCATCCGTCATAAGAATGCCCTTGTAACAGTCGTTAATCCCGATAAGATACTTAGCCCCGAAGAATGGAAAACGATTCATGCTCTGCTCAAGGATTCAAAGTGAGTTATATGAATAAAAAATACAAAAAAGTCTTGTCTATTGTTACCTTTTCGGGTTACAATGTTTGCGTTTTATCTCAGTGAGAGAAGACCACGCTTAAAGAAGCGGGGAATTATGACATGTAGACAGCAGACATCAGACTTGTATTTTTTCGGAATATCTGATAGTATATCTGAAACCAATGGCGGCTGTATTTACAGTCGCCTATTATATTTTTGCGAAAGGAATATGAATTGCTATGGAATCCTTTGTTAATGAAGTGAATTTTTTCGAGGGAAACAATCCTGAGGACATTGCCGCTAAATTCGGTACTCCCGTATATGTTTATAATGAGCGTATCCTTCGCCACAGGATCAGGAAGGTTGCAGGTGCGATCAAAAACTATCCGTACCGTGCTAATTTTTCAATCAAGGCGAATTCGAATCTTGAGATTCTTAAGATCGCACTTGAGGAAGGTATCAACTGTGATGCTATGAGCATAGGTGAAGTAAAACTTCTTGAGCATGCGGGCTTCCCTGCTGAAAGGATCTTCTTTGTGCCAAATAATGTTGCTGACGAAGAATTAAAGTATGCTATAGATCATAAGATTATGGTGAGTCTCGACAGTCTCAGCCAGCTTGAACGGTTCGGCGTGCTTAATCCCGGCGGAAAGTGTGCGGTCAGGATCAACCCCGGTGTCGGTGCAGGACACAGCGACAGTGTGGTTACGGCCGGAAAGAATACTAAATTTGCGGTGGAAGAGAAGGATGTACCTGAGCTTAAGAAAGTTGCCGAGAAGCACATGATAAAGATCGTAGGTCTCAATCAGCATATCGGTTCTCTCTTTATGGAGCCGAAGCCCTATATCGACGCCGCACGGAATTTCCTTCGTATTGCGCGACAGTTTGAAGGACTTGAATTCGTAGATTTCGGAGGCGGTTTCGGAATTCCCTACCATAAACTTTCGGGAGAGAAAGAATTTGATATGGATCTTCTTACGGAAGAACTTGAGAAGGTTATAGCAGAGTTTGAAAAGGATTACGGCGGAAATATACTTTACAAGAGTGAGCCCGGCAGATACGTTGTTGCGGACAGCGCTGTCATCCTCGGTCGTGTACATGCGGTAAAGGAAAGCTACGAAAAGCGCTATGTAGGAACCGATATCGGACAGAACGTGCTTGTTCGACCCACTCTTTACGGATCGTGGCATGATGTTGAAGTACTTCGGGAGGGAAAGCCCGTGCTTCCTTCATCCGGAACCCGGGTTGTTTCTGTTACCGGCAATATCTGTGAAAGCGGTGATATCATAGCAAAGGAGAGAGAACTTCCCATTATCGGTGAAGGTGATCTCATCTGCGTTCTTGACGCCGGCGCATACGGTTATTCCATGTGCTCACCTTACAATTCCCGTCCGAGACCGGCAGAGGTCATGATCGGAGAAGACGGAAGCGTAAGATGCATCCGCAAAGCAGAGACATTCGAAGACCTCATAAGACTGTTCTGATATTTTATGACTGTAATTCGTCGAGTGTGAGACTATAAGCAGGAAGAAATTCCTTGATGAAGATATCTGCTTCGGGGAGTTCCATTTTGATAAGGGAAGTGTAGAGCGTTTTGCCCGCACTTGAGAATTCGTGATTACCCATCTTTTCTTCTTCGCGGCATTTGATAAGTGCGGAAAGCTTGTCCGCCGCCTTTACCAATTTGAGAAGGTAGGCTTCGGACGGATCTTCCTTGTTCGGAAAGAAGGCGGGGATATAGTCCTCGCGGAGATCTTCGGGAAGCAGAGAAAGGAGACGTTCTGCGGCGCCGGCCTCGATGTCTTTAAAGGCGCTTCGAATGTCTGAGTTAAAATATTTGATAGGAGTCGGCATATCACCGGTTATGATCTCGGTTGCATCATGGAACATGGCAATCACAGCCGCTCTGTCGGCATCGAGGTTCTTGCCGAGACGTTTATTACCGATTATTGCGAGAGCGTGGGCGAGTATGCTCACTTCAAGTGAGTGTTCGCTTATGTTTTCGGTATAAGAATTGCGCATGAGCGCCCATCTGTTTATATATTTCATTCTTGACAGCATAGCGTAAAAATTATTCATCTTTCTTTCCCCCTTTTTGTTTCCCGGTTTTCTTAGCGGAGGACTTTTCGCCTCTGTTTTTCTTCCCGGAAGACTTTGCCATACCGTAAGAATGTGCAAGCAAAGGTTTAAGGAATTGACCCGTATATGACTTTTCACATTCGGCAACTTCTTCGGGTGTGCCTTGCACGAGTACTTCGCCGCCTTTGTCACCACCTTCGGGACCGAGATCGATTATGTAGTCGGCACACTTGATCATGTCGAGATTATGCTCGATTACGATCACGGAGTTTCCTCCGTCGGCAAGCTTGTGGAGTATATCGATAAGCTTGTGGACGTCAGCAAAATGAAGTCCGGTTGTAGGTTCGTCGAGAATATAGATCGTCTTTCCCGTGCTTCGTCTTGCAAGTTCCGTTGCCAGTTTAACTCGCTGCGCCTCACCGCCCGAAAGAGAGGTGGAGGGATGACCGAGTTTAAGGTAGCCGAGTCCGACCTCGTTCAGGGTACTTATTTTTTTGCTTATCGAAGGCACATTACTGAAGAATGTGGTAGCTTCTTCAATAGTCATGTCAAGTACTTCAAAAATATTCTTTCCTTTATAACGGACATCAAGAGTCTCTCTGTTGTATCGCATTCCGTGACATACTTCACAAGGGACGTAAACATCGGGTAGAAAGTTCATTTCTATCTTAATGATCCCGTCACCGCCGCAGGCTTCACATCTTCCGCCTTTGACGTTGAAACTGAAACGGCCTTTGTCATAACCCTTGACCTTAGCATCGGGAGTGGAAGCAAAGAGGTCGCGGATAAGGTCAAATACGCCGGTATAGGTTGCAGGATTCGAGCGGGGTGTTTTCCCGATCGGAGACTGGTCGATATTAATGACTTTATCAAGCTGATCAAGTCCTTTGATATCATCATGATTACCGGGTATCACTGTTCTGGCACGGTTTAAGTCTCTTTGAAGTCGTTTTGAGAGAATTTCGGTGATAAGGCTGCTCTTCCCCGAACCGGAAACTCCGGTAATACAGGTGAAGACACCGAGGGGTATGTCAACGTCAATGTTTTTAAGGTTATTTTCCCTGGCACCTTTTATGCTGATCCACCCCTGAGGAGGACGCCTCAGCAGCGGAATACCTACACTTAATTTCCCGGAAAGGTAGGCTCCCGTAATTGATTCGGGACAATTACAGATGTCTTCGACAGTTCCCTGCGCAACGAGCTTTCCGCCGTGTGAGCCGGCACCGGGGCCGATGTCTATGATATGATCTGCGGCACGCATGGTGTCTTCGTCGTGTTCCACAACAATAAGGGTATTACCGAGGTCCTTAAGATCTTTCAAAGCGGAAATAAGCTTGCTGTTATCACGCTGATGGAGACCGATGCTCGGTTCATCAAGAATATAAGCAACTCCGACGAGACCCGATCCGATCTGTGTCGCAAGTCGGATACGCTGAGCTTCTCCTCCGGAGAGTGATGCTGTGGCACGTGCCAGCGTAAGATAATCCAGACCTACATTATTTAAGAAGCCGAGGCGGTTCCTGATCTCTTTGAGAAGAAGAGCGCCGATCTGCTCCTGCATGGGCGTGAGTTTTATATCGTTCATAAATGTACAAAGGTCACTTATGGACATGCGTGAGAGTTCGTCAATATTTTTGCCACCGACAGTTACGGAAAGTGCTTCGGGGCGAAGTCTCTTACCGCCGCAAGCTGAACAGGGTATAACCTGCATAAATTCTTCGTATTCTGCCTTCGCTGATTCTGTTGACTCACGGTAACGCCTTTTGATGTTGCCGATGATACCTTCGAATATCGTCGCGTACTCGCCCGACCCTCTTTGGCTTTCGTATTTAACGCGGATGGAGCGATTACCGGTTCCGTACATGATGATGTTTTGGTGTTCGGGAGATAACTCACAAAATGGCTTTTTAAGGTTAATGCCGTATTCTTTGGCGACCGAATTGAGCATCTGCCGCGAAAAAGACGAATTGTCCCATACAGACTTCCAGCCGCCTACAGCCATTGCTCCCTTGTCGATTATGCTCATTGTTTTGTCGGGAAGTATGAGATCGACCGAGAATTCCATGGTTTGACCGATACCGTGACAAACAGGGCATGCTCCGAACGGGTTGTTAAATGAAAAAGTACGGGGCTCAAGCTCTTCGATACTTGTTCCGCAATCGGGACAGGCGAAATTTCTGCTTAATGTGAGAGGAGAGTCGTCGCCTTTGTCGATCATTACGAGACCGTCCGTGAGCTTAAGGGCATTTTCAATAGAATCGGTCAGCCTGAGGTTCATACCTTCACGGACCACAAGTCTGTCGATCACTATGCTTATGTTATGTTTGTTGTTTTTTTCAAGGTGAATCTCTTCGGAGAGATCATAAAGGTGTGAATCTATGATCACACGTATATATCCGCTTCTTCGTGCGTCGGAAAGAACTTTTGTATGTTCGCCTTTGCGGCCCCTGACGACGGGGGCGAGGATCATTATCCTGGTTCCTTCGGGAAGCTTTGTGACTTCGTCAACCATTTCGTCAATACTTCTTCTTCGGATTTCTTTTCCGCAGATCGGGCAATGCGGGACACCGATCCTGGCAAAGAGGAGCCTGAAGTAGTCGTAGATTTCGGTAACGGTTCCGACTGTAGAACGGGGGTTGCGGTTTGTAGATTTTTGATCTATCGATATAGCGGGAGGAAGCCCTTCGATGCTGTCAACATCGGGTTTCTCCATCATACCGAGGAATTGACGGGCATATGATGAGAGAGACTCCATGTATCGGCGCTGGCCTTCCGCATAGATCGTATCAAAAGCCAGGGAAGATTTGCCGGAACCCGACAAGCCCGTAAGTACAACAAATTTGTCACGGGGAATGTTGACATCGAGATTCTTTAGATTGTTTTCCCGTGCGCCTTTAACTTTAATATAACTCTGTATCATTTTAACTGAAAACCTCTCTTATCGCGCCTGATCTGCGATATGCTTTCGTATTACTATCATTCTGTCACGAAGCTCTGCGGCTTTCTCGAATTCGAGCTCTGCCGCAGCCTTGTTCATAAGCTTCCTGAGACGCTCCGCTTCAGCTTCAAGCTCTTTGAGAGTCATGGATTCGGGATCTTTTGCAAGGGACGCTGCTTTCCTGTCGGATTCTTCAACCTTCTTTGTAATGCTTATAAGTTCACGAACCTTCTTCTCAATGGACTTCGGAGTGATGTGGTTGTCCTCGTTGTATTTGCTCTGGATGGAACGACGCCGGTTTGTTTCACCGATGGCGCGTTCCATCGAGCCCGTAATGGTGTCGGCATACATTATAACATGTCCGTCAACATTTCGCGCAGCTCTTCCTATCGTTTGGATCAGGGAGGTCTCCGAACGAAGGAAGCCTTCTTTGTCAGCATCTATTATTGCAACGAGACTGACCTCGGGGATGTCGAGGCCTTCTCTAAGCAGGTTGATCCCGACAAGGACATCGAAGACATCGAGACGCATATCTCTGATGATCTGGGATCGTTCGAGTGTGTCGATATCGGAATGAAGATATCTGACGCGGATTCCGATGCCGCGCAGGTATTCTGTAAGCTCTTCGGCCATACGTTTTGTAAGAGTTGTAACAAGGACCTTGCCGTGCTTTGCGGTAACGGCATTGATCTCCCCGGCAAGGTCATCGACCTGCCCCGGCGAGGGCCGCACCTCTACCCTGGGATCGAGAAGACCGGTGGGACGGATAACCTGTTCGGTCCGAAGAAGCTCATGCTCGGCTTCGTAAGGACCGGGTGTTGCGGAAACAAAAAGAACACGGTCGAGCATGCCTTCGAATTCTTCGAAGTGGAGGGGCCTGTTTTCAAGGGCGGAGGGAAGACGAAAACCGTAATCCACAAGGATCGTTTTACGTGCTCTGTCACCGTTGTACATGGCTCTGAACTGCGGAACGGACATATGAGACTCGTCAATGATCATAAGGTAGTCGTCGCCGAAATGTTCGAGCAGCGTATGCGGGGTGCAACCGGGTGTGAGACCCGCGAGGTGCATGGAATAGTTTTCGATGCCCGAACAGATACCTGTTTCACGGAGCATCTCCATGTCAAAGCGGGTACGTTCTTCGATACGCTGAGCTTCGATGAGTCTGTCGTTTGCCTTGAAGAATGCGATCCTTTCTTCGAGTTCTTTTTCGATGTTGATAAGAGCCTTTTTCATCCTGTCCTCGGGAACAACGTAGTGTGAAGCGGGGAAAAGCATGAGATGGTCAAGAGTTGAGTCGGTCCTGCCGGTGAGGGGATCGAACTGCGAAATACGGTCCACTTCGTCACCGAAGAATTCAACTCTGATCGCCAGGTCTTTACTGTATATGGGGTAGATGTCAACACAATCACCTTTTACCCTGAAGGTTCCGCGGTGAAAGTCCATCTCGTCACGAATATATTGCATCTCCACAAGTCTTCTGAGAACTTCTTCCCAACCCGCATTTTGTCCGGGACGAAGGGAAAGGGTCATCATTTCGTAATCTTCACGGGAGGCTATGCCGTAGATGCATGAAACACTGGCAACTATTATAACATCGCGTCTTTCGGAGAGTGCGGCGGTAGCGGAGTGTCTGAGTCTGTCTATCTCATCGTTGATGGCGGAATCCTTCTCTATGAATTTATCAGTCGAAGGGATGTAGGCCTCGGGCTGGTAGTAATCGTAATAGGAAACGAAATACTCAACGGCATTCTCGGGGAAGAATTCCTTGAATTCACCATAGAGCTGCGCGGCAAGAGTTTTGTTGTGCGCGATGACTATCGTGGGCTTGTTAAGAGCGGCGATAACGTTTGCCATGGTAAACGTCTTGCCTGAGCCTGTAACACCGAGCAGAGTCTCAAACTGGTTGCCGGCTTTGAAACCGTTAACCAGTTCGCTTATAGCCTGCGGCTGATCGCCGGTGGGTTTAAATTCCGAATGTAATCTGAAATCCATAAACACAGAAGCCTTCCTTAACAATGACATAAAATGCCGATGTGAACTACATTAAAACATATGTTCGATTATTTGTCAAGCATAAATCTGTAACAATTATACGAGTTCACACGGACATATATATCTGATAATAATGTTATTCTACTCGGTGTGAAAGCCTGAAATGCGCTTTAGACAGGCGTTTGAAGAAAAAACACCCGATCGATTAAAAAAAGATTTAATTTTGGGGTTGCAACCATTCTACAGTTGTGCTACACTCTACATGTGGGGGCTCGGAAAGCCTTGATACACAACAGTTTGGTTAGACTGATGCAGGATTTGCTCTACAAGAGTAGAACTACTTACGACAAAAAAATTTGGAGAGTTAGGGATCATGGGGTACGGTTTTAACAGGCAGGAGGAGAGAAGAGTAGCCGGAAGGCTTACTTTGGTGAATGCAAAACGCACACTTCTTGTAGCACTGGCGGGGGTACTCGCTACTTTAATACTTGCACTCGTATACAATATTCCGGGGGTCGTGGACGGTTCGTCGAACCTGATAAACATTTCACTGCTCGGACTGCTCATTATCAATGGAGCCGCGGTATTTTTTGAAAAGAGTGCCGTTGAGAAAAGAAACAAAAGAAATATGTCCCTGATTACAAAGGTTTACTGGGTATTTTTGGAAGCCTTTATGCTCGTACTTATTTATGGTGATGCAGCCGCCGGCGGACATTTGGGACTTTATCCGATCCTTCTCGGGCTCTTGTGCTTTGTCCCCGTCTTTTCCACGGTGGAAAAGGCGTACTATCTGATCCTTCAGGGACTCTTCATTATTTTTGCAAATATCCTTTTGAATTCTTCGGTAAGCGATTACGTATATTTGGTTATTCTAAACGGGCTGTTCATAGGCGCCGGTATAAGAATGGACAGAAAGGTTGTCAGTGAAATTGTTGCAGCCGAACGTGCAAAGGATGCGAGAGATCTTGATGCGATCGACAAGCTGACAGGCCTGCTCAACAGAAAAGGTTTTGATAAGAGAACGGGAGTGGCAAGCGAGGCTTGCGTACGCAGCAAGAGAAAGATGTCGCTATTGTTGTTTGATATCGACGAGCTTCAGCAATATAACAACTCGTTCGGTTCGGACAGAGGCAATTTCCTGATCCGGCAGATCGCTCAGATCATACAGGATATGTGCAAGCGTGACAGTGACATTGTTTGCAGGGAAAAGGGCGGAAGATTTCTCGTTTACATGGACGGAAGAGATGCTCTTTACGTATCCGAGCTGGCAGACCGCATTCGCGCTGCCGTTGAAGGAAAGCGGATCAATCATGGAAGACGCGCATCACATCAATATGTGACGCTCAGCGTCGGTATAGCGACCGGCATACCGGTAGAGCCTTCGGATATAGATCTGCTTTGCAACGATGCGGAGGATTTCCTCTTTGAAGCAAAAAAGTATGGCAGGAACAGCGTTGTATGTGACGAGCAGCTTTTTGGCGCATATAACAGGAAAGCAAATTAATATAATCGATCATTGCGGAGTACCTATAGCGTGAAAGCGAATTAACATAATTGATTATTGCGGAGCATTCCGCTACAATATCGAAAGAAAAAACGGAATGCGGAGATAAAAATGTATATATCAAATGAATGGAAAGACTACCGGATAATTGACTGCTCCGGGGGAGAAAAGCTGGAAGACTGGGGCGGGTACAGGCTCGTGAGACCCGATCCCCAGGTCATCTGGCGCACAGAGAAAGATAAAGCTCTTTGGAGCAAGGTGAACGGTCATTATCATCGCAGCGACAAAGGCGGCGGACAATGGGAGATCAGGAATCTTCCGGAGGTGTGGTCTGTATCATATAAAGATCTCAGGTTCAATCTCAAGCCCTTCAGCTTTAAGCATACGGGGCTGTTCCCCGAACAGGCTGTCAATTGGGACTGGATGAGAGAGCTTATAACGAAAGAAAGGACCCGGCGAGGAAACGAAGGAACCCCCGTCAAGGTCCTTAATCTGTTTGCATACACAGGAGGAGCGACGGTGGCATGTGCGTCTGCGGGAGCCGCCGTAACACACGTGGATGCGGCGAAAGGCATGGTAACATGGGCGAAAGAAAACGCGGCCATATCGGGACTTGGCGATGCGCCCATACGTTATATTGTCGATGACTGTGCAAAATTCGTCGAGAGGGAGATCAGAAGAGGCAATTTTTACGATGCTGTCATTATGGACCCTCCTTCTTACGGTCGCGGTCCCAAGGGCGAGATTTGGAAACTCGAAGAGAATCTGTGGGATTTTGTATCTTTATGCATGAACGTACTCTGCCCCGAACCTCTTTTTGTTCTGATCAATTCATATACGACAGGGCTTGCGCCCTCCGTTCTTTCTTATATTCTCGGAACGCTTACGTCGAAACGTTTCACGGGGAGAGTGGACGCTCAGGAAGTAGGTCTTCCTGTTGAAAAAAGCGGCCTCGTGCTTCCGTGCGGTTCTTCGGGTAGATTTGAAGGATTGAAATAATGCACTCACATATGCCGAAACCCTGATGGGAGTAGTCGATGAGCGATTGAAAAACAACTTTTAAAGAACAAGAATTCAGCACTTATTGAGTAGTAATCGGACATGACAGGAGGCTATAATCTTAACTGATGAATTGGGGTGTCAAATTAGACGCGATAAGGGAATTGGACTTAGGGTTTTCAAAACAGCTAAGACCCCCACAAAAAAAAGATTCCGATCCGGAGGTGTAGCTATGGATGTCAAGGAAAAACAGGAAAAGGTGAAAGAAGAAAAAGTCAAAGAGAAAAAGATCAAAGAGAAAAAGATCAAAGAAAAAAAGGTCAAAGAGAAAAAAGTAAAAGAAAAGAAGATCAAAGATAAGAACGTGAAGAACGCAGGAGTTCTGTCCGAACGTCCGCGCGTGAAAAAACTTCGCAAAAGTCTGAAGATCAGAACCAGGATCCTTCTTTGCTTTATGATCCCCGTAGCGCTTATTGTCGTTCTTGGTGTTATCAGCTACAAAAAGTCGGCAAGCAACCTTACGGAGGCTTATGAAGTTGCGGCTGTTCAGTCTATCTCGGCAGTCGGTGATTACCTTTCTTTCGGTATGGAGAACGTATCGGCCACTGCGTCCGAATGTTTGACATATGCGCCTATCCTTGATTATGCAAAGATGATCAGCTACACGACTGCGGACGGTGAGTATGGTAAAGCACGTACCGACATAAAAAAATACCTGAGTATGAAACAGGTTGTAAATAAGTTTATCGGAAGTGTTACCATGATCCCTTCGGCAGGGTTTGGCGTAATTTCCACAAATGCGATCCTTGAGACGGACGGATTCTTCGGTGAGCTTTCAAAGGATGAGAAATTCAATTTTAAGAGCCTTGACGGAGAATGGATAAGGCAGCACAGCGATATGGATGAAAAATTCGGCAACGCTCAGGATCCGTATCTTTGCTCGTTCTACCGTAAGTTCCCTTCCGCAAGAGCCGCATTGTTCATTGATATAAATTACGAGACGGTCCGTGAAACGATGAGCGGTCTGAACTACGGCGACGGAAGCATGATCGCGCTTATACTTCCCGACGGAAGTGAAGAGTATTACAGCGAGACGAAGGCTGATGCGGGTTTTATGACCGGAGTCTGCGAGTATGCCGGAATATCCGAAAAGGAAGAGAATTCGGGATTCTCGTATTATACAAAGGACGGAGAAAAATATCTTTTTGTGTACTGTAAGACAAACAGCGGATATACTCTTTGTGCACTTGTGCCCGAAAACAACATCATCGGAGAGGTTAATTCACTCGGTATCCTTACGGTTGTTCTTGTAGCAATTGGTGCCGTACTTGCTGTTGCGGCAGGTATCCTTCTTTCAACGAACATAAGCAGAAACATTAAAAAGCTCACGTCAAAGCTTGACCTTGTGGCACAGGGCGACTTTACCGTTGAATTCGGAGAAGGAAGCACGGATGAGTTCGGCCATCTCACACGCAACGTAAAGGGAACGGTCGGGAACATCAGAAAACTGATAAATCACGTAGCTGAAGTAACCCGTCAGGTTGAGGAAAGCTCCGGCAACGTTACCGAGAAGAGTGCAAACCTTAAAGAACTGGCCCGTCAGGTCAGCGATTCGACCGCACGTGTTTCCGAAACGGTTGAGTCCGAAGCATTCAGCGCTCAGAAATGCGTTGAGGAAATGGATGTCCTTTCTCAGAAGATAGAGCGTGCCAGCGATAACATCATCGGAATCAGAGATTTTGCGGTTGAGACGAGTGAAGCTATTTCACAGAACATTGAATCCATGAACGACCTTGTCGAGAAGTCCGACAGCTCGTCACAGATCATGGGTTCACTCCTTACCGAGATAGAAAGTCTGAAACAGCAGGCAGCATCCGTTAACGAGTTTATTGAAGTGATCGGCGGGATCGCATCACAGACCAACCTTCTTTCTCTTAATGCTTCGATCGAGGCATCAAGGGCAGGAGAATCGGGACGAGGCTTCTCTGTCGTTGCGGAAGAGATCAGAAAACTTGCGGATCAGACAAGCAAGGCGGCTAACGAGATCAAGAAATGTGCCGTCGAAATCAACGAGCAGGCTCAGACTACAGCGGGTAATGTTCACAGAGCCGATGAGATCGTAAGATCGCAGAATGATATATCGGTTGGTCTTATAGAGAACCTCACAACCACGAAGGGTGAGATCAACAACCTGATGAACAAGATAAACGACATCAATGATGACATGAAGGATATGTCCGGAACACGTGCGGTGACGATCGATTCGATCAGTAATATTTCGGCAAGTACGGAAGAAGCATTCTCACTCACATCGCTCGTTAATCAGGTTATTGAAAGTCATGATGTATCGTCTTCGGAACTTGAAGAAGTATCACGTGAGCTTCAGGAGAAAGCGTTTGCGCTTAAAGAAGCGGTCGAGAGATTTAAGATATGACGGACTGAAGGCACAAACGAATCGAAAGTGCTGAAGGAACCGAAAATATGAATTCATCGTTTCCCGAAAGAAAGAGAATTGAGAAATCTTTCTTCGAAACGATCATCGAGAGCAAGGTCATATACAGTGACACTGCCGGCAAGGTCCGAAAGGTCTTTGGCGGCGGTGTTTTTTGTTTCGGGACCGGATGAGGCCCGAAGGAATTTCATCAGACCGCCGAGTGCACTGTTTCCGACAGCCTGTACCGACGCACATGCGGGAATTATGCCGGTCCTCGCAATACGCTCCGGACGCAGGCCGGAGCCCATTCCGCCCGCGAGACTTATGTGAAGACTGTCCGGAGCTATGCCGCCTTTTTCGCAAAGCATGACCGCAGCGGTATATACAGCCCCTTTGGCAAGCTGGAGTTCGCGCACGTCGGCCTGTGTGAGAGAAAGAACTCTTCCGTTACGGTCCGTACCGAAAGCAAATCCCTCGTCCGCACAGCTTTCAGTAAAAGAGCCGTCGGGTCTTAAGATGCCTGTCCTCAGCAGCTCGTCGGTAAGTTCAAGGATCGCGCTTCCACATGCGCCGGCGAGTCCTTTGTTTGGTGCGGAAGTGACCGAGCCGGGCACGGCAGCGGTGGGGGATAATGTCGCAGCAGGGGAGACTGCGGAGGCAGCGGCCACAGTGAGTACGGGTCTCAGGTTTTCGAGAGTGATGCCGGTTACGGCGCCCTCGACACAGCCCGTTCCGCATGAGATGTGCGCACCCTCGAGAGCGGGTCCTGCTGATGCGGAGGTCGCGATCAGACCTTTATCGGTTTTAAGGACGATCTCACCGTTTGTACCGAGATCCATGAGCATATCTCCGCTTTTACCGTTGATGAGGTCGAGACCGTAAATGCCCGCAACGATGTCACCGCCGACAAATGCACCGATGCCGGGGAAAACATAAACGGGAAAACCGCAGAGAGTTGTTTCGGCGGAGGAAAGGCAGAAAGGCCTGAAAGGAAACGTACCGAGTCCGGAGGTGTCCCAGTTCATGAATATGTGCGTCATCACCGTGTTACCGGCGAGGGCGATCTGTATCTGCGGCCCGGACGAATAGCGGGCTGTCGTATCGGAACCGGTAAATTCGTTGCTGCCGGGAGCAGGATGAGCAAATTCACGCCATATAGGCGTTGTAAGGCTTTCAAGCTCTTCTTTGATCTTTTTGCGGAGAAGTCCGCTCATTTCGGAAAGATTGCCGTTTGAAGCAGCTTCGAGGAGGGAAACGACATCTGCGCCGTATTTTCCGAGCGGATTGAGAAAAGAGCGGGTAACGGACGGCCGGCCGTCGGCACCGAGAACTGCCAAAACTATCGTTGTGGTACCGAGGTCGATCCCTATATATAAATGATCTTTGGCGAATGATGCACTGCTTGTTGAAGCGGAGCCTTCCGAATGTGAAAAAGCGCGATCGGGGGCAGCATTACCTGATGCGGGTGAAGTGCCGGAGTAATAATCGGTCAATATCACGGGCTCGGCCCCGCCCGATGTTTCGACAACGATTTCGCCGACGGGGAAAGCCTTGCATGCGAGACGCATTCCGCGGGCTATGTCTTCGGCACGGAGCATCTCAAGGTCGGTTTCGGAAGGCGGACAGGAGCCGGAAAGAACATTTACAACGCACATACCGCAGGTTCCGCGGCCGCCGCAGGGCGCATAAAGAGAGACTCCTTTTTCTTCAAGGAGCGTTTTTATACTCTTTTTACCCGTACCGGCGATCACGGTCTTCAACTGCCCGTCCTCCTGAATGTTCCGCATTGTTGCGGGTCTGTATTATTTACAATATACTTTATTTTTTATGTGGTCAACCACCTGCCGCGCACTTCAGCGTTCTTTACAAAATTGACTTCGTTTGCTATCATAACGCTTGTAGATTCGCGATGAAATGCAAGCAGAAAGAAAGGAACGCGAAATGATCTCAAACCAGATTTTACAGAATACTTTGACCGATGTTAAGGATGTATCGGGCAATGAACTGTGTCTTTACGAAACGGACGGTCACAAGGTTGCAGGTACCTTTAAACCTCAGGGAAGCGATAAGAGCATCAAAGATGAGATCGAAAAATTCGTGGATTCCGACCTTGTCTTTAAGGTTGTCGGAAGCCATATGTTGTCAAAGATTTATGAAGATCATCAGATAGCTTATATTCTGTCAACTTACGGACCGGATAAAGAAAAGATAGGCCGGCTTTGTACGCTTCAGATCGAAAGCCTCATGATCGCATACAGAGAAAAGTACGACAAGGATAATTTCATACGTTCTCTTCTTATGGATAATATGCTCCTTGTTGATATATACAGCAAAGCGAAAAAGCTCAGGGTTGAAAAAGACCGGAGAAGAGTGGCTTTCGTAATCGAAACCCGTGTTGAAAAGGACGCGGCTGCGCTGGAAACGGTCAGATCGCTTTATGCGGCAACCAGAGGAAAGGATTTTATAACCGAAGTTGACGAAAAGAATATAATTCTTATCCGTGAAGTTCGTTCTTATGAAACGTATGAGGATCTTGAAAAAGCCGGAAAAGTAATCCTTGATATGCTCAATACCGAAGCTATGTCGACGGTTCACGTGGCTTTCGGAACGATCGTTGATGAGCTCAAGGATATTTCGAGATCGTATAAGGAAGCAAAGATGGCACTTGATATAGGAAAGATATTTTACAGTGAAAGAAATATCGTTGCCTATAACAAGCTCGGACTCGGCAGACTTATTTATCAGCTCCCCGTTCAGATGTGCAGGATGTTCATACACGAGATCTTCGGTGGAAAGTCACCTGACGATTTTGACGAGGAAACGCTTCAGACCATAAACAAATTCTTTGAAAACAATTTAAATGTTTCGGAAACGTCACGTCAGCTCTTTATACACAGAAATACACTTGTATACAGACTTGATAAGCTTCAGAAACTTACAAATCTCGATCTCAGGGTATTTGATGACGCGATCACTTTCAAGATGGCATTGATGGTCGTGAAATATATGAAGTACATGGAGTCAATGGATTATTGAATCAGGCACGGAATAAAGAAGCAGCCTCCGACATAAAGATCGGAGGCTGTATTTTCTCACACTTAATTTGAAATAAGAATATTCAAAAATTATCTTGATTTATGTAAAATCCTGTGATAACATATTCCACGCATCACGGACATCTGTTTCTGACCGAAAAACACGGGGTATAATATGAATAATAAGGAAAAGTATTATCTGGTGAGAGAGACTGCAGTTCCCGAAGTATTGCTAAAAGTTATTGAAGCCAAAAGACTTCTTCAGTCGGGAAAGGCTGCGTCGGTACTTGATGCGACAAAGAAAGTCGATATCAGCAGAAGTTCATTCTATAAGTATAAGGATGATATCTTTCCCTTCCACGAGAACAACAGGGGAAAGACGATCAACGTAATGTTACAGCTCGAGGATAAACCGGGACTTCTCTCGGAGATGCTCAATCGGATCGCGAGGTACGGAGCGAATATACTGACCATTCATCAGTCTATTCCCATCGGAGGCATCGCGTCGGTCACGATCGGTATGGAGATACTGCCCGAGACGAAGCCGGTTGACGAAATAATAGCGATGCTTACGGCGCTGGCGGGAGTCAGCTCCCTCAAGATACTCGGACGAGAGGATAAAGTCTGATCTATAGAAGAAAGGATATGTGATCACATGAAAGTAGCGATTCTTGGATACGGAACGGTAGGTTCCGGAGTTTTTGAGGTCCTGAACAAAAATAAGGATATTATTATGAAAAAGGCGGGGATAGAGCTTGAAACTGCTTATGTCCTCGATCTTAGGGATTTCCCGGGAGATCCCGTGGAGAAGGTCCTCACACATGATGTGAACGATATCCTGAATGACCCGGATGTCAAAGTCGTTGCAGAGGTTATGGGAGGTGTCGGAGCGGCACTTAAATTTACGCGTGCGGCACTTGAGGCAGGCAAGTCGGTCTGCACATCAAACAAAGAGCTTGTTGCGACACACGGAAGCGAGCTTATGAAGATCGCACAGGAGCATGGATGCCGTTATCTTTTTGAGGCAAGCGTTGGCGGTGGAATACCGCTGATCAGACCGATCATGACTGCTCTTGACGGTGATGATATTATCCACATGAAGAGCATTTTAAACGGAACGACCAACTATATCCTTACGCGTATGAGCGAAGCCGGAGCCGGATTTGAAGAGGCTCTCGGTGAAGCGCAGAAGAAGGGATATGCGGAGGCGGATCCCACGGCTGACGTTGAAGGTCATGACGCAATGAGAAAAACGGCGATCCTTGCATCGATACTTGAAGGAAAATATGTGAGCTGTGATGACGTTCATACAGAGGGCATAAGCGCTATTACCGTAACAGATTTCAAGTATGCGCGCAGGCTTCATGCCGGAGTTAAACTTCTCAGCGTGATCTCGCGTGAGAACGGTAAGATCACGGCTATGGTCGCACCTTTCCTTGTAAGAGAAGATAATGAGCTTTACGGGGTAAAGGGAGTTAAGAACGCGTCTCTTATATGCGGAAATGCGGTCGGTGATATCATGTTTTACGGAAGCGGAGCAGGAAAGCTCCCTACTGCAAGTGCTGTTGTGGCAGATATGTCCGAGGCGGCAAGATGCATGGCAGGCAGGTCTGATGTAAGGCAGGTTCCCGCATGGACAGAAGAACACGCAAACGTTGTATCATATGAAGAAAGCAAAAATGCATCTCTTATCCGCGTTGCGGCTGCGGATGAAAAGGAGGCAAGGAAGGCTTTCGGGGATATCAGGGAAGTTGCGCCCTCGGATGGAGAATTTGCATTTATCACACCCGTTATGAGCGAAAAAGACTTTAAGAAGGCTGCGGCGGGCCTTAAGATCATCGGCCGCATCCGGACTGATTTCCATGACTGACCGATTTTGAGAACGCAGGTATTACTGCGTTCTCTGCAATATAGAGAATCCCGCCCTTCATATCACAAGGGTGAAGGAAGGGACCGGAAAAGGTTAATGCCCGGAGTTTACATATATAAAAGCATGAAACCGAAAGCGGAATCTACCCGTCGCATTCGGCAACGCTTATAAGAGAAAACGGAAACGGGAGAACGTTTCCAAACAGGAGGTAGAAAATGAAAGAAAATGCAAAAGCCGATTCACAGCAGAAAGGAGCGGCTAAAACGAGATACATAATCGTTCTTGGAGACGGAATGGCAGATGAGCCGCTTGAACAGCTCGGGGGAGCCACTCCGCTTGAGGCGGCTGCAACACCCTCGATGGATGAACTCGCAAAAACATCGGAACTCGGTCTTGCGTCCACCATTCCGGAGGGAATGAAACCCGGCAGCGATACGGCTAATCTTGCCGTACTCGGTTATTATCCGAGAGATTATTACACAGGAAGATCGCCACTCGAGGCGCTGAGCATAGGCGTACCGATGAAGGACGGCGATATAGCGATAAGATGTAACCTGGTTACTCTTACCGATGAAGAAGGGATCCCCTACGAAAAGAGAACGATCATAGATCACAGCTCAAGCGAGATCTCAACCGCTGACGCAGACGTTCTTGTGAAAGCACTTAAAGATGCGGGAGTTATAAAGCCGCCCTTCTCGCTTTACACAGGAACAAGCTACAGACACTG
>JAILKT010000123.1 GCA_024693545.1 Lachnospiraceae bacterium
CCGAAGTGGATCGGCCATCCGCCAGCTTCCACTCAAATGTTCCGCCGGCGTTTCGCTCGTCAGACAGCTTTCCTCCGTGCATATGCTGGTACAGACGCCTTCTCAGATCACAAGTCTCGCCAACATATGTGATCGCCCCCTGCCGGTTCCTGATCCTGTATTCTCCGGGAGCTGACGGCGGCATATGGCCTTCCCCGGTCGTCGGGTTGTACTTATATGGTCTTCCCGGTTTGTAAATTGCCATTTCTGTCATCTCCTTTCATCATTCTGCCTTATTATTAGTATTCCTTTTTAGATCCGATAACTCGTTTTCGAACCGGCGCATCTTGCATTTGACGCACGGATCTATCGGTGTCGCTATCAGTCCGAGCCGGTATGCGCACGTTTTGCAGTCCTTCCTCTCTCTCGGATCCTCTGTGTTTTGTTTCATATTATTTGATTTTCTCATATACTTCTCCTCTTTTGTCTGTGTTCTCCTCCCCCTCCCCCCCTCCTCCCATTCTTTACTGTATTCAGTTTTTACTGATAAGGGCAGCTATGATGGTTACCCCTGCTTTGATAAGCGCAACGATGATCTTTTCACTCATTGACTTCACCTCCTTCTTTCACCGCCTTCACAATGTCTGCGAGTTTAATTACAACACCGATAAGAAATGACGCGCCGTCGATGACCTTTTTTGCAATAACAAGTGCTCCCATGATTTTACCTCCTTAAAGTGTAAATTGACTCGGCAGTACCGGTCGCTATGACCTCCCGCCCTGTAACTTGTGACCTAATCTTAAACCGTGCTTGGTTATCGATTGGGTTTTTTCCTGAAAAAACTACTCTAACCTATCATTTCGTTTTCTCGTGTCCGTTTCTGTGGCTCAAGGATACCATCCCCTAAAACCTGCCTTGAAAAAAAAGCTGAAAAAAAAGAACTACCCCCCTGCAGTTTTGCAGGGGGGTAGTTCTTAAGGAACTTACAAAAAAATCATTCTTAGCGTGTCAGACCCCTGCAGTTTTTCAGGGGTGTAGTTCTGTATCGATATGACTGTAAGTACACGGTGTGAGTGTCAGACCCCTGCAGTTTACAGGGGTGTAGTTCAGTATTTACAGATGCATTGATGGCTATTGCAGTGTCAGACCCCTGCAGTTTTGCAGGGGTAATAGTAATTTCTTATCGTCGGCTATTCAGCCATTACATTTCCATCCACTCATACATTTTCTTCCGCTGCCTCGCCTGCCTGCTCATCATTCGCAGAACCCGGGCGGTTCTTATCGAACAGTCCTTCGATGGTCAGATTCTTGTACCTCGGAAGGTTGTAAGCAAACGGCACGCAAAGCGCCTTGATGAAGTCCTTGCAAGGACACTTGTATTTGTCAAGCAGAGAGAAATATCTTAAGGTCTGCGGATTCAACTCTTCCTCGCTGATGACCATCCTTGTCGGATCATTTTTGCTCGGAAGCTTTGAATCGAACTCATACTGAGCAACGATACGTCTTTGCAGCAGGTAATGATACAGTTCGAACCACGACTTAAATTCTTTTATATCATTTATGTAGAGATCGGCGTTTCTTACGGCATCAAGATGTTCGATCTTGTTTCTGAATACCCTGATCGCATACCGGTCGGCATTGTTCATATCCGCCCTGATATACTCATCCACTCTTTTCTTTTTCTGAGGGTTTCTGTTATACAGTTCTTGTGCTGCCTTTAAGTAATCCTTGCCCTCAACCGCTGCTTTAAGACCGTTGTGCACATCATCCAGCAGTATCGCGTCACGCTCGGCGCAATGGAATGCAAGGAAATACCTGCTGTTGATGTTTACAAGGTTTTTCACGATCAGGTAGAGCACCGCAAGATACAGTCTTGTAAGAGCCTGCTTCTGCCTCTTTTCTTCCTGTTCCTTCGGTGTGGCATCTTTGTCATTCTGGCGGACATTCTCAATATCCGCATAGGAGAAATTCAGCAGCCTTTCAGAGATCATCTTACGCATTTTTTCGGTGCATTCCATTTTTGTTGTTTCATTTATACTGTTATAGTACCTGAGTATCTGTGCATCGGGTATATCCTTAAGCACGAACGAAACAACCTTTTCGTTCTCGACGAGTTTCTTGATCTTCCTGGTGTTACCGTATCTCACGATATATTTGAATCTGTCGGATTCAAGCACGTTGTTGGCAATAAAGTTCCTGAGACCATGATCGCCGTCTTTTGCACATACGACTACGGCCAAGTACTCCAGCTTATCATCGATCTCTTCCGGATCCATTCCAAGAATGTATAACGCATCTTCAAACATTACATACTTGGCATTTGCCGAGGGCTTAGACATATGGGCAAAGCTGTTGACGATACGGAGCTGCTTTGCGACCTCTTCGCTGTTGATCACATCTTTGTCTTTTTCGTTGAAGAAGCTGTATCCGCCCAAGAATCCGGTCTCAAGCCCCTCTTCCTTAAGCACCTTTATAAACGCCGTGATATTCTCAAACTTGTTGATCAACGAAGTAAGCAGGATATTGATCTCCTTGCCGTCCATAAACAGTGTCATAAGGTGGATGATCTTTACAAATACGCTTACACCTTCCGAAGTTATCATAAAGTTTCTGTCACTGAGCTCGACAAAGTCCTCGTCCTTGTTCAGAACGTTTTTCCTGATCTTATCGCTGTCCATCTCGGGAAGGATACCGTTAAGGACGAGGTCCTTAACCTTACCCCATATAAAGCCGGCTTCATTTCTGTATATCTTGTCTTTTGCGACTTCGTTTTCGGATGCTCTCAGTTGCTCAACCAGACGCTTGTTCTGATCCGGATTTCTCATATAATAATCCGCAATGACAAAGTCGATGAAAGGATTTAACTTTCCCCTGACACTGTCATACTTCTTGTCACGGATAATAAAGGCCTCCGGTATATCTGCGGTAATATGCTCGCGAAGAGTCTTGATGGAAAAGCCCATATTCTTATAATCTTTATAGACGGTATAGTTATAGTAATTTGTAAGAAGCGTTCTTTTTTCGTCCTCAGAGGTGCAATTGAAGACCTTTGCAAGAATCGGAAGATTTCTTTTGCCGGCTTTGGATAAAAATCCCC
>JAILKT010000020.1 GCA_024693545.1 Lachnospiraceae bacterium
CTTCATCGTCAAATTCACGAAGTCTTGCGAACAGAACGGATGCGATCTCCTCCTCATTGTCACGGGAGCCGAGCATCTTTATCACTACTTTGTCCCCAAACTTCTCTTTAAAGATTTTTTCTTCCTCATCACACACAAGAAGCCCGACTTTCCTTCCTTCCGCAAGGGTCTTCTGTACCTCATCCGTAATTTTCTCTCTTACTGCCTGCTGAGAGCCCGAATAGATCACGAGATCTCCCTTGGGCGCGTAATGTCTGTACTTCATTCCGGGTGCTTTGGGCGGCGCTTTTTCGTCTCCGGGTTTTCCGGAAACCGCCTTGTCAAAGCCGACTTCGGGGATGATCTCCGAAAGCATTTCTCTTGTTATATATCCGGGCCGCAGGATCAGCGCCGGTACACATGTCAGATCGATGATCGTCGACTCGAGCCCTATCTTTGACGCGCCCGCATCGATTATCATGTCGATCCTGCCCGAAAGATCTTCGATCACATGCTGCGCACATGTCGTTGAAGGGCGTCCCGAAAGATTCGCACTCGGTGCGGCGATGGGCACGCCTGCTTCTCGGATGAGCATGGCCGCCACGGGATCCGATGGCATCCTGACAGCAACGGTGGCAAGTCCGCCCGTTGTTTCCTTCGGAAGCTCATCCCGTTTATTAAGTATCATCGTGAGAGGCCCGGGCCAGAATCTTTCAGCCAGTTTATAGGCTACTCCCGGGATATCACGGGCTACCCTTGTTATTTCATTTATGTCGGCGATATGAACTATAAGCGGATTGTCGCTCGGACGTCCCTTTGCCGCATATATTCTTTTCGATGCGGTCGGATCGAATGCATCTCCTCCGAGTCCGTAAACAGTCTCGGTCGGGAAGGCCACAAGCCCTCCCTTTCTGATGATCTCTGCCGCTTTTTTTAAGTCTTCGGGTGCAAGATGCTCCCTGTCAACCCTGATGATCTCGGTATTCATGGTATTCTTTCTTTCTGTCATTATTATATGATGATTCCGGTTCTGTTGCCGGTTCTGTTGCCGGTTCTGTTTCCGATTAGTTTCTGTTGCCTTTTCTGTTCCTGTTTCTGTGCCACTCACTGCTCATTGCTTACTGCTTACTGCTCACGGCTTACTGCTCATGGCTTACTGCTTAAGGCTTACTGCTTACTGCCTTTTAGCATTATAAGCGAGAATAAGTGTTAATTCAATTCCCGAGTAATTTCCCGTGTTGTCTTTTCTGAATAACCTCGCATCTTTTCAAAGGTTCGGGCCGAATCTCCCTGTGCCTTCCGGGCCGAATCCCTTTGTGCCCTCCGGGTTTGAGCACACTTGTACCGGGCGGACTGAAGTTTTTATTGACAAATGCAGTTATGCTTGTATAATTGTATACAATCATGCAAAAATCCATACTTGGTATAATTATCGGGGACAAGGAAATTAATGTAAATAATACGTGACGCGGAACGGATGCGGTAGACCGCATTTGTTCAGAGAGGGGATCATCATGATAAAATCAGAATTATCAATCAATCCGAACACAAATCTTTTAGAGCAGGATCCTTATGCGTATCAGCTTCAGGACGTTAAAGAGCCCGAGCTGTTCCGTCAGATCTATCCTTACACGGAAGTGCCCAAGATTCCTTTCAACTACAGAAAGGTTCCTGCGCACATGCCTGATGATATCTTCATAACCGACACATCCTTCCGTGACGGTCAGCAGTCGCGTTCTCCCTATACCGCAAAGCAGATGGTGGATATTTACAAACTTCTTCATCGTCTCGGCGGTCCCAACGGCATGATCCGTCAGACCGAGTTCTTTGTATATTCCGAAAAAGACAGAAAAGCAATTGAGCAGTGCCAGGAGCTCGGCTATGATTTCCCCGAGATCACCACTTGGATCCGCGCCTCAAAGCAGGACTTTGAACTTGCAAAGACCATGGGAATTAAGGAAACCGGTATCCTTATGAGCTGCTCCGATTATCACATCTTCAACAAAATGGGTCTTACAAGAAAACAGGCCCTTGATAAATACATGGGCATCGCAAAGGAATGCATCGAAGCCGGCCTTCGTCCCCGTTGTCATTTCGAGGATATCACAAGAGCCGATTTCTACGGTTTTGTTATTCCTTTTGCATCGGCGCTCAAAGACCTCTCGGACGAGAGCGGTATCCCCATCAAGATCCGTGCCTGCGACACTATGGGCTACGGCATCCCTTATGCCGGTGTTGCTCTTCCCAGAAGCGTATCGGGTATCTTCTACGGACTTCAACATTATGCCGGATTTACAAGCGACATGCTTGAGTGGCACGGTCATAACGATTTTTATAAGGCTGTTGTTAACTCTTCCGTTGCCTGGATGTACGGATGCGGCGCAGTTAACTGCTCGCTTCTCGGTATCGGAGAGCGCACGGGTAACGTTCCGCTCGAGGCCATGGTCATTGAATATGCTTCTCTTCGCGGTCATTTTAACGGCATGGATCCTCATGTTATCACCGAGATCGCCGATTATTTCGTTAAGGAGACGGGTTATGATCTTCCTCCCCAGACTCCTTTCGTCGGGAAGAATTTCAATCTCACCCGTGCCGGTATTCACGCAGACGGACTCTTAAAGGACGAAGAGATCTATAACATTTTTGATACCGAGCGCATCCTCAATCGTCCCGCTAAGGTATCCGTTTCAAACACCTCCGGTCTTGCGGGGATCGCGTGCTGGATCAACCGCCACTTCGGTCTGACCGGCGATGAGGCCATCAGCAAGAAGAACCCCGCTGTCGTAAAGATCAAGGACTGGGTTGACTCGCAGTACAATGACGGCCGTGTTACCATCATGAGCGACGAAGAGTTGCTTTCTCAGGTAAGACTTTATAAAGACGAGCTTCCGGGACTTCCCGAAAACTTCTGATAGCATAACATATAAGCGTTAAGGTTTGAAGCGTATAAAAGCAATACTTTTCCGGGCAGTGCCGGCTTTCCGGGCGGTGCTACGATTCAAACCGGGCAACATTTAGCAGAGGTATACAGTCATGACAGCATTAACCCCGGTAAAGGACACCGGATCCCTACGAGCCAGAGTATTTGCCGCACTCGAAAACGGTATTTTGAGCGGAGAATATAAGGCCGGTGATACAATGAACGAACTGCGTCTTTCAAGAGACCTCGGTGTCAGCAGAACGCCGATCCGAGAAGCGCTTATGCAGCTCGAACTTGAGGGTCTTGTCGAAACGATCCAGAATAAAGGTGCCGTTGTTGTCGGCGTATCCGCTCAGGACGTAGAAGACATATATGCGATAAGGCTTCACATAGAAGGCTTTGCTTCCGAGCTTGCCACAAGCAGAATCACCGAAGAAGAACTTGTAGCTCTTGAAAAGATCATTGAACTTCAGGAATTTTACATACAGAAAAATGATACCGATCAGATTTGGAAACTGGATACCGATTTCCATAAACTGATATACGAAGCATCGGGCAACCGCTCACTTCGCGCGATGCTCACCAATTTCCATAATCAGATCCAAAGAGGACGCGGCCTTTCGCTTCGCGCACCGGGACGCGCGGTTAAATCCGTCAATGAACACAGAAAGATCCTCGAAGCCATAAAAAACCGTGACGCACAGAAGGCATCAGAACTTACAACCGAGCATTTGCACAATGCACTTCTCAACTTCCGTGCCGAAATGCAAGCTTCTCTTTCTTCAGATTTATGATATAATTAACGGGCATATATAGGTGGGGACCTATTTCGTTTATGTTCGTTGGGGGAATATGCAAAAAAAAGAAAAGATCAGACTTATTATTTTTATCTGTTACAGCATCATTATGCTTTTGATGCTTTTTGGGCGTGCTGTCACAGGCACCGATACGATGACTTACTCGGAAAACGTCCTTTCCCGCTTTAATCCCGTTCCCTTTGAAACCATCATTTATTTTCACAAATTGCTCGCTTACAGACTGCCGTTTCTTATTTATGCTCAGGTTCTTGCAAATCTGATAGGTAATGTCGTGCTTTTTATCCCTTTCGGTTTTTTCCTTTTCGGGATCAAAGATAACACAAGACGCTCATTCCTCAGGGTTATGCTTATTTCCTCACTGATAATCATAATCATCGAAGTAGCCCAGATGCTCTCCCTTCGCGGCTACTGTGACGTTGACGATCTTATCCTCAATGAAATCGGTGTAGCTATCGGTTATCTTATCAGAGTATTCTTTTCGAACAAAAACAAAAACATCAAGTAACCCGTTTAACGCCTATTTCCTCTGATATACTCTCAAAGAAACACGTTCTCTCCGCGTCAAAGATTCAGCTTATCTATCAGGCTCTCAAATTCACCGTGTCTGATCACTTCGAGAAGAGAATTAAAAGAACGAAGCGCTTTTATCATCTGCTCTTTTGTAATGAGCCCCTTTTCGAGCGCATCGGCGGCTTCGTCCGCATCGAGGATCAGTTCCCTGCCGTTCGGATATATGATTACATCGAGAAGCAGGTCGTTACTCGTAAAAGAGTTGTTTTCATCATCAATTATGAATTCACATATATCACAATACCACTCGAGAGTCTTGCCCTCTTCGTCCATGATATTGCTTATCTTCCAGCCCTTCTTAAGGCAATACACAGAAACCCCCTGTGCAAAATCAGACCTTGGTCTGAGCGGTTTCCATTTTGTTATAAGATAATTATCATCAAGTGAAACTCTTTCGTCATTTTTCAGATCGATATACTCTTTTGGAATATATCTCCTTCTGTAGATTTTCAGACCATCCAGAACCATAACAATTTCCCCTCTTATTTGTTTGTATCCCCATATTTACTATAACACTTTTCCCCTTGGAAGTAAGTCCCTTTTACACTTTCCCTTTCGGAAGAATGCCTCTTTTATACTCTCCTTTCGGAGAAATACCCCATTAGCACTTCCCGCAGTACTTATTTCTCATCGTGGGTCTTCTCTCTCTCTGACAAACAATAATCCGGCAGCCCGCATCGCGGACTACCGGATCTCTGTATCTCTATTCTGATTGAGCTACGCCAATTCTCACAAGTGCCCTCTGCAGGCGTGCTTTTGCTATGTTTTTCTGCTCCTGAGTAGCATTGGCATCTGCAAGCACTTTCTCGGCATTATCTCTTGAAAGCTCTGCACGGGGAACATCTATATCTTCTTTCCATTCCCATGTTGTAGCAAGAAGATGAGCCGTATTATTCATCATGCTTATCATACCGCCGATGCAGGCTGCGTGACGCTCTGTTCCGTCTTCGAGCCGTATATATGCGTCACCCATTCCAAGCGCCGTACAATAGTTGGAGTGTCCCGTAAGTATTGCGAGATCTCCGGTAATCGTTCGACACTTAACGCGCTCAACCTCACCGTCGAATAAAAGTCCGTCGGGAGTTCCGATTCTTAGCGGATAGTGTGCCATATGGCTAATCTCCTTTCAGTCCAAAGCCCCGGTTTTCCGTGGGTTTCGCTGTAATCACTTTTTTGCCATTCCGGCTTTCTCAAATACATCATCGATAGTTCCTGCCATAAGGAAGCAACTCTCGGGAATCTCATCGCACTGGCCGTCGAGGATCATCCTGAATCCGCGGAGCGTTTCCTTAAGCGGAACATACTTACCGGGCATACCCGTAAACTGCTCTGCAACCGAGAAACTCTGTGAGAGGAATCTCTGAACTTTACGTGCTCTGTTAACCGTAAGCTTATCCTCATCGGAAAGCTCGTCCATACCCATGATGGCGATAATGTCCTGAAGCTCTTTATAACGCTGAAGTACGCGCTGTACTTCACGTGCAACTTCGTAATGCTCGTTGCCTACAACCTCGGGAGTGAGGATACGGCTTGTCGAATCAAGAGGATCAACTGCGGGATAAATACCCATGCTGGCGATATCTCTTGAAAGAACCGTTGTGGCATCGAGGTGGGTGAATGTCGTTGCAGGAGCGGGGTCTGTAAGGTCATCGGCAGGCACATAAACAGCCTGGATCGATGTGATCGAGCCCTTACGCGTAGATGTGATACGCTCCTGAAGAGTACCCATGTCCGTTGCAAGCGTAGGCTGGTAACCTACGGCTGAAGGCATACGTCCGAGAAGTGTGGAAACCTCCGAACCTGCCTGTGTAAATCTGAAGATGTTATCAATGAAGAGAAGAACGTCCTGATTCTTAACATCACGGAAGTACTCTGCCATGGT
>JAILKT010000142.1 GCA_024693545.1 Lachnospiraceae bacterium
CTTTTATCAGGTCCATGAGGTCCTGTCTGTTATTGATCTTAAAATCATCCGAATAATTCATTTAAAACCTCGCTCCCCCAAAATGACCCTCAACCCCCGTCCCCGGGGTGGCAAAAAAATGACCCTCAACCCCCGTCCCCAAGGTGTCGTCTTCCTTAAATTGCCTTGCATATCTTGTTGCCGTTTGCCGAAAAACTCTCTTCATACTCGGTCATAACATTTCCTTTAGAAAACGGACTCCCGTGCAGGTCATCGGTTTCAAAAAGTATCTTCCAGCCGCATTTAACGGCGGATTCGAGTGAGTATTCAAAAAGTCCTTTGTTATCGGTCTTTTGCTCTATCGTTCCTTCCTTTTTGAGGACGTGATCGTATCGCGGGAAGAACCTGTCACTCGTGAGCCTCCTCTTTGCGTGTCTGTCCTTTGGCCAGGGATCCGAGAAATTAAGGTAGATCTTGTCGATCTCGTGCTCTCCGAGTATTTCTTCGATATCGTCTCCCTCGTAAAGGACAAGGGCAACATTTACGAGAGGCTCTTCCTCCATCTTATCGACCGCCCTTACAAGAACAGATTTCTGCCTCTCGATCCCGATAAAATTGATCTGCGGGTTCAGCCTTGCCATATCCATCACAAACCTTCCTTTTCCCATTCCGAGCTCAACATGTATGGGATTGCCGTTTCCGAAAAACTCGGACCATCTTCCTTTGAACCTTTCGGGCTCCTTAACCGCATATTTACTTTTTTCTATTGCTTCCGCCGCTCGCGGAACATTCTTGAGTCTCATATCTCCCCCTGCTTTTTCTCGTTCGATTTACCGAAAACATTATCATTCAAATTTACCTTTTAGTCAATTTTTTCGTTTTCACGACTCAATGCTGCCATGAGATATTATATATGTTTCCGTCTCTTGAAGACGACATCACATTAGCGTAATATAATATAAATGAGCATATTACAACCGCTGCCGTCTGCGGCAGCCGAAAGGAAGAATTTCATGAACGACAGACTTACACAGGAAGATATTGACAAGATGCAGGCGGAGATCGATCACAGAATACTTGTGGTACGCCCGCAGTTGTTATCCGAAGTCAATGAGGCGAGGGCACAGGGCGATCTGAGCGAAAACTATGAATATAAAGCCGCAAAACAGGCTAAAAATCAAAACGAACGCCGGATCAGATACCTCGAAAAAATGATCCGTACCGCTCAGATTTATAAGGACAATTCGGCCGACGACGAGGTCGGTATCAACAACCGCGTAACCATCCTTTTCGAAGAAGACGGAGAAGAAGAATGTTATAAGATTGTAACCACGGTACGCGCCGATTCGACGAACAATCTTATCAGTATAGAATCTCCGCTCGGCAAAGCGCTTATGCACCACAAGGCCGGTGACAGAGTAAAAGTCGATGTTAAACCGGATTACAGTTATTACGTGAAGATCCTCAAAATCGAGAACAGCAAAGACGAATCGGATGACAGGATCAGCAGCTACTGAGCGTTCCTTAATTTGACAAACCTTCCTTATGAAAATAGAATAGGAGTCAGCAAACCCGTGCGATAAATATTCGCACAGAAAGGGCATCACATGAGGTTCAGCATCTTCAAAAAAGACCGCAAAAAGAAAGAAGAAAAAGGTCACCGCGACCCTATAATCGTTCGATTTTATAAGGCTTCCGATGACGCTCCCACCGTCAGTACGTCATCAGAACCCGAACCCGGCAAATCTGTTTCGACCGATTTACCCGTTTCCGATATTTCTTCGGAATCTTCGGATACAGCTTCAAAAAGCTCCCGCAAGCACCATTTTGAGCATAATTCAAAGTATTTCTCCATAAGCGTTTATTCTCTTGTAACGATACTCATCGCGCTCCTTTTGGCTCTTGTGATATTTAATATTGCTTCGGTTATATCGATTGCCGGTAATCTTATGTCGGTTCTTGCTCCTTTTATCGGTGCCGGACTGCTTGCTTTTATTGTGAGCCCGCTTGTAAATTTCTTCGACGAATACCTTTTTGAGAGGCTCTTCCATATTAAAAAGACCGGTCTCCGAAAAGCTCTCAGCATCATTCTTTCATTTACCATCGTGATCGGATTGCTTGCTCTTGCCATCACCATTCTGATCCCTCAGGTCACCGGCAGCCTGAAAGAACTTCTCGGAAAGCTCTCCGGAGTCGATTTCAACTCGATGACCGACACGGTAAAAGACTGGATTTCGAAAATCTTTCCCTCCCTCAACCTTTCGGATTTTGATTCCTGGGTTGCCACTGAGCTTTCTTCGCTCAGCGAAAAAGTTACTACTTTTGTAACCGACTCGATTCCTTCGATCTTTAATGCCGGTTATGCTGTCATAAAAGGAGTGATAAACTTCCTGCTTGCGATCGCGATCTCGATCTACATGGTCTGCGATAAAAGACGTATCGCAAGGGCTACGACAGCGATCACATACAGCGTACTTCCGGTAGAAAAAGCAAAAGCATTCATTTCAACATCACGTGATTGCGGGCAGATATTCTTCGGATTCATAATAGGGAAAACCATCGATTCCCTTATAATCGGTATTATTACTTTTGTTATACTCACGATCGGCGGCCTGCCTTATCCCCTTCTCGTGAGCGTTATTGTCGGTGTCACAAACATGATCCCTTTCTTCGGACCGTTCATCGGCGCCGTTCCCGGAATCCTTTTGTATCTTTGCATCGATCCTATATATGCATTTGCTTTTGCGATCATCATACTTGCCATACAGCAATTTGACGGCTGGATTCTCGGCCCGCTTATCCTCGGTGATTCCACCGGTATATCTCCGCTTTGGGTCATCTTCGGTATTACGGTCGGCGGCGCCTATTTCAATATGGTCGGTATGTTCCTCGGAGTGCCTGTTACCGCAGTTGTCGTATATCTCGCAAGAAGGATCGTCTCGAAGCGTCTCAAGAAGAAAAAAGTGGAAGTAAGCTGATATGATGTGATATAATAGAGTTGGGAAATACTCTTTCGGTATTTCTTTTGGTCGTTATTCAAGTGGGGACTGTTTGCGATCGCTTTTGAAGCGGGTGGAGTAGCTTACACTGCTTTCAAACAAATGGGAGGTGCTTATGGGTAATATATATTGTATTATGGGGAAAAGCGCTAGCGGAAAAGACACAATTTATAAGACTCTTCTGGATATCCAGCCTGTTTCTTTAAGAAGTATCGTCACATATACGACACGTCCGATACGAAGCGAAGAAACCGACGGAGTCGAGTATAAATTTGTCACTCCGGACGTTCTTCGCAAGATGAGAAAGCAGGACCTTATTATTGAAGAGCGTTGCTATCATACGGTTCACGGTGATTGGTATTATTTCACGGCCGATGACGGACAGATCAAGGATGACGAAACATATCTCCTTGTTCAGACCCCGGAGGGCTTTAAATCACTGCGCGACTATTACGGTCGTGACAGGGTTCGTCCGATATATATAGAAGTGGAAGACGGTCTCAGGCTGGCTCGTGCAGTCGAAAGAGAACGCCTGGAAGCAATTCCGAGATATACGGAGCTTTGCAGAAGATATATTGCCGACGAGGCTGATTTTGCCGAATCGGTTTTACTTTCCCTCGGTATTCGCAAACGTTATCAAAATTCCGATTTTGATAAGTGCATTGACGAAATATCTCAGGACCTTAAGGATTTTCTTAAAGAAAGCAGAAAGAAAGAGCCGGCTCAATCCGAACCGGGAAAGATAATCTATCCTCCCAAAAAGAGGTAACGGAGAAACGATATGGACATGCGCATTAACCAAACCCAGCAAACGACGCCGGTCGATCAAAAGGCGCCCGTTTCGCAAGCCGACGGCAACTTTAAGTTCACGCTTGCGAGTACGCTGGAGGAGTCTGCGCTTTCCGAGCGTCTTTCTGCTCTGATGGGAGAGATCAGCGAACAGGGTGAAAAGATAAAAAAGCATCGCGATATCAAGGATATGCGTCACTACAGAGCTCTTATCAAAGACTTTATGAACGAAGTCGTTAACCGCTCCCACAAGTTTTCCCGTGAAAATTTCCTTGATAAAAGAGGTCGCCACAGAGTTTACGGTATGATCAGACTTGTCGATGAAAAGCTTGATGAAATAGCGGCCGAGCTCATAAAGGATGAACAGGATGTCATGCTTATTCTCGGAAATATAGATGAGATCCGCGGCCTGTTACTCGATATTTTCACCTGATCTTTCGTATTTTGAAAGGCTGCGTGCTTTTCATGCTTTACAACAAACCGGACTCGGTTTAAAAGCCGGACCCGAAGAGAGGAGGTTCATATGCACGGATTTGACGATATCCTCGGTCAGGAAAACATCATTAAGCATTTTGAAGATGCCATCTCCACCGGCAAGATTTCTCATGCATATATCCTCTCCGGTGAGGAAGGCAGCGGTAAACACCTTTTGGCTTCACGTGCAGCGGCAGCTCTCCTTTGTACTTCCGAAGATGACGTTCGTCCCTGTGGCAGCTGTGCTTCCTGTTTTCAGGCGGAAGCAAAAACAAACCCCGACATTATCAATGTCGTACATGAAAAGCAGCTCATCTCCGTTGGGGATATACGTACACAGATAGTCGATGATATTCAGATAAAGCCCGATTCCGGCAAGTACAAGATATATATCATAGACGAAGCGGAAAGAATGAACGAACAGGCACAAAATGCTCTTCTGAAAACTCTTGAAGAGCCCCCGTCATATGTCGTGATCTTCCTTCTCGCAACAAACACGGGCAGTTTTCTGCCCACGATCCTTTCAAGGTGTATATCGCTTCCGTTGAGACCTGTAAAGAACGAAACTATTGCGGAACTTCTGGCTTCGAGGTATAATCTGCCCGACTACATTGCACGCACATGTGCTTCCTTTTCGGGTGGTTCGATCGGAAAAGCAATCAGATATGCCACCGAGAAAAGCTTTAATGATACCCGTGATGCCGTCATACGGCTCATGTCCGGCATCGACAGCATGAACCATGCTGAACTTATGGATTCGCTTTCATTTTTTGACAGCGAAAAAGGAGCGCGCGGAAGTGATTCCGCTAAAGTGGATGATTTCCTCGATCTGCTCTCGCTCTGGATGCGTGACATGCTTTTATTCAAAGCAACTCAGGACCCCAACAAGCTTATCTACCAGGATTCGGTCATCGAGATAAAGCGTCAGGCGTCGTTGCGTTCCTTTGAAAACATAAACGAAGCCATAGATGCTATCGAAAAGGCGCGTAAAAGGCTCAAGGCTTCCGTTTATTTTGACATTGCAATGGAAATGCTGCTTATGGCCCTCAGAGCCGTTTAACGCTTTTCCTGCATAATACGTGCCGAAATTATTATATATCAGGAGTTAACATGCAAATCATTATCGGGGTCAGATTCAGACCCATAGGCAAAATATATTTTTTCGATCCGGTCGGTGAAGAGTTTTCCCCGGGGGATCACGTTATAGTTGAAACAACTCGCGGAGTGGAATTCGGATACGTGGCAATAGGCAACAGAGAGCTTCGTCCTGGTGAGCATTCCACAGGGATCGCTCCTATTGTGAGACGTGCAACCGCCGAAGACGAAGAAACCAATCTCGCCAACAAAGAAAAAGAAAAAGAGGCCTTCGGAATCTGTCAGGAAAAGATCCAAAAGCACGGTCTCGAGATGAAGCTTATCGAATGTGAATATACATTCGACAACAAAAAAGTTCTTTTCTATTTCTCTGCCAACGGCAGGATAGATTTCCGTAATCTCGTCAAAGATCTCGCTGCGGTTTTCAGAACAAGGATCGAGCTGCGGCAGATCGGTGTTCGCGATCAGGCGAAGGCACTCGGCGGCATAGGCATATGCGGTCGTCCGCTTTGCTGTTGCACTTACCTTTCTGAGTTCTCGCTTGTCTCGATCAAGATGGCGAAGGATCAAAGCATTTCTCTTAATCCTTCAAAGCTTTCGGGAAATTGCGGCAGACTTATGTGCTGTATGCGTAATGAGCAGCTTGCATACGAAGAACTTCTCGCAAAGCTTCCGGGTGTCGGCGATCATGTTACGACCGAAGACGGATTATCGGGAGAAGTCAGCAGTGTAAACGTTCTCAAGCAGGTTATCAGAGTAATCCTCACTCTTGAAAACGGCGACAAAGAAGCCAGAGATTTTAAACCATCCGAGCTTACTTTCAAGGCCCGCAAGAAGAAATCCGGTGCTTCTGCCGAAGAAATGAAGGCGATGCAGGAACTTGAGAATCTTGACAAACAGGAAGGAACCAGTCACCTTGACGACTAATTTTCTACTTTCACCTTCAGGTGAAGAGATCATGTTAAAGCCCGGCGAGCGTGCGGATGACCTGCAGCTTTGCGGGCTTTTCTGCATTCAGGACAAAAACCGTTTCTGCTTCGGAATGGACGCCGTACTTCTTAGCGGATTCGCATCGGTAAAAGAAAACGAAACATGCCTGGATCTCGGAACAGGGACGGGGATCATTCCGCTGCTGCTTTCCGCAAAAACAAAAGGAAAACATTTTACGGGATTGGAAATCCAGGAAGACAGCGCCGAAATGGCCGGTCGAAGCGTTCGGCTCAACGGTCTGGAAGATAAGATCGACATCGTTAGGGGCGATATAAGAGAAGCTTCTTCTGTTTTTGAACGTTCTTCCTTTGATGTTATTACCGGCAACCCGCCTTACATGACAGACCTTCACGGACTGAAAAACCCCGCAGAGGCCAAAGCCATTGCAAGACACGAAGTACTCTGTTCTCTCAAAGAGTTCGTCACGGCAGCCGCCACGCTGGTTCGCCCCGGCGGACGTTTTTACATGGTTCACAGGCCCTTCAGACTTCCGGAAATATTCGGCGAACTCCGCGCTGTACGACTTGAACCGAAACGAATGCGTCTTGTTCACCCCTATGTTGACAGAGAACCTTCTATGGTTCTTATTGAAAGCGTTCGCGGAGGAAACCCCCGTATGACGATAGAACCACCGCTTATAATCTACGAAAAAGAAGGAATATACTCTGAAGAAGTCCGAAGAGACTACGGTTTCTAGTTTTCTGCTATGGGCGCAGTCGCCCGCAGATCACCGCCCGCCCACGCTCATAAATCGGCCAAGCAATGCATATCTGCATAGTTTAGATAAAAAATACAGATTCAGGAGGATTTGACGCATATGTCAGTCGGGACACTTTATTTGTGCGCAACACCAATCGGTAATCTCGAAGACATCACCTTAAGGGTCATTCGCACGCTTAAGGAGGTCGATCTTATCGCTGCCGAAGATACACGTAACAGCATGAAGCTTCTTACACATTTTGATATACATACTCCCATAACGAGCTACCACAAAAACAATCGCTATGACAAGGCCGAAACGCTTATCAACAAGCTTTTGGACGGTCGGAGTATTGCTCTCATAACAGATGCCGGAATGCCCTGTGTTTCCGATCCGGGCGAAGAGCTTGCAAGACTTGCCGCCGAAAACGGAATTCCCGTTACAGTCCTTCCCGGTGCCTGCGCGGCCGTTACCGCGCTTGCCATATCCGGGCTTTCAACCGGACGCTTTTGCTTTGAAGGCTTTCTTCCTCAAAATAAAAAAGACAGAAAAGAGGCGCTCGCCGGACTCGTTTCGGAAACGCGGACAATTATCATTTACGAGGCTCCTCATCACCTTACAGCTACTCTCCGGGATCTTTTGGAACAATTGGGCGACAGACAGATCTCTGTTTGCCGTGAGCTTACCAAGGTTCATGAAACAGTCTTCAGGACAACAATAAAGGAGGCAGTTGCGACTTATGAAGCAACCACCCCAAGAGGCGAATGTGTTCTTGTTATAAAAGGGATTGACAGTTCCCTTCTTTTATCAGAACAGCAAAATAAATGGCAGGAGCTCTCTGTTTCCGAACATATGGATCTTTACCTATCACAGGGGATGGACAAGAAGAATGCCATGAAAGCCGTAGCTAAGGATCGCGGAGTCACAAAACAGGAAATATATAAGGCCTGTCTTTGATCAGTCCTTCGGATGCCTGCAGATTTCCGCAGGCACCCGGCTGAATGATTAAAAGGCATTTCAGCGATGCTGTATACCTTTTTTGTCTTCACAACAGTTCCTATATACGGTTTAAACGTTCAAACCTTGAGAATTGTGATCTTTCCAAAAATGGGAAGAGGCTTCTCTTCGCCATTGATGGCATTTATGATCCCGATAATGGCAAATACCAGGAAGAAAATATTGGGAAGCGCCACAATCACTGAAATGACGGCCCCTAAAATGGGAATCCATCCGGTAATCGCACCGACTATAATTTCAACAACCCACCAGCAAGCCCAGAAAATGGCGAGCGTGATACCCTGACCTACATGAAATCTTGCAAAGTGTGAATCCTTTGCGCAGAAAAGCGGAATGAGCAAAAGCCAGGAAAGGTACGCTAAAACCGCAAATCCTTTGTTCTTCTCTGCATCCTGTGTCATAACAATCTCCTTCCTATCGATACGCGATCATGATCGCTCGTTTTACCCTCACCTCTTTTGAGGCAAGATTTTTCTTATCCCGAACTGCTTTATCAAAACTTTTTCGACTTCAGCAGATTACTTCTCTCGGGAATCGTTACATTATAGTTATATCACAAGTCCTAAACTTTTTCGATACCTTTTGTTACATCATCCTGGGTCGTTTATCTCAGTTCCTCAAATTCTGTTATTCCTTTCGAGTAGATCCAGCGATAGTTTACGAACGCGATAAGAAGCAGTAAAGCACTGACTATCCCAAGATAGATTTCCGGTGTCAATAACGATCCGAGAACAATATAAAGCACAAACAATGTCATGATTATTCCCATTGTTCCGAGCATCGCTATCGTTACGGACGCTCCTCTCTTTACCGGGGCGGCTTCGTTTGTCCAGTTAAAATATGGCTTGCTGATATTAAGTCTTAATCCCCATGTTGCAAAAAATACATTAAACGCAAATATGGAGGCTACGATCATAACCGCCATAAGAGGCGACGGTTTAAATGCAACGACCACTCCGACCGCTGCCAGCGCACTTGCCGGGAGCGTAAGATACAAATGTTCTTTCAGCTTTGAAGTAAGTATATCTTTCGTTGAGATGGGAAGACTCTTAAGGATCCAAAGCGTATTTGCTTCAAGAGATATGGAAGACGCTGTAATCGGACACATGGCAAGGATATAAAAAACCATCGCAACCCCTACAAGAGCGCCCATCTCGTTGAGTCCATCTCCCATACCGGCCACAATATCACCGATCATATCGTTAAAGACGATCATAGCGATACCCACCACCGCAAGAAGTACCACTCCAAGACCGTAATTTACCATAATGGTCGTGTTTCTCCTGAAACGCATAAACTCACGTCCGAGGAGCGCACTTTTTACATCGCTTGTATTCAGCTGTTCTTCCTTGTAATGTACCTTCTTTTTTCTTCCCTTGCTTGTTGTTACGACCTTAATGAACGAAGCGGAAAGTATCATATATACCAGAACAAATGCCGCTACTGACACAAGAACGAGAAGAAGCATTGACACCACGTCTCCCGTTGCTCCCTTTCCCATCCAGAACACAGGCTTGATATATGTCTCAAGGAATCCTGCCACCGATTCTTTTGAGTTGACGATCAGATCCATGATATCCATCATCTTCGTATAAAGCAAAATATACGCGGCAAAGAATACAATTACAAAAGCAAGCGAAACATAGCTCTTTTTTTCGGGCGGTACCTTAGATGTCGCAAGAGCAATGAGCCATCCGAGCAGAAGCGAAAGGACCAGTCCCACCAGCGGGAAGATCACAATGTTTATGATTCCTCCGACGATCATGGACGCTGTCAGTGAAAAATACATCTCATACACGATCATCGAAACTGCCAGGATTATCAGATTGATAACAAAGTCGATAGCATAGCATATAAAAACACGCGTTGACAGGATGAGCGAAGGCCTGATAGGCAGCGATAACAAAAATTCATTGTCCTTTGCCTTATATATCGTTGAATACGATGTCATCGCACCGCCTATGATACAAAACGTAAGAGATATCATCCCCATGATCGCATAATAGGCCCAGTCGATCCCCATTAAAACGAAAGGCTCGCAAATTGTGTCAGCCAGAGTGTAAAACAGGAATCCCATGATCCCGACCAAATAAACACCGGCCACTCCGATAAGAAGTTTCATTCCAACAGACCTGCTCCTCAGGTTTCCCGAAGAACTCCTTCCCGAATTCGACAATGAATTTCCGAGTCCCTGCAGCTCTTTTTTCAAGAGAGTTCCAAGCATAATTTTGCCTCCTTACTGATTATCTTTCGCGAGATCGAGGAATACTTCTTCAAGAGATTCATCTCCCTTAACTTCTTCCATCGTTCCGGAACGGATAAGACGTCCGTCCTTGATAATGGCAACCTTGTCACACAGCTTTTCGGCAACCTCAAGAACGTGTGTTGAGAAGAAGATTGCCCCTCCGTCATCACAGATCTTGCGCATGATTTCTTTAAGAAGATGGGATGCGGAAGGATCAAGGCCGACAAAAGGCTCGTCCATGATGATAAGCTTGGGGTTATGTATGAGCGCCGAGATGACAGCGAGCTTTTGCTTCATACCATGAGAATATGTAGAAATAAGTGCCCCAAGATCGTCAAAAAGTCCGAACTGCTTCGCATATTCATGTATCCTGTTCTGTCTGTCCTCACGACTTACATTAAATACATCCGCAATGAAGTTCAGATATTTGATACCCGTCATATAATCATAAAGATCGGGGTTGTCGGGGATATAAGCTATCCTTCTCTTGACCTCGAGCGGATTGTCCTTCACCGAAACTCCGTCAATGAAGATCGATCCCTGCTCAAATTGCAGTATCCCGCAACACGATTTGATGGTAGTGGTCTTTCCCGCTCCGTTGTGGCCTATGAATCCGTAAATTTCTCCCTTATTAATATGGAGTGAAAGATCATCTACCGCTTTCTTTACTCCGTAAACCTTTGTCAGATGTTCAATCCTTAACATAAAATCCTCCTTAAATATGTTTCTTGTTTTCTCCGACGTATTTTCTCACGATCACTCTTATTCGATAAGCCCCGCCAGCTTCGCAAGCTGCCGGATCGATGCCCTTGAAACTTTCTTTCCGCAAAAATCGATCAGATCGTCCTTTTGCCCGCTGAAAATATCAGTAGGTTCGTACTTTGCCAAAACGATCCTGTCGTCATCCACAAATATCTCAAGTGATTCTCTGTCGTCAAAACCAAGTGTTCTGCGCAGTTCCATCGGAAGAGTGATCCTCCCGAGTTCGTCAAGCTTCCTGACTATCCCCGTGCTTCTCATGATTATATACCTCCCGGCTTTCTTTTTAAACTGATCTTTGTCACAAATTAAACACCTGTATTTTTTTATCTGTTTCAACAGTTGTTTTTTCAAAAGTATCATAATTTCCAAATTTTGTCAATTTTATCTTGTTGACATACCCGCCCATGCGTGATATTATGCTTTTGTTCCCTTTTTTAGGGGTGGGCTCCGATTTTTGTTTCCAAAATTTTCCAAATCGTCCCGTGATACTTTCAAACCATATCTCCGCGAGAGAAACTATTTCTTTTTCATCCCGCCAGGACAATCAAAACAAGAGGTTATAATTATGAAAAAAGCCGCTATCATCATGGGTAGCAAAAACGATCTTCCCAAACTCACCGGCGCGATCGACACATTTAAGAAATTTGGCGTGCCCTGTGAGGTTCATGTATTTTCTGCACACAGAACTCCCGAAGCAGCCGCAAACTTTTCCCGTACAGCCCGTGAGAACGGATTTGGCGTACTGATCGCCGCAGCCGGTAAAGCAGCACACCTTGCAGGTGCGATCGCAGCCAACACCACTCTTCCGGTTATCGGTATTCCGGTTGATGCATCAGGCCTCGGCGGTCTTGACGCTCTTCTTTCGACGGTTCAGATGCCCTCCGGCATTCCCGTTGCATGCGTCGGTATCGATTCTTCCACAAACGCGGCCCTTCTCGCCTGCGAGATAATTTCGGTCGGTGATGAGGATCTGGCAAAGAAACTTGCCGATAAACGTGCTGCCGACAGTGCTGCCGTACTCGAAGCCGACAAGGAAATTTCAGGCAATTACCAATAACTCACACAAACCGTTCTTCTCTTATTTTAAGAAGACTTCGGTTTGATCGGAAAGATTTACTTTAACATCTTTTAGAAAGAAGGCTTATATATGGGTAATCTTCATGAAGAATGCGGCGTTTTCGGCGTATATTCCGGAAAGAAGGAGGATCTCGCAGCGACCGCATACTATGGTCTTTTCGCTCTTCAGCACCGTGGACAGGAAAGCTGCGGTATCTGTGTGAACGACTGCGGGGTATTTAAATCATATGCCGACAACGGCATTGCCAATGATGTTTTTTCACACGAAAGACTCGCCTCGCTCGGTGAAGGCGATATGGCTATAGGTCATGTGCGTTACGGCGCAACGGGAGACAAGGACCGTGCAAATGCACAGCCCCTTGTTGTCAATCACGTTAAAGGCCGCCTTGCCATCTCCAACAACGGAAGCCTTATCAACTACGGTCCCTTAAGAAAAGAACTTGAGCTTGCGGGCTCAATATTCCATACAACTTCGGATGCGGAGCTCATTCTTACGGTCATTACACGTGAAAGACTGAGCAGCGCCTCTACGGAAGAGGCGGTCAACAAAGCCATGAACCACCTTAAAGGCGCTTATTCCTTCGTCCTCATGTCGCCCTCAAAGATGATCGCGGTTCGTGACGAGCACGGAATGAAGCCCCTGTGCTACGGACAAACAGCCGACGGAAACTACGTGATCGCTTCCGAAAGCTGCGCCCTTGATATCGTCGGTGCCAAGCTCATTCGCGAGCTTCTTCCCGGCGAGATCATGATCTTTGACGAAAAGGGTGTCAGATCAATAGAAGACCACTGCAGAAAGTGCAACCCCGCACTTTGTGTTTTCGAATATATTTACTTTGCGCGTCCCGATTCGATTATCGAGAACAGCTCCGTGCATGAGGCACGTGTCAGAGCGGGCTCGTTCCTCGCTCTCGAAAACCCGATTCAGGCCGACATCGTCATCGGTGTTCCCGATTCCGGTCTCGACGCTGCGATCGGCTACTCCAAGCAGTCCGGCATCCCTTACGAGATCGGCTTCATCAAAAACCGTTACATCGCAAGGACCTTCATCAGCCCCGGCCAGAAATCCAGAGAAGACAAGGTTAAGATCAAGCTCAACCCCATTTCTTCCGTGGTCAAGGGCAAACGCGTCGTTCTTATCGACGACTCGATCGTTCGCGGTACTACTTCGGAAAGGATCGTAAGACTTGTACGTGAAGCAGGCGCAACAGAGGTACATATGAGAGTGACCGCTCCCAAGTTTCTCTACACATGCTACTACGGTACGGACATCCCCAGCAGAGAGCACCTCATCGCTTACACGCACACCACCGAAGAGATCTGCAAGGAGATCGGTGCCGATTCGGTCGGATTCCTCAGCCTCGATGCAGTCGCTAAGCTCGCAGCAAACTGCAACTGCTCAACATTCTGTGATGCATGCTTTACCGGAAACTATCCTACGGAAGCTCCGATTCCCTATGAAAGCAAATTTGATAAAAAAATAGTGCGATAACGCACATATAACAACCATCAGACCCTTCAGAACACAGCATTCTGTAAAAACATCACAGGAAGCCGGCATGGCTTCTTAAGAGGAGGATTGAAATGAACAGTTTCAGCGAAAGTTACAAGGCAGCAGGCGTAGACATCACCGCAGGTTATAAGTCGGTCGAACTGATGAAAAAACATGTTGCCCGCACCCAGACTCCCGAATCTTCATGCAGTATCGGCGGATTCGGCGGCCTTATTGCCCCCGATCTTACAGGGATCAAAGAGCCGGTTCTCGTCAGCGGAACAGACGGTGTCGGAACAAAGCTCAAGATCGCTTTCCTTATGGACAAGCATGATACGGTAGGTATCGACTGCGTGGCTATGTGCGTTAACGATATAATCTGCTGCGGTGCAAGACCGATGTTCTTCCTTGACTACATCGCATGCGGCAAAAACATTCCCGAAAGGATCGCCGACATAGTTAAAGGCGTTGCCGACGGTTGTGTTCAGTCCGGTTGTGCTCTTATCGGCGGTGAGACGGCAGAAATGCCCGGCTTCTACCCCGAAGACGAATATGACCTTGCCGGTTTTTCTACAGGTGTAGTAGATCGCAGTCGCGTGATATCCTCCGATTCCCAGAAGCCCGGAGACATTGTGATCGGTATCGCTTCGAGCGGCGTTCACAGCAACGGCTTCTCTCTCGTTCGCAAAGTTTTCGATCTTGAAAACCGCGACATCAAAAAACCCCTCGAAGCGCTCGGAGGGAAGTCGCTCGGCGAAACGCTCCTCACCCCCACAAAGATTTACGTTAAGCCCATTCTTTCACTTATAGACAAGGTTCCCGTAAAAGGAATCTCACACATCACGGGCGGCGGCTTCTACGAAAATATTCCGAGGAGCATCAAAAACGGCCTGGGTGTGCGTGTAGACAAGAAAAACGTAAAAATACTTCCTATATTTGAAATGCTTATGAGCGAAGGCAATATCCCCGAACGCGATATGTTCAATACATATAATATGGGCGTCGGAATGACCGTTGTCGTAAGCCCCGAAAACGCCGACGAGGCCATCAGGGTTCTTACAGCCTGCGGCGAAGACGCCTATGTAGTCGGAACTCTCATTGAAGGCGACGGCGTTGAGATGTAAGCAAGCTCTTAAAACCCGAGCGGCCATGCCTGTCTAACGCAAAACCTTGCTAAAAGGCAATGGCACAGGATTGTGATCAAACGAATCTCTCAAGAAAGGATTATTATGGATAAAGCTAAGATTGCCGTCTTTGTTTCGGGCGGCGGGACCAATCTTCAGGCACTTATCGATTCGGCGGCAGCGGGACAGATGCCGCATGCACAACTTACTCTTGTCATCTCAAGCAAAGAAGGTGTTTATGCTCTTGAGCGGGCGAAGGCTGCCGGAATTCCGGCGTATGCCGTACCGCGAAAAACCTTTGATTCACGCGAAGCATACGAAAAAGAGATCCTTAAAATGCTTGAGCACGAGCAGATAGACCTCATTGTTCTTGCGGGTTTCCTTTCTGTTCTCAGTGCGGATTTCGTATCGAAATATCCCGAAAGGATCATAAACGTTCATCCTTCGCTTATCCCTTCATTCTGCGGCGATGGCTTTTATGGGCTTAAGGTTCACGAGGAGGCACTTAAATACGGCGTAAAAGTTACAGGTGCCACGGTTCACTTCGTCAACGAGGTCACCGACGGCGGTCGTATCATTTTGCAGAAGGCTGTCAACATTGAGGACGGCGATACACCCGAGACTCTCCAAAAGCGTGTCATGGAGCAGGCGGAATGGATCCTTCTCCCCCGCGCG
>JAILKT010000151.1 GCA_024693545.1 Lachnospiraceae bacterium
TCGTATTTCTCCGAAATGTCATACGCAAATTTTATAAACTCTTTGGCTTCCGCGCTGTCCGAAGGCTCGATCACGGGAATATGCGCTGCGCGTGCAACCGCGCGCGAATCCTGCTCGTTCTGGGAACTGTACATTCCGGGATCGTCCGCAGCAACAAGGACAAGTCCGCCGGTAACGCCGATATAGCTGACTGTGTAAAGCGGATCGGATGCCACATTGACACCGACATGCTTCATTGATACAAGTGCTCTCGATCCTGCCATGGATGCGCCGATCGCAACTTCCATCGCCACCTTTTCATTAGGTGACCATTCCGCATATATTTCATCGTACTTAACGATGTTTTCGCTGATCTCGGTACTCGGAGTGCCGGGGTAGGCGGCCGAGACTTTAACTCCCGCTTCGTAAGCGCCTCTTGCTATGGCTTCGTTGCCAAGCATAAGCTTTTTTTCTGACATGATTTCCTCCTAAACTACTAAATCCGTTTTATCGAATCCGTTAAAAATGCACAGATATAATGATTATACACCCTCAGAACCCGCTGTCAAGGCAGTTTTCGGTATCCCCGTTTCCGTTTCAAAGTTCATCTTTTTCATAGACAAAAGCGTCCATTGCTTACCGCAATGGACGCTTTGTAATTTTATTCGGATTTTAAATTTATACACATAACAGGACGTACGCCGCCTTCGCGGTAGATTAATTCGCCATTATATTCGACGTTGCCCCGCGCATGAACATACGCAGCCCGCTCGAGAGAAAGTCCGGTCGAGAGCAGCCACCAATCGCAGGTTCCGACGGTTCCGTCGCTCCCTTTGGTATTAAAGAATTCTTCTTCCAACCCTTGCGCCTTGGCATACTCCGTGGGTTGGCATTTTCTCGCTTTATCTATAGCTTCGTAATCAGACTTATAGCCGTATTTTTTATTTACAGCGTCAGTGACGGAAAGAAGGAATACTTTATTCTTTATGGTTTTTCCGCCATTGTTACCTGCATATATGTTGGGCGGGTTCTTAACTTTGGTCGTCCTGATCATGCTTTTTTCGGTCTCATTGAATGCCGCATCATAAAATACGGAGTTAAGCCATTCTCTGATCGTCGACCTGTTCCAAGTTATGTATTCTTGTTCCTCATTAAAAGGTAGGCTATCGAGAGCGTATTTGCTCATAACCATTAAGCTGTCCTTTTTCTTTTGAAGAACCACCCACTCAATAGCGTCCTTTCCATCGACGGGATAATCCTGCTCATAAGAACCGAACTTTATAACGTCACCCTTCTTCGCATCCGAGAAGTCATAAGATGACTTATAACCGGTCTGTGCTACCTTGTTAACCGTTACGGTCTTTGCTTCGCTGGGTTTTCCACACATTTTAAACCCACTAAAGTCAAGTTTATATGCCGTAACCATAACGGAAACCTCACTTTTTGTAAGGTTTTTGATCGTCACTTTACGTTCCGCCGTTCCGTTCTCTTTAACTTCGGCTGCATTTATGTAGCCCTCGTAGACGTCACCCGTTTGACCGTATGAACCGGGAGCAACCCCCGCATAATCCGATGTGACCCAGACAAAGAAACCATCTGCATCCTTTGTCTTAGAGATCGTGACTTCAACATCCGTGTCGTTCACCATTTTCACGGAGATAGAAGGCGCACCGGGCTTTTCATCGGCACTAGCCGACCCTGCAGGCATCACTCCCATGACAACACAGATAAGCGTAAGAATAGCAACTACCCTATGCAACAAGTCTTTCTTTAACATTACTAATCCTCCTCGTTAAATATTCTTTCTTTGAAGCCTTCACCCTTTTTTGCCTCAAAGGGAGGATATCATATTTTGATCGTTTTGTCACCATGAGACATTGACTGCGCTTACAAAACGGGATTTTCGTTTACAAAAGGGGAATCTCGCTTACAAAACAGGAATCTCATTTACAAAATGGGATTCTTGGAGTACAAACGGGACTCTCGGGTTGCTATTTACCCCCTCATTCCCAAAATTACAAAAAGATCAAGAAAAAATCTCAGTCTGCGGAAACCCTATACGGCGCGTATACGAACCGCACTCTGTTATCGCTTCTGACACCCAAAAGAGAAGCCACTAAATCCGCTTTTTCCTGGTCGTTTTCGAACAAATCAATTTGAATTCTGTTTCTTTTCTCGTCGAGTCCCATTCCTGAAAGGTACATTGCTCGCTCGTCATTCTCACGGACCAGGTCGCTCCATATTTTGCTCGTTTTGTTCTTGAGCTCTATAAGCTCATTATATGAGTACTCAACCTGCAGAATGTCTATATCTGAACTACCGGTCGCTGAGATTATTTCATCTCGAACGTCTCTCGGATCACAAGTGACCTCGATGTGAAGGATCCTGTCCTCGATATACGCACCCCCATAATAATCCGGGCAATCGCCTCCCCAGTGACTGTGGAGCTTGCTATAGAGTGAATTTAGATTGCCCGAAACGATCATCTCTTCTTCCCATTGTTCCGAAGTCCTGTTTACCTTTTGGGGTATGTCGTATGGTTCAATCACAACATGACGATTTTTATTTATCAGAAAGACCGTCAAAATACACAGACAGGCAATTATAGCCAGGCATCCCGCACCAATGAGAGTCCTAGACAAAACTGACCTTCCGTGCTTTTGCGGTTTGGATTCGTTAAGGTTATTCTCTTTCATCTATTTTCCCCCCAGTTGTTTGTTGAACGATACCCCATTCTTGGTGTATCATATTTGTCTATAACATTACCAAGTTTTTTTCCACTTAATGACCCATTTCCCTTCTTCGTCCGCGGTGTAGCGTTTGATCTTCTTCAGGCGGTTATTGCTGTCGTAGTAGAGCAGTACCTTGCCGTAAGGCTTGCCGTTCTCGTACCTGAGGACTTTTCGGATTCCGCCCTCACTGTTGTAATAGATCTTGTCACAATCGGAATAGTCTTCGAAAGGCTCATCCGATTTGTTCCTGAAGACGTATTCGTGACTGTAGGGGAGACCGGATTTGGTATATTTATATGACCACTTTGTGTAGAGCAGGTCGCCCGAGCCCTTTCTCCACGATTTCTGACCGTAGCTGTTGTACTTCTCTTTAACGGTGAGGTCGTAATATTTGGCAATGGTATTCTTGGGAGTTGTGAGGCGGTCGCCGGGATCCTTCACCGTGAGCTCATAAGCGTCAGAAAAGTCACCGAGACTTGCTGTAATGGTCGTCGTGCCGGCAGCGAGAGCTGTCACAAGCCCCCGGTCGTCAACGGTTGCAACCGATTCGTCCGAACTGGCCCATTTGACGGTGTCTTTGCTTGACGCATATGTGTACGCCCAGAGCTTCTTCTGCCTTCCGGGATAAAGCCTGAAATCAAAGCTGATAATGTAGTTGTCCGCAATACCTTCGATATTCACGGGATCTACGATCTCGATGGTTTTCGAGGCATCGCTTCCTTCGTCCTTGTCAGAAGAAGAGAGCTTTTTTCCGAGAGCATCCCAAAACTCGTCAAACGACTTCGGACACGGTGCATTCGGATCGATTCCGTAATCGTCACAATACGAAAGGAAGTCCTCATAGTCTTCGAAATCATCCGGCTCGATCCAGACATGCGGATAACGCGGGGCGAAGATTTCACCGAGCGAAACTCCGTCGGCATACGTGGATATACCGTTCTCGTAGGGAGCGTGTGAGTAAAAGTTCCCTTTTGAACCGGGATCGGTCTCCGCGGCGGTGGCAGGTGCGTTCGGAACACATACGGCGCATATGATCACGGCTGTAATTATAGCTATTAAGTGTCTGTATTTTTCCTTCATGGTTATCTTTCCCTTCCTTTCCCTTCGTCAGATCTGTTGCTCTTATTATAATACTTTTTTTACAGATTAATACATAATCGAAAGAAATCCCCCTGTCCGGGCAATTCGAACAGGGGGATCCTCTGTATGGGTTATCGAAACGTTTATTCTTCTGAAGCGAGCTGTTCTGCCTTACGAACAAGAACCTTCTCGTTGTAGCATTCGAAGATTCCGTCGATACGACCGGTTTCCTTCGAAAG
>JAILKT010000002.1 GCA_024693545.1 Lachnospiraceae bacterium
TTATGTTCAGACAAAATTACTTGCAGATGATGATACATGTCCTTATTGCAAAGGAACGGGATACCTGTTTGAAGGGTTTGACAGCAAGCCCGAGTGGAACGACGGAACCACCAATGTTCCGAAGGAAGGCGATATCATTCGCTGCGTGGGATCTCAGAGCAGGTATACATTCCATAAGAAAGCGTCGGGCTATCAGCTGACAAGGGAATCGGAGCTTCTTGAGGAATCAAGGGCGGAAGCTCTCAAAAAGCTTGAGGATATCTATAAGAAATATAAGGAAAAGTATTACACCGCGAAAAAATATAAGAAACTCACCAAGATATATAACAAAACGGTTAAGAAAGTTAAGAAAATTCAGGACAGGGATGAGCTGCTCGATACCTGTTATGCGGGACTGGCCGACATGACCGCTGTGCAGCCGACCGGTCTGCGCAAATATCAGGTCAAACTCGGCGGTGAAATGCTGCAAGCGTCATACGACATTTCACTCAAATACGAAAAGGCAGGAGTAGCCGCCCCGAATGATATTTTGGATGAAAAATTGGCAGATTATATGCGGATGATCGGCGAGAGTACGACGAAGTCCAAGTCCAAAAAGCTCAAGAACGCCTATATGGACCTTCTCGCAACCATCCCCGAACCGGAACAATAATCACGGGAAAGAAGTAATAATATCCCCGAACCGGAATAAAATCATGCCCCTGAAGTTCATCGGAAAAACGCGAAAGTGAAATCACGTCCCCGGAGTTCACCGGGAAAATGCGAAAATGAAACAGATTATAACACCCGGAAGTGCGAATGCATCCGGGTGTTTTGCAAGTGCGCCCGTTGGTGCACGTTTCCGGCGGGTTACCGACATGCTTTTGTCGGGTGAGAAGGACAGGTTTGTCGAGGTTCTTCAGAACATCCTCGAAAATGCGATCAAATACGGTGACGACAGGCACATCGGCGTGACTTTTGAGGACGAGGAAGGGGCAAGGCTCATTAGCGTTGTGAATACGGGCTGCACGCTCTCTGAAGAAGAACTTGGGCACATAATTTTTTATTGAAATGAAGGAATATCGACGAATTACACTCTGTGACGTTGACATAAATGCGAAAACCGAGTATAATTTTGAAAACATAGTAAATAACCTTAGGAGATGATGCCATGTATGTCGGCCAATATGAACCGGTAAAAATACCTCAGGATGCCAAACTTCATATTCAGAAAAGTGGATATGTGTATATGTCCAGTGCTTCAAAGTGGAACAACGAAAAAAAACGGACCATTGATAATAGGGTCTCTATAGGGAAAATAATACAGGATCAACCGGGGATGATGTCACCGAACAAGAAATATTTTGATATTTTTGGTATTGATCCTGATTCAGCCAAAAAAGGAGTTACCGAAATGAATAATATGCTCAGTGATCTTACTATTGAGAATTTCAGAGGCATTAAGAAACTGGATATTAATGATATGCGCCGGCTTGTTTTACTGTCAGGTAATAACAATGTCGGAAAAAGCTCTGTCTTGGAGGCTGTTTTTTTGATGATGGATCATCTTTCGCCGGACTCGTTTAACCGTATGAATAGTTTTCGAGGAGGAAGGATTCCAAATGTCGGAGTGGATCAATGGGAACCTCTTTTTTATCAGATGAACCCGGATAACAAGATTAAAATCTGTTCAACAAGGGGAAAAGATACCCTTTCTTTGTCGTATTCGAAAGATGAAAGCTATATTCCGGCCACCAAAGGAAATCTTCCGGTAAATGTAGCAGGAAGTTTTCAAAATTTTGCAAAGAGTAATTATACACTTCGATTTGACTTTAATGTGAACGGTTCTGAAAATTACTCTGAAATCGGCCATTTTACGACAGGCGAAACCGTTGGAACACTGCGTGAACTTTCAAACGACGAGACTAAGCCTCTTTTACCGCTTACCTACACAGTATTTATAAACAATAATTTCGTTCGAACCGATCCGGTAATTCTTGATCGAATGGGGAAGGCTGAAATTAACGGAGAAAAGGACAAATTGATCGGTTTCCTACAAAGAATAGACCCCTCTATAAGTGATATTGTAACATTATCGGTAAAGGGAATACCTCAATTATATATTAGTACCAATAAAAAACTGATTCCGGTTCAGTTTGCAGGAGACGGTATCAACAAACTGCTATTCATTATTTTGAGTATTATGGATGCAAAAAACGGATTATTACTTGTCGATGAAATAGATACAGGTTTCCATTATTCGATGCATGGTGATCTGTGGAAGATGATTGCTGATGTCAGCCGTGATTATAACTGCCAGGTGATAGCGACAACTCATAGTTATGAAAATATTATGGGCGCATTAGAAGGTACAAAGGAATGTCCGGAAGATTTTGTCTTTTACCGCCTTGGCTATGATAAAGGAGAACTTAAAACGTTCAGGTCGAATTACGATCTTCTTAAGAGTGCTATCCGTTCTGACATGGAGGTACGTTAATGCCATATGAAAAAAAGAGAATATTGAAGCAGTACTTGCTTTTGTGTGAGGGCAAAGATGCTGAAAACTTTTTGATAAAATATCTCGAAAGTGAAGCATTAAGGTTTGATCCGAGATTTGGTAATGAAATTCAGGTTATGGATTTCGGTGGCAATGAGGAGCTTGTCAATTACCTGATGAATCTGAAAAACATGAGTGGATTCGATAAAGTGGTAAGTTTAGCGGTAGTGCGAGATGCGGAAAAAGACTTTTTGCAGGCTTGCAAAAGTGTCGTTCATTCACTTGAAAAATCCGGATTTTTGGCTCCGAAACATTCAGGGGAGTGGATTGAAGATGAAGCCGGAATGAAAGTGGGATTTGTTTTATTCCCGTTAAAAGAGAATACGCCCGGAACTCTGGAAGATTTATGTTTACAAATACTATCAGAGAAAAACGGCGACGATATTCTTGCGACAATTGACGGTTTCTTAAATACAATGCAATCGGCGTATGGACGTACTTATCCGAGGCTTCACAAAAACAGACTTAACACGTATTTGGCTTCAAATGATAATTTTGTTACTATGCCGCTTGGCCTGGCTTCGAAAGCCGGAGCTTTTGATTGGGGCAGTAAAGAACTTGAGCCGTTGAAGGAATTTTTGGGGAGTGGTTTTGTAAAACAGAATGTGTAGAAAAATAACATAAAAGAATTCAGATGCTTTTTTTGAAGATCTCAAAAAGGTCTTTTGTGAAAAGAACATGAGTCAAATTGCCAAAAAGATAAACAATGATTTGGGCTATAATATAAAACCAATAATTTTGAATTCAATTGTTGAAAAAATGTCAGAATATGAAATACCACATAAGATCCATTGAATTTATAAATAAATAATCAATCATTAATTGAGGCTTAGGAGGAGAGAATCATGTCAATTCTCGTAGTCGGCGGAGCCGGATATATCGGCAGCCATGTCAATAAAATGCTTGCCCGGAAGGGCTATGATACAGTCGTGTTCGACAACCTCGTGTACGGTCATGAGGAGGCGGTCGTGGCGGGCGAGTTCGTGCGCGGAGACCTTGCGAATAAGGATGACATCAGGAAGGTTTTTGAGGGGCGCAGCATAGACGCCGTGTTCCATTTCGCTAACTACGCCTATGTGGGCGAGAGCTGCATTGAGCCCGAAAAATACTACTACAACAATATCGTCAATACACTGAATCTGCTCAGTGTAATGCGCGAAGAGGGCTGCAAGAAGATCATCTTCAGCTCGTCGTGTTCGACCTATGGCGTGCCCGAAGAGGTGCCGATAAAGGAGGACGCGCGCCAGAACCCGATGAGCCCCTATGCCAAGACGAAGCTTATGACCGAAATGATACTTCAGGACTACGCTACCGCCTATGGCCTTCGATATGTCGGCTTCCGCTATTTCAACGCATGCGGCGCGGACCCCGAAGGAGAGCTCGGTGAGAGTCATAACCCCGAAACGCACATCATTCCCATTACCCTTGATGTGGCAAGCGGCCTGCGAAGCGAAATGAAGGTCTTCGGCAATGATTACAATACCCCGGACGGCACAAATATCCGCGACTACGTCCATGTCCTCGACCTCGCGGAAGCACATATCGCGGCACTTGAATACTTCGATAAGGGCGGCAAGAACGACTTCTTCAACATCGGAACGGAGAAGGGTTTCAGCAACCTCGAGATCATCGAGGAGGTCAAGAAGGTGACCGGAAAAGACTTCCCGGTCGTCATCACCGAAAGACGTCCCGGCGACCCCGATATCCTCGTCGGAACCTGCGAAAAGGCCAGAAAGGTGCTCGGCTGGGTACCGAAATACAGCGACATCGAGACAGTAATAAAGACGGCCTGGAACTGGCACGAGAATAAAAGGTTTTAGATAAAATGAAACGATAAAAGGATATTTGCAAATATAAATGTCACACCAAAACGTTTTTGGTGCAACACAAAAGAAAAACAAGAAAAATTTGAAAAATAATAATATTTATTCCACAAAATTATTGACTTATTATTGGGATAGTGTTAAAGTTTTATCAGTTAAAACTAATTAATGACATTATCCGCGATGAAAGCCCCGTCGCATACAATTTGGGGCTTCGCGGTTTCCTTAGGAATTAAGATGGCAAAACTGGTTTATCAAAGAAAAAACGGACAATGGGAAGCACGTTATAAGAAGGGTA
>JAILKT010000010.1 GCA_024693545.1 Lachnospiraceae bacterium
CTCGGCGGTGATCGCTATAGGCGATGAGACCAAGGGAGATGTGGTATTCGATATAAATCTTACAGGCCAGGCCGAACAGATCAAGGCGGCAATATATAAATACTTCCCGGAAACATGGGAGTGGATCGTCAGAATGTTTGCAAAGTGACACCGGCTGAAAAGGCTGATTATACGCAAGATGAACCGGGTGATGCGACATTGAGTGTCTGTTTTCATCATATGAGACATAGTGTGTCTCATATGCTATAATAGGATAGCGGGACGTTTTGTGTCATGGCAAAAAACCGGAATTTCGATAACATGGAGTTCGTAACGAAGCTGCGGAAAGCGGCAAAACAGGAGGCCACAAAGTATGGATCAGGCAAAAACAGCAAACCTGCTCAAATCGCTCAGAAACGAGAAGAAACTCACTCAGGAAGCATTGGCGGAAAAGTTTAATGTTTCAAGGAGAACTGTTTCGAGATGGGAGACGGGTGCGAATCTGCCTGACATAGACATTCTTATAGAAATGTCGGATTTTTATGATGTGGACCTTCGCGAAATCCTGAATGGAGAAAGGAAGGAAACAAACATGAACGAAGAAGTAAAAGAAACGGCACTGAAGGTGGCAGAGTACGGCAAAAACTGTGAGAAGAGGATCACAAGGACTGTAATGGTCTTTCTGATAGTGGGAATAATCGGAATAGTCACTCATTTGGTACTTGAATTCATTGACATGCCTGAGTCTTTGGGAAGCGGATTCTTAGACGGAATATCGCTCGGAGTAGGACTTGGGGCACTCATACTCGCACTTCTTTATGTAACCGGAGCTATGACAAGGGCGGCAGAGGCAAAGCGCAGAATGCTCGGAATGAATAAGTAGCTTCCGAAGGGGGTAATTGATATGGCGTCTTCAGCAGAAGTCAAGGGTAAAGGGGGATTTGGTTCAAAGATCGGTTTTGTGCTTGCGGCGGCGGGCTCGGCGGTAGGACTCGGAAACATCTGGCGTTTCCCGTATCTTGCAGCCAAGTATGGAGGGGGACTCTTCCTCATCATCTACATCATTCTCGCCGTGACATTCGGTTTTACGCTTATGATCACTGAGATCGCGATCGGCAGGCGTACGGGAAAGAGCGTTATCGGCGCATATAAATCAATCGATAAACGGTTCTCGTTCCTGGGATGGCTCGCAGCACTTGTACCTGTTATCATTACGCCGTATTACTGTGTTATCGGCGGCTGGGTGCTTAAGTATCTTTTCACATTTGCGGGTGGAATGGGTACGGAAGCGGCAGGCGACGGCTCGTTCTTCTCCGGATTTATAGGCGAGGCGGGACAGCCAACCGTATATTTCTTTGTATTCCTCATTTTGACGGCGCTTGTCGTTATGCTCGGAGTTGAAAAAGGAATTGAGCGTATAAGCAAATTCATGATGCCGGTGCTTGTTGTTCTTACACTCGGAATCGCAATCTATACAATGACACTTGACGGAGCGGGCGGGGGACTTAAGTATTACCTCCTTCCGAATTTTGACGGTTTTACATTCGAAAAGCTTTTAAAGACCATCGCAGCGGCCATGGGTCAGCTTTTCTATTCGATGTCGCTTGCCATGGGTATCATGGTTACATACGGCTCATATATGCGTAAGCAGGATTCTCTTGAAAAATCCGTCAGACAGATCGAAGTTTTTGATACGGGAATCGCAGTGCTTGCGGGTCTTATCATCGTTCCCGCGGTATTTGTATTTTCAGGCGGAGATGCAGGCGCGTTAAATGCCGGCCCCGGACTGATGTTCATAACGCTTCCGAACGTATTTCAGTCTATGCTCGGAGGTCAGATAGTCGGAACTGTCTTCTTTGTTCTTGTTGCACTTGCCGCAATGACATCATCGATCTCACTGATGGAGACGGTTGTTTCGATCATCATGGAGAAGTTTAAGCTTCGCAGGATCCCGGCGTGCCTCATAACGATCGCGATCTGTGCGATACTCGGAATGCTCTCCGTACTCGGATACAGCTCGTGGGATAAGGTGACGCTCTTCGGAATGCAGTTCCTTGATTTCTTTGATTTCATAAGCAATAACATTATGATGCCTATCGTAGCGCTCATAACCTGCATCCTCATCGGATGGGTCACAAAGCCCAAATACATCGAGGACGAGGTTCTTGTCAGCGAAACGAAGTTCAGAGGAAAGAAACTTGTTACCGTAATGCTCAAGTTTGTCTGCATCGTATGCATGATAATCATCCTCATTACGCCGTTTGTGACAAAACTTTGATATTTGCTCCGTTTGTGACAAAACTTTGATATTTGCTCCGTATGAAACAAAACTATGTCGTACTCCGTTCGTAACAAAGCTTTGATCGTTACTCCGCTCGTAACTTACCGAAAATTATTTCTTTTGCCTGTGGTACGGATGGATAATATGCACCGACTACAAATTGTGGTAGGAATATATTGAAAAACAGTACACAAAACACAAAATATCGAGACGATGTCATGAAAACACGCGAACAATTAGCGAAAAATGACAAATATTGATATAACAACGAATAAAATATATAATGCAATATATAAAGTTGCATATTATAATGACATTGTAGAATATTTGATGTTGTGAATTGTTATGTGAGGTGTGTATGATTCATTATGACCATCTGGATTTGTCGGAAGATATTATGCGGGCACTCAGGCAACTGACAATTGATTATGCTTTTCAGCCTATATTTGAGAAGGATAAGAAGACAATATATGCGTGGGAGGCGCTTATGCGTCCCAAGGGAATTACCGTGACGGAACTGATAGATAACTATCGGGAATCCGATCAGCTTCATGTTATAGAAGTGGCTACATTCTTTGGGGCGATGCAGGCGTACTTCCTGAGAGGATACGAAGAAAAGGTTGCGATCAATTCTTTCCCGTGTGATTGTATGGAACCCGAAGAGGCGCAGGTATTTTGGGATTATTACGGTGATGACATCCGGGGAAGGATGATCATAGAACTGCTTGAATATCCGTATTTTTCAATGCCGCATTGGATTGTTAAGGAAAAATCGGTCAGAAACATGAACAATCTGTTTTCCCTCGACGATTACGGAAGCGGTATAAATGATATGGAAAAGGTCAAAATGCTGGGACCGGACATTGTAAAGATCGACAGATCTCTGATCTCTGATATTGACACGGATCCGGAAAAGCAGAAAAAGTGTAAGGAATGTGTAGAGGTCCTTCATGAAAAAGGGATAAGGGTAGTTGCGGAAGGAGTCGAAAGAGAAGAAGAATTCGATTATATGGTTTCGATCGGGACAGATCTTTTCCAGGGATATTATCTGGCCAGACC
>JAILKT010000128.1 GCA_024693545.1 Lachnospiraceae bacterium
AAGTGCCTTACAAGCCTGGGTTCCGGAATAGTCAAATTCGCATGCCTGTCCGATAATGATAGGACCTGATCCGATAATCAGAACTTTTTTGATATCAGTCCTCTTTGCCATGGTTTCCTCCTCATCTAGATAACCAATCAATTTTCATTCCGAAAGATATTAGCACAAATATCCATTTGTTTCAACAATAGTTTCAAATTTATATAAAAAAAATTCCCTTGCTTTAAAGCGAGGGAATCTGATTTGCAATATAAAGTAAAACCACAGACCTCTGAGGACTGTCCTTCGATGTACAACGTAGTTTCAGTGAAAATTCACGCGCACTTTCCGTAAGTGATTTCACGCGCATTTCGTCTTTACACTCTACGGCATTGAGAAATTTACGTGAAAGAGTGTCAGCCGCCTCCGCATACTGCTTTCCTCTCTCTTCTTTCAGACAGTTGATTATGTCTTTTATCATGTAGGCGTCCTGATGCTCCGCATATGCCTGCTTTTCAAAATCTTCTCTGTCATGAAGTTTAATGAGAGACGCATAATTATGTCCGTCACATCTTGTACTTTCCGTAACAAGACGATCTTTGGTACCGTTTTCATTTTCACCGGTTTCAAATGCATTACTTAAAGCCTTTATGAGATCCTCTTTCGCGATGCCCAATTCTACGTCACCTCGCTTCCAAAAACACTCTTCACTTTACCATCCCGTCTTTTACTTGTTATAAATCGCGACGGGTGATATAATTATATCACGTTTTTTGGGATTTTAAAGATTATGTTGCAAAATTGATTGTCGGTCATTGTTTGTTACCGCTTATACTTTTGGGGGAGGAAATAAGGGTTTTATGTCACATGGTTTTTGCAATAAGCTGTCAAAGATTTATTCGGTAAAAAGATTTGATCCTTTCCGCCGGATGATCCTTATGAAGCAGGTCTCTTTTTGCGTCAGCCTGCTCATCTTGCTTTGCATCTCTTCTTCCGGCGGCTTCATAATGAGATTCATTTCCGAACTTCCTTACACTTCCGGGACCCTTCTTTTCACTACTTGTTTGGTTTATTTATTACCTATTGTTGTTTCGGTTCCCCTGATCTTAATAATGAAGCATTTCCGCAAGGACAGCGAAAACCATTTTAAACTTCTGGAATTATGTTCCTATATCACCGTTTCTTTCCTTCCGATATGGACGTTACTCGTCTTGTTGCTCCCTTCCGGTGACGAAGGATATTCTCCGATCGTTTGGGCTATCGGAATTCTGGCATTCGCCGGTAGTATTTGCATTCTCCCTCTTTATTCCCTTTCCTTTCTTTTTGTGTATTTTACACTCTGTGCCGTCCTTTTCCATTTTATGGATTTTAATCTCGGCCCGAACAGACTGGTCGACCTTTTTATACTCGGTTTCGTGGCCATACTTGTTTCAAACATAAGATTTCTTAGGGAATATGATACATTCTGTATAAGCGAATCAATGCATACGCTGGCGGAAGATGCCGATTCTGCTCGGCAAAAAGCCGAGAAAGCAAGCTCGGCCAAAGATGCATTCCTTACGCATATGTCCCATGAGATCCGTACTCCCATTAATGCCATACTCGGCTCAAACGAATTGATCCGCCGATCTTCCGCCGATCCCGAGATTCTTTCTCATGCGAATGACATTATGAATTCAGGCAATCTTTTGCTTGCTACCATAAATGATATTCTGGACATGTCACGTATTGAATCCGGCAGTATGGAGATCATTTCCGCACCTTACAGTTTTATAGATATGCTTCACGAGATAGACGAATATTTTCGTCCTCTGGCCAATGCAAAGAAACTGGGCTTTGTAATGGATATTGACGAACGTACGCCCGGAAAATTCCGCGGTGATTCAACCAGAGTTCGTCAGATTATCGTCAATCTTCTTTCAAACGCCATCAAATATACCAAACACGGCACCGTTACACTCAAAACCGATTTTTCTCTTCTTCCCCGCAACCGCGCCGAGCTTCAATTCATTGTTACCGATACCGGCATTGGGATCAAGCCCGACGATATAGTGCACCTGACTGATCGCTTCAGTCGCATCGATGACCCCGATACCCGCGGAACGGTCGGAACAGGACTTGGAATGACTATTACTTCAAGGCTTCTTGAACTTATGGAAGGGAAGCTCGAAGTTCAAAGTGAGTACGGAAGCGGTTCTTCTTTTACTGTTTATCTGCCTCAGAGCGTTGAAGATTATCACCCGATCGGGCGATATGAATCTCCCGTTATAACACCTCCTCCGCAATCCGGAAACGACAAGTATTCGCCTTCCTTTAAAGCAGATTCCTGTCGCATCCTTATAGTAGATGACAACAAGATCAACAGAACGATCGCACGAGATCTTCTTAAAGAAACAGGCCTTCAGATCGACCTCGCCGACAGCGGTTATTCAATGCTTGATATGATCGCCGAAGCGCATTACGATCTTATATTCCTCGACCACTACATGCCCGGACTTAACGGAATCGAAACGCTCCGCCGGAGCCGTGAAACAGATCACAAATGTAAAACAACACCCATCATCGCGTTGTCTGCCAACTCCGATGCGGGTGCTCGTGAAGACTATCTAAAAGAGGGCTTTGCGGACTTCCTGTTAAAACCCATCATTCCTTCTCAGTTCGAAGCAATGATCCGCAAATACCTTCCCAGCGGTTCCTTTACTCCGCTGGTATGATCCTTTGTAAAAAACGATTAAGAACAATCCGCTTTCCTTCTTGTTCTTAATCGCACGGACACTTTTTAAGATTGATTTTTCATTATCTCGTAAGCAAAGATCCATTGCTGGACAAGTCCCGAAAAGCCTTTATATCTACCGAATATCTCCCTTGCACGCGCTCTTGCCTGTGCAGGGGTCAGTTTTTCTACGCCTGTAGTCTCTGTAGAATATTCCCTTTCCAATATACTTATGATATGCGTGTCCACAGGGAAAGAATCAAGATCTCCGCATCCGAAGAGCATAATACAATCCGCAACTTTTTCACCGATTCCCGTCATAGAAAGAAGAATATCTTTTGCCTTTTTGTAATCCTTTCGCTCTATCGCAGTTCTCAGTTCACTTTCCACTTCAATAAACCTGCAGCTTGATTCGTAAACGTAACGCTCCCTGTATCCGAGAGACAGTCCTTTAAGACCTTCCTCTCCCGCTGCCGCTATACTCTCTGGTGAAGGAAAACCATACCAGATCTCCTCGCTGTAATCCATTCCCGAAGTGACTTTTACTTTATCTCCTTCGCAGTCTTTTATGTCGGTTCTCAATCTGCCTTTTCCCTGCTCTTTGTCACTCACTTGCGGCGCTACGGTTTCTTCCGGCTCGTGCCTCTCACCGAATCTTTCACAAAGCGCTTCAACACACTTTCTGATCGACGGGATCTGTTTCTGTTGAGAAATGATAAATGATATTATCATTTCGAACAGGTCTTGATTAAGGATCCTGAGCCCTTTTCCTGCTCGGCATGCCCTCATCAAAAACTCATCTCTTCTGTCAAGCTTCTTCTCAAATTCCGAGTAATCGCGGTCCATGTCGAGATAGTGTTTCCAGTATCCTTCATACTCGTCATTATCGCAATGAAAGAATACATCATTTCCTTCTCTCGTGATGACAAGTCTTCTGTTTCCCGAATATATCAAAAAGACAGATGCCGCTCCATCTTTCCGATACATCCTGAATATCTGACCGCTGTCACATACTCTGTCCGGATTAAATAGGCTGACATCTGTCCTGATCATTTTTTCTCCCCGGTCATGCTTCCGGCATAACCTTTTTCTTTTTATGTCCTGTTTCCGCTTATGCGTTAAACATTATCTTTTCACTGTTAAACGCCTTAGTGGTAAAGATAGTAAAGATCACGATACCCACAACGAGTCCTCCGATTGATGCCAGGAAGCCAAGGAAGTCTACGCCACCGTTACAGATTGCCTGGATAACAAGCGCATTTCCGTATACGGGGATAGCCATCTGAACTATTGAGTGAGTGTCCTGAGCCGAGAACATCGTGGCAATTCCGGCTGCGATAACAATGAGCATTATCGGAACGGCGTATGTGCTTGCCGTCTTTGAATCTTTTGCAAGGATCGATACAAAGATAAGGATCGATACAAATAACAGATCGATGAACAGTACTATGGCAATGAGTTCGAGGATCTCTACTATTCCAAAGACGTTCGCGAGATCAAGTTCTTCGCCCATGCCTTCGCCCATAAGCGGGATCGCAAATACCATGCTCACCGCATAGCAAAGAGCAGAGAGTCCCGAAAGTATCGCGAGTGAAACTATCTTTCCGACAACGATCTCACTTCTGTTGATCGGAGCAAGAAGCATACTTGCCATTGTTCCTCTTTCCTTTTCGCCTGCGATCGCGTCAACCGTAATACTCATCGCCGAGGTAAAGAGCATAAGGACGATCATGTAAGGAAGGATCATCGAAAGGAACTGGGTACCCTTCTTCGATTCATACTCGAAAAGCTCGGGTTCATTTATGTTAAATACGACAAGACGGTTAAGATCGCCGAATCGTTCTGCCTGCAGCACTGTTTTGTAAGCAGGTGCGGCAACCGAATTAAACATGTTATACGCTCTTGAAGAGTAGTTGCTTGTGCTGTTGTAGCAGAGTGTTATCGAGGGGATCGCATCTGTGGGTGCCGCGTAACTTTCAAACTTATTATAGAAATCCGCATCACACTTAACGATAAGATCGATCTGCGCTTCCTTGAGCTTAAACTCAAGCTCTCCCTTCTGCATCGAAAATTCGTCGGCACTCATATATGTGATATCAGCGCCGTTTGAATATCCGCACGCATCAAGTGCTTCCTTCATCCCCGTAGGGGCATCCACAACATAAACCTGAGATGTATGCTCGACAATATCCTGCTGCATACCGCCCATCATCTTTCCCATGAAACCGTACACCAAAAACATCAAGATTACCGGCATGATATACATTGAAAAAATCAAACGCTTATTTCCAAAAACTCGTTTAAGCTCTTTTTTAATTATTCTTACGGAACCTTTCATTTATCTTCCACCTTTCTCAGTCATTACCCTGTGTCGTTCTTTTGTAAACCTTGAAGAATGCATCCTCAAGGTCTTCTGCCTGCTCACCGGCAAGGATTTCGGGAAGCGTTCCTTCAACCACTTTCTTTCCGTCGATGATGAGGCCGATCCTGTCGCAGAGCTTCTCTGCCTCGCTCATGATATGCGTAGAAACAATAATGGTCTTTCCGCTGTCTCTGAGTTCCTTTAAGAAATCGGTAACAACTCTGGCGGTGATGATGTCAAGTCCGTTTGTGGGCTCATCGAAGATAATAACTTCGGGATCGTGCACAAGGCTTACGGCAATGCCGGCCTTCTGTTTCATACCTGTTGAAAATTCCTCAATCTTCTTGTTCCTGAATTCATTGATCCCGAACTTCTCGAAGAGAACCTCTTTTCTGCCTGCAAGTGTCTCGGGATCGATTCCGTGAAGTCCTCCGAAGAAATCAAACATATAGTCCGGTGAAAAATTGGGATCGAGTTTGATCTCATTGGTAAGGAATCCGATCTTGTTTCGTACTTCTTTTCCGTTTTTAACGGTATCAAATCCACAAACGGATATACTTCCTTTTGTGGGTTTTAAAAGTGTTGCCACGCATCTGAGCGTGGTGGTTTTTCCGGCTCCGTTAGGGCCGAGAAGTCCATAGATCTCACCCGGACGTGCTGTAAGAGAAACTTCATTGACTGCCACTTTATGTGTATCTTTGGTTTTAAGTTCAATTTTTCTCTTGTTTGAAAGCTTGTAAATCTTGGTTAAATCCCTGATCTCTATCACTGTTATCCCTCCTGTTATGACTGCGAGACTGCAGTCGATTCTTCCCTTCCCTCACTCACGCATTTCCGATCCGCATATTCCGAACCGGAATCGTCGAAGTTCGAATAGAACGCTCATACCCGACTTTCAACCTTTCGACATTGTAACAAATTAAATATTTTTTGTAAACAGTGTTTAGGAGTACAATAACCGACCCGAATTCGCAAATTCGTGCAAATTGACAAATTCTAAACTTCGGTATACTGTACTCCCGTTATCTGACAGATTTAATTGTTGTTCATGCTTTTCCCCACAGATCTGAGGGATACACACCTTTTTCTATAAGTTCGTTTATCTTATTCTTAACATTATCCCGGTCTTGCCTGTATGTTACACCGAACCACTTTTCATTAGTGGGGATAACCTTCACCGAAGCTGTCTTTTCGGCAATTTCCCCGGCAACCGGATCCAAAAGATAATACTCGCATTTTGAAAGATCTGAGCTGTTTCTTTTAAAGAAGTCTTTCAATCCGTTTCCTATCGTATCAAAGAAATCAGGAACAAAACCCCAACAGTTCATCGATACGATCGTCCCGGGTTCCAGTACCTTTTTTGAACCGTCCTCAAAGGTATTTGCTATCACACCGTTTTCGTTCATTATCGATCTGTGTTCCTCTATTGCGGTAAGATGTCCGTTCTTATCCACGCCGCACACGCCTCTTGATACACCGCCGTTTTCCGTAAGCGTGTTGATGAGTTCATAACCGATCATGCAATACTCATGTCTGCCGGCATTCGATAAAAATCCGCTCAGTACCCCAAAAGCTCCTCGCCCGTAAAAATCATCGGCGTTTATGACCGCAAACGGTCCGTCTATTTTTTTTCTCGCACAGTAAACTGCATGTGCCGTACCCCACGGTTTTATTCTGTCGCTCGGAATACTGACACCCTCGGGAACATCATTTATATCCTGGAAGGCATATTCTACAGGTATAGAACGGCTTGCTCTCTTTCCCACCGTTCCTTCAAAAAGCTCCAAATCGTCTTTTTTTATAACGAAGACAGCTTTGTCAAAACCTTCTCTGCAGGCATCGTACAATGAATAATCCATAATGAACTCTCCGCACGGTCCGAAGCCATCCGTCTGTTTATTACCGCCATAGCGACTGCCCATTCCGGCTGCCATGATGAGTAATGTTTTCATCGCCTTTCCTCCTCATGCTATCGTTTGTTAATAGAATTCATTCTCCGATAAGATCTTGATCATTTCATCATAAGTACAATCCGGCGTCAGATACTGACTGTCTCCCTTTGAAGTATAGCACTCATCAAGATGATCGTAATAAACCTTCTTATCAATATCTTCCATTTCTTCGGGATAAGAAATATTATATTTTACCTCTTGTTCGGTTGATTCACTTTCCTCGCTCACTTCGCTGTCTTCAAGATAATAGTAGTCTCCCTTAAACAGAGTTTCCACTTCACCGCTTCCCATGATTTCAAGAACGGAATCCATATAATAACCCATATGCCCGTCACAGATCCGGATCACGCCAATATCCGCGATATATTCACTGAAACCGTTTCCGCTCTCAAGCAGCGTAAGCGAGTAATTATCGTTGTCAACATAAGTGATCAAATAAGCCGAATCAGATCCATAGATGCTGTTTATATACAGTTCGGGAACAAAATCATCATCGATATATACGAGAGACATTTGTCGTGAAAACAAAATGTCATCTCCGAATTTATCGGGTTCTTCTTCGTATAATTCATTAAGCGCCTTTATAAATACATCGCGGTGATCAACTTCCCAAACATCTGTCATCGTCAGGGAAACAGCCGAGTATTTATCAAAATAGCTGTCCTCATTATATACTGCCACAACGCTTATGTTGGCTCCGTATATAGCATCGGCCATCCTTATCTGAACAGCAAAATCAATATTTATCGTTTCATCATCATTTTCGGAAACGGTGAAATCACTCTTTCTGACAATCCCTGCATTTTTCTGATCCGAATATTCTTCATAGTCAGCGGCATAGGAACTGATGTCTTTATAGAAATAATGCTTGTTCCCGGTTATATAATATGCCAGTTCTTCGCATTCTGTACGTGAAAAGCCACAATTCCAGCCCGCTATCAGGCCTTGTTCGACATCGGCGCCCCAGCCGAGCGTTTCCCTGATATCCTTGATCTGCTCACTTGAAAGGAGGAATGTACAAATGTAATATAGTTCCTCCTCGCTGAGTTCCTGATCATAACTTTCGAATAACGCTTCGATTACGGGAAGAGCAGAGATCAGGTCAAGGAATTTTTTCGATTCGGTTATCTTCTGTGAATACTTATCCACATATTTCATGCATTCTCTTGCAAAGGTAAGTGCTTTCGCCGTTTTATCCTCGCTCTCACCACTCTTCATCTGCTCGTAAGCCGAATTATATTCGATAAGCTCTTCGGAAGTAAGGACCGTCGTATCAAACTCATCCAGTTTGTTTCTTAACTCAAGATATTCATCGGTGTTTTGAGAATGGGTTTCTTCGTATAAATCCGCATATTCGGAAACTATCGCGGAAAGCAGTGCCGCTTCGCTTCCTCCCATGAGCGCATTTGTATAGTCCGCCAAAATTTTGTTATATCTGTCGGTATCTTTTATTTCAACAACTGAGAATAGCTGATCGTAATACTCTTTTCTGTCTCCGACTTCCTCGTAAGGGCGATTGGCTTCCTTTATCGTATCTATGAACGCGTTTCCTTTATTTACGTAGTAAGGAATATCCTGATACATGCCTTCATTCGCAGCTGCAGTCGCCTGTTCCAGGTAAATGTCCGCTTCTTCTTTATACAACGCATATGCAGGCAGTTCGGTTCTCATGTCTGTAAGCTCATTTACTACATTGTCAAGCGTTTTCTTATACGTTTCGTTTCCCGCAACGATCTCTTTTCCGAGGTTATCGCAATCATGGATTATTTTGACAAGCGAATCATAGTCCTTGTTTTCTATCATGGACTTAATATCGGTATCGTATTGTCCTACCTTTGCTCCCCAGTCTTCGATGTAATATGTTTTGCCAAGACGTTCCAGCTTTTTTTGTGCCTCAAGCGCCTTCTCCGGAAGTTCCTCTTTGACAATATCGATCCTGTCAAGGAATTCATCCACTTCATTGTTCATCGAAAACATTCCGAAAACATGAAGAACTCCTTCGCTTGCCTTGGCACGTTCGAGCAGATCGGAATATTCATCCTTCATTTCCTCGATAACGGGTGACGACTGATACGATTCAAGCTCATCAACCTTTTTTGAATATTTTCCCGAAAACAAGAAGGCGAGACCTATCGCTGTTCCGAGAAGAGCGACTATCACACAAAGGATTATTATGAGTCCTTTTTTACTCTTCTTTTTCTTAGCGGGTTCTGTTTCAGCGAGAATTTGGGGATCATCGGGTAACCATTTATTTGCAACAATGGTCATATCCGGGACGTCGAAACCTTGCGTGGCTGCTACGTCTGCCCCACTTTGCTCCCCGGCTGCCCCGGCTGCTCCGCTTTGCTCCCCGGCTGCTACGCCTGCTCCGCTTTGCTCCCCGGCTGCTACGTCTGCTCCGCTTTGCTCCCCGGCTGCTACGTCTGCTCCGCTTCCGTCCGCAGAAGCTACTATCTCTATCAATTCCTGCGTTTCCGATGTATCTGTAACCGAAATAACATCAGGCTGTGTCTCCTCGGTGACATTTTCCTTCACCTCGCCTGCAGGGCTTTCGGCAGACACATTCACTTCCGCCTCGCCTGCAGGGCTTTCGGCAGGCTCATTTACTTCCGCCTCGCCTGCAGGGCTTTCGGCAGGCTCATTTACTTCCGGCTTCACAGACACAGGTGCTGCAACCGGACCGTCTATTCCTGTGGGTGCTCCGCAAGTTTGGCAAAATCTGGCATTTTCGATCAACTTACTTCCGCAATTTGTACAAAACATCTTTCTTCCTTTCTTTGCGGTGTTTAATCCGTTTTTCCCGGACAGTATCATTTGCTTGTTATACACAATCGGATAGGGAAAAAAGATTTCCCTATCCGCCAATCACTATTTGTTTAAAAACTTTCTCCTCTTCAGGATCATTTATCGTCAATTTTTTCCCTAATGAATCTCAATCAAAGTAGTCATCATAATCATCAAAGAAGTCGTCGTAATCATCGTAATATTCGTCATCGTCGTCGTAGTCATAATAGTCGTCATAGTCATAATAGTCATCGTAGTCATCATAGTCATCGTAGTCATCATAGTCGTCATAATCGTAATAACTATAACCACCACCCAGATAACTAAGCAGCGAGCCAAAATCTCCCATGGACTTCTTCAGATTCTCCATAGCATCGGTGAACAATGTTTCGAGCTCTTCCATGCCCATTTCGTTCAGATCGACTTTTTCTCCGGGCAACGTTTCAGCCTTTTCACCATTTGAAACAGTCATAGTCCCCTCCAATACAAGGACTTCACTGTCGTCGCCATAAACGGATATCTTATTCAGATCAATTGTTTTCATACCTGACGATTCGTCTATGGTTCCTCTGATCGCAATGCCGTCGATGTCACCACCGTAGTAATTCCCCGCATCATATCCGTCTTCGGTTTCTCCGATGTTGACTGTGAATGAATTGTTTTCTTTGTCATATGTCCAATTCATCATTTCGCTGTTCTCCAGGATATTTGTTCTTCCCTGTTTGGATGCCGTATAGACCGAGCATCTTTCAACTCCGTCGGCTCTGACCTTTCCTTTAAATCCGATACCTTCATTCTCGAAGAGTACCACACAATTCTGGAGAGGATAATCTCCTGCATTGGCGAGGAATTCAAATATCTCAGCGGTTTTGTTTTCCTTACGCACGATCATGTTGGAAACGGTTCCGTTCTTCAGTACAAAACAAAACTCAATATTGTTTTCATCATCATCCAAACTGTCGTGGATTTCCTTTGAGAACGTTTCCAAGTAATCATCTAAAGTCTTACGCGTTTCGAAAACGGTTTGAATGATAGAATTGAACTCATCTTCCGTATTTGATTTTACGACATAATCCTTTACTTCACTCATGATCTGATCTGCCAACATAGCAATGCGATCACAAGGAACGGATACTTTATAACCGCTTTCTCCGAGTTCAAGCTCACGATCGTCAAAAGCCCCATATCCTGCTTCTTCTAACATATCCCAAATCAATTCAACTGTCTTTTCGATCGTTTTTTGATATTCATCATTCGATTTATTGATCTTAACGATCGCACCGATCATTTTTCTTACCAGATCATATAAATCGCCGTCCGCCTCTTTTAAATAGCAGTCTTTGCTTTGCGGATATGAGAAGGAAATATTACGCGTGAAAACATCGGGGATCGCGAGCACGATTTCCTTATCATCAAGATAAAGGCTGAGGCTGAGATCTATATTATTAAGCGTAGGTACCTTAACCGAAACATCCGTCCTTGTTTTGCCTTCCGTCTGATCGTTGATGGTTTTTAACTTGATAACAGGTCTTTTTTCGTCAAGAAACTCCATACCCATGAACGAATCAACATCATTTCCCAAACCAACTTTCAGTTCCGTGTCCACGGTGTATGATCCGTTTTTAAGATAATCTTCAAGACTCAGTTCTTTAAGTAATCCACCTGTTTCACATGTTCTTTCCACCGCTTTGCGCACCTTGTACGCAGGCCTCGATGTATATACGATCTGAATAGTCACGAGAGCGATCGCAACTACTGCAAGTATTATCACGAGAATAAGCCATTTCTTTGACTTTCTGGGCTTTTGCACAGTTTCGGGTATGATCGGAGGCTGCGGCGCTACCGGCTGCATTTCCGGCTGCGGCGCTACCTGCTGCATTTCCGGCTGCGGCGCTGCCTGCTGTACTTCCGGCTGCACTGTTTCTTTAACAACAAGTGTTCCGCACACGGGACAGTACTTTCCGTTTTCGGGGAGCAAATTACCACAGTTTGTACAATTCATGGTGTTTCTCCTTTCATACTGCTTAAGCTGATAACTATAATCACTCACTAATGGCTTTTTCTACTTTTTCGATATCTGCAACCTTAATTATCAACACCGATCCTTCATCCGAGGGAAGTGTGTACATATACTCGATATTTGCAATCTCGGCGGGTATCTTCTCAAGAAGGTCATGCATATATCCGACCTTGTTGTTTGTGCGAACAGCAACAACCTGAGTTATGCTGACCGGGAACCCTGCTTCTTTGAGTACTTTCTTAGCAGTTTCCTCATCCGAAACGATCATTCTGAGCATACCGTATTCAGATGTGTCGGCAAGGCTCAATGTTCTGATATCAATGTTATTATTCTTAAGTATCTCAGATACCGTAAGAAGATTTCCCTCTTTGTTTTCGATAAAAACCGAAATCTGATTCATGATCATAAGCTCACCTCTTTCTGCTTATCAAATAAGCTTTCTCTTGTCAATAACTCTGACCGCCTTGCCTTCACTTCTCTGAAGAGTTCTGGGCTCAACGAGCTTAACCTTGGGTACGATAAGAAGTGCCTGCTGGAGCACGTGTGTTATCTTCTTTGTAAGGTTCTCAAGTTCCTTGATCTCATCGGAGAAGAATCTTTCATCTACCTCTACCTGAACTTCAAGTGTATCGAGGTTATCCACACGGTCAACTATCATAAGGTAGTTCGGACTTACTTCACTGACATCAAGAAGGGCAGCTTCAACCTGCGAAGGAAATACGTTTACGCCGCGGATGATAAGCATATCGTCCGAACGTCCCTTAAATCTTGAAAGCCTTGCCGTTGTACGACCGCATTCACACTTCTCGTGCGAGATGCTTGTAAGATCCTTTGTCCTGTATCTGATGAGAGGAAGTGCCTCTTTTGTGAGTGTCGTGAAAACAAGTTCTCCCGTCTCTCCGTCCGGTACTCCCTTGAGAGTCTCGGGTGAAACGATCTCTGCAAAGAAATGATCTTCGTTGATATGAAGTCCGGTGTGGAACTTACAATCGCCGGCAACGCCGGGTCCCATAACCTCGCTGAGTCCGTATATATCATGGGCATCGATATGGAGACGCTTTTCGATTTCTCTACGCATATTCTCGGTCCAGGGCTCGGCGCCGCAGAACGCGCTCTTTAAAGCAAGTTCGGGA
>JAILKT010000025.1 GCA_024693545.1 Lachnospiraceae bacterium
ACCGAATGACTTTGTTCTTACATCAAGCACCTCGCCCTGAGCGATATAAGCGCGAAGCTTAGCATCAGCGGTAGATTGAAGACGATAGAAAGTGATCTCGCCGGGAGCGATATCTCCTTCGAGTGTTCCGTTTGTAACCTCGACAGGAAGAGCTCTTGCCATGATCTTCTGATATCTCATCTCACAGAATGCCATCTTCTTTGAGCAGGTATTTCCGCAATGGAATCCCATAAATGTATCTTTATGTGTATAAGGGAACTTGCCCTTGATCGACTCGTCGTACATATCATCGGGTACAGAGTTGTTGATATCAAGAAGTGTAACGATATCATTACTTACACAGGTACCGATAAACTCAGAGAGACATCCGTAAATATCAACCTCACATGAAACGGGGATTCCCATTCCTGTAAGACGGCTGTTTACATAGCAGGGAACAAATCCAAACTGAGTCTGGAATGCGGGCCAGCACTTGCCGGCGATAGCAACATATTTTCTGTATCCCTTATGAGCCTCAACCCAGTCAAGAAGTGTAAGTTCGTACTGAGCAAGCTTGGCAAGAACTTCGGGTTTTTTATTACCTGCACCGAGCTCTGCTTCCATCTCTTTAACCTTTGCGGGAATTCTTTCATCTCCTGCATGCTTATTGAATGCTTCAAAAAGGTCAAGTTCGGAATTTTCCTCGATCTCAACACCAAGATTGTAAAGCTGCTTGATGGGAGCGTTACAAGCAAGGAAGTTAAGCGGTCTGGGTCCGAAGGAAATGATCTTAAGGTCGGAAAGTCCGACGATCGCACGTGCGATCGGAACGAATTCATTGATCATATCAGCGCATTCTTTTGCTGTTCCGACAGGATATTCGGGGATATAAGCCTTAATGTTTCTAAGTCTGAGGTTGTAGCTTGCATTAAGCATACCGCAGTATGCGTCGCCACGGCCGTCCATAAGATCGCTCTGGCTTTCCTCTGCTGCAGCGATAAACATAGCGGGTCCGTCAAAATGCTTTGCAAGAAGAGTCTCGGAAATTTCGGGTCCGAAGTTTCCAAGGTATACGCAAAGCGCATTACATCCTGCTTTTTTAACGTCTTCAAGAGCCTGAACCATATGGATCTCACTCTCAACGATACAAATAGGGCACTCATAAATATTCTCTGTGCCATACTTGTCTGTGTAAGCTTTAATGAGAGCTTTTCTTCTGTTTACGGAAAGACTCTCGGGGAAACAATCACGGCTTACAGCAACAATACCGATTTTAACCTGGGGTAGATTTGTCATTGTTTATTCTCCTTGTGTATGAATTATATTGTAAAGGTATCCTTAAAGATACCAAGTACACTTTTTACTCCCCTTTAACAAAGGTACAAAGTACACCATTATATTTTTCCTTTATTGAGGTGAAAAAATTCTCCGTTTATTATATATGATGATCGATGAGTTATTAAACATAACTTGTTATTTTTTTGGGTAGAGGTAATAACTCACCGATCTCATGATATGATTTTTTTGTACGATTTCTTCAAAAAATTACTTAATTTCGCTATATACATCCTTAAGTGCAGGATATATATCAACAAAGCAGCGATATTTCTTCTCGTATCTAGCTGCAATCTCAGGATCGGGCTCTACAGTGTCGATGACCTTTACTATCTTCTCGGCAGCTTCAGTAACGCTCGAATACTCTCCGCATGCAACTGCAGCGAGCATAGCACCGCCGAGAGCGGGGCCTTCCTCCGACTCGATTATATCAACCTTAAGGTTCATAACGTTCGCAATGATCTTTCTCCAAAGGGGTGATTTGGCACCACCGCCACAGATCTTTGTACGTTCAAGCTTGATACCGAGTTTTCTGGCAACTTCAACAGAATCTCTAAGTCCGAATGCAACTCCCTCAAGAACGGCAAGCGTCATGTCTTCTCTTGTTGTATCCATGGACATTCCGATAAATGCACCTCTGGCATCGGGATTGTTATGAGGTGAGCGCTCACCCATAAGGTAAGGAAGGAAAAATACTCTGTTATTTCCAAGCATGTCATCTGTTATATCCTTCTGCTCTCCTGCATAATCTTTAGTCCTGATTATCTCATCCATAAACCACTTGTTACATGAAGCAGCCGAAAGCATACATCCCATAAGATGATAGCATCCGTCGGCATGATCAAAATAATGAATGGCATTATTATCGTTTTCAGCATAATTCTTACTGGAGATAAATACCGTACCCGATGTACCGAGAGAGATATTGCAGCGTCCGTCTCCGACTGTGCCCGTTCCTACTGCCGCAGCAGCATTGTCACCGGCACCGGCAACGATCTTAACCGTTTCCGGAAGTCCCAGCTCTTTCGCAATGTCAGGTAAGATGGTGCCGACCGTCTCATAACTTTCGAACAACTTGGGAAGCATATCTTCACCGATCGAACAGATATCGAGCATCTCTTTGGACCACTTACGATTTTTAACATCAAGAAGAAGCATACCGGATGCATCCGAAACATCGGTGCAGAATACTCCCGAAAGCTTATATGCAATATAATCCTTGGGAAGCATGATCTTGCATATTCTCTTGAAATTTTCGGGCTCATTGTCACGAACCCAAAGGATCTTGGGCGCGGTAAAACCTGCAAATGCAATATTTGCGGTATAAGCAGAAAGCTTATCGGTTCCGATCACTTTGTTGAGGTAATCCGTCTCTTTCTGAGTACGTCCGTCATTCCAAAGAATCGCTGGGCGAATAACCTCATCCTTGTCATCAAGAATAACAAGGCCGTGCATCTGACCGCCAAAGCTGATACCGGCAACCTGAGATTTGTCGCACTCACTTGTAAGTTCCTTAATTCCCTCAACTACTCCTGTCCACCAATCCTGCGGCTTTTGCTCGGACCAACCGGGATTCGGAAAGAAAAGAGGGTACTCCTTTGATACGATCTTTTTAACTTTGCCGTTACCCTCCATGAGCAGGAGCTTTACAGCCGAAGTTCCAAGATCGACTCCGATGTATAACATAGAACACTCCATTCCGCACCTGTAAAGGTGCTATTTTTTTATCCAAATGCTTTCGCATCCAAAATCAGAATTCAATTGCTCTGTTTATACAGAAATGTTTGCTCCTTTGAGACCGATAAATGCTTTTTCGTCCTGTCCTCCGTCCTTATGAGCGATAAGCCACTTATTGGCTGCCATAAGTAGTTTATCCTCAGGTGTTCCCTCCGGACGTTCGGTAAGATCGGCATTTGTTCCCCTTGCAAGAATAACGATTACTCTAAAACCATCTCCTTCGGCAGTACAAGGTGCATAGTGAAGAGTTGTCGCATACATCTCGACAGCAGTTCCCGCCGGAACCTTAAAAGCTTCAATCTTTGATGTGTCGTAAGAAAAATCATCTTCTATGTCGCGCTGGTCGCCGACAAGAAGGATTGTGTCGTAAAGAGCGATGTTTACCTCGCTGCATCTGTGATACTCAACTGCATTGAGAAGTTTGTTGTTTCCGTTGCAGTATCCAATCTCGATGGGAATACCTCCGTAGAAATTCTTTTCGAATTCCTTAGCTCCCGCAGCTGCTTCAAGATCCTTATCAGAAGCCACATAAATCACACTGTCTTCAGGCATGGGCTTTGTGGACAGAACCTTGAGAAGATCGGTGCAATCAATCCCCTTTACAACCTTGCCGTATTTCTTAAAAGCGGCATCGGTCACACTCTTGATTACCATAATCTTTCTCCTTTATTCTTTTTTAGTATTTATTTAGAGACCCCTTAGGAGTCTTGCTAACAAGTTTTTCAAGCATTTCGCGAACAGATTCGTTTGTAACGGGATGAATAAGCTGCGGTGCTATCCCGCAAAGCGGTTCAAGTACAAATAATCTGTTTTTTATATCAGGATGTGGAATGACAAGATCCTTTGAATACATAATAAGATCATCATAAAACAAAATATCGATATCGAGTGTTCTCGGACCCCAATGTTCTTTTCTCTCTCTCCCGAATTCCGCTTCGATAATATGTAATTCATCAAGAAGCTCATGAGGTTCAAGAAGAGTACGGATTTCCAGGCATCCGTTCAGGAAATCCGGCTGATCCGTCACACCGTACGGCTTTGTTTCGATGATGTCCGAAACGCTTATAACCCTTATCTGTTCATGCTCATCAAGTTTTTTCAGGGCATCCCTTATGATAATCTCCCTCTCACCGATATTGGATCCGACTGAGAGATAAGATGTATGCCATTGTCTTTCAACTTCGACAAAAACAGTATCGACATGAAGAAGCATCGGTGCCCATGGTTTATCAACCCTGATCCTGACCTTCTCCACATCAAATCTGAGCAAAATCTTGCGCGATATCTCCTCGGCAAGTTTTTCGATCAATTTGTATGTATTTTCGCTGGCGATCTTAGTTATATATTCACAAACCTGTCCGTAATGAACGGTAGCAGAAAGCTCATCCTTTTTCCCCGCCTCACGAAGGTCCTTATAAAGATCGGCGGATATCAAGAATTTCTGTCCGAGAGAATTCTCTTCACTGCAGACACCGTGTCTGGCAAAAACTTCAAGTTTTTCTATGTGAATCCTGTCCATTTCGTTTCCTCTCGTGTTTCAATTTTTGATATTACAATCGTAAAATTAAGCCGCAGGGTCCCTTGAATTTCATCGGGCCTCTGCTGCTCTTTGTCACCTGCAAAGTGCCTCCATCATGCTGACAAATCTCACATTTTCCTTAACGTCATGAACTCTTACAAAAGCAGTGCCGGACATAACGGCCATTGCCGTAGTCGCAAGCGTTCCTTCGAGACGTTCATTGACACCGAGTCCCGTAACCGCGCCGATAACAGACTTTCTCGAACATCCCAGAAGTATCGGATAACCGAGTTCGGAAAATCGACCGAGTTCTCTGATCACCGACAGATTTTCGGAAGCATCCTTGCCAAAGCCGACTCCGGGATCGAGAATGATCTTATTTTTTTCTATTCCGGCCCCGACAGCACCCTCCGCAATGATCCTGAGATCTTCACAAATACCGTCGATATAATTTTTCTTTTTATCAAAATACTGACCGTCGTGCATCAGACAACAGAAAGCACCGGATTCCGCTATCACAGCGGCCATATCGCAGTCAAACCTGAGCCCGCTCACATCGTTTACGATATCGGCCCCTGCTTTTATTGCAGCATCGGCGACAACGGCTTTTCTTGTATCAACGCTTATGGGGATATCCGAAAAGCTTCTGATCTTTTTTATAACCGGCACAACTCTCGCCATCTCTTCGGAAGAGCTGATCTGTGTAAATCCCGGTCTCGTGGATTCTCCCCCGACATCGATCAGATCGGCACCGTTCTCGATAAGCTTCTTAGCCTTATCGATGGCATCGGTGATTTCGAAAGCCTCTCCGCCATCCGAAAATGAATCGGGTGTCACATTAAGTATCGCACAAATATATGTATGTTTTTCGGTATTAAACTTTCTGTTTCGTATCTGCACTCTTTTCCAGGCTCGAAGCGGATCGACACCTGCCTCCATATTAAATGCAATTATTGGTTTCCTCGTTCATATATCAAGCTAAGCGCTGTATTCTTAAGTCCCTCATTTTGCTCGAATTCACCTCTCAGACTCATCGTAACGGTTTTGGTTCCGGGTTTTTTGACGCCTCTCATAGTCATGCATGTATGCTCAGCAGAAGCCACAACCATTACGCCTTTAGCTCCAAGCTCCTTTGATACCGCATCGGCGATCTGAGACGTAAACCTTTCCTGAACCTGAAGACGCCGAGCGAACACCTCAACCGTTCTGGCAAGCTTACTGAGTCCGACAATCTTTTTATCGGGGATATATGCAATATGTACTTTTCCGAAGAACGGCATCATATGATGCTCACACATGGAATAAAATGAAATATCCTTTTCGATAACGATACCATTTGCCGATCCGGTTTCTTCCGCTTCAAACTGCCTTGATAATCTTTCGGAAGCATCATCTTCATAACCTGCAAATATCTCTTCATACATTCTTGCGACTCTGTCGGGAGTATCCGTAAGGCCTTCCCTCGCCGTGTCTTCGCCTATTGCCTCAAGCAGCATATCCACAGCCTTTTTAACTTTTTCCTTATCTATCATTTTTTCCTCTGTAACACCGATTCCTTTATTCTTTTTCTTTATTCTTTTTCTTTAATCTTTTTCTCTATTCTTTTTCTTATTCTTTAACGCAAGTACAATCGTTGTTGCCAAAACGCCGGCAGCACCCGTCCCACTGACCGCAAGCATAACAAAGTTCATTTCGTCGCCTGTTTTAGGACTGTTGTCTTTTCTTGCGGGAGTTGTGCTTTTACCACTTGAAGTGGGAGTCTTGGTCGGAGCTTTCGTCGGAGCTTTCGTCGGCGCTTTTGTAGGTGACGACGTAGTGATCTCTTCGTCTTCATCCTCGTCTTCGTCCTCTTCGTATTCTTCCTCTTCTTCCTCTTCTTCCTCTTCGTATTCTTCCTCTTCTTCATCGGTTTCAAGATCTTCGGGATTCGCAAAAACAAAACCGTAGATTGGAGTATAATCGGCTTTTCCGCTCAATAATATCTGAACATAATTTATGTCTTCATCATCCGTATAGATTCTTGTCGGAACAACCGACACAGAACCGTTCGTCGATTTGTAAAATGTACAATAATCGGCGTATTCCTGAGCTTCATCAGGAAGAGGCATATATATTGTAGCACTCTTGTAAACCTCTTTGTCATCGTCATCGGTTTCCTGTAAAAGTCCGATATTAAAAGCGGTATAATAATCTTCCTCGTAATCCACATTCTTTTTTTCAAGAGCCTCGGCAAAAGGCTCCATTGCTTCATCGCTCAGGAATGTAAATTTATATGTATCGGGATCGGAAACTGATGTTGTAAATTTAGCATATATGTTATCGGAAACAAGATCGGGGTATTCATCAACGTAGATATTGTATTCTTCTTCATTAAAAGCGATCTTAACCCCCGCATTAACGGCATTTCCCGGAATAAGCGCCATCAAAAGCGTAAATGCAAATAAAAAAGCTGATAAAGACTTAAACGAAGAAACCAGTGCCAAATGATTTTTTTCTCTTTTTTTACTCATCCCTTACTTCTCCTATAACCGGCTGCTCCCCGACTCTGCGGGCCACAACAACAAATCTTCCGTCTTCTTCCGAATATTCGCACGTGGAAAGAGTTATCAGCTCATCCGTAAGGCCTTCGGAAGGATTGATTTCATACAGGCTCATGCTTTTTATTTTTTCAAGATAATCCGTCAGATCGTCTTCTTCATCAGCCTCGATAAAATTATAAAACTTGAACGAATCATCCGTCATATACATAACTTTCGATCTGAAAACCGCAACGATCTCATAGATCGCTTCTTCGTATATGGTGTCAAATCTTATATAACGATGATCGTCAAAAAACTCTCTGTCTTCGTACTTAAGAAGATCATGAAACATATCCCCGTTTTTCATATTATGCCCGTAGATTATAAAATTGGTGCTCCTGTCGTTAGTGTCGCACCTGTAATCTATAAAGGGAAGTCCCGCTCTGTCTTCTTCTTTATCAAAATTTCTGTGAAGATAGAATTCCTCATCAAATACCGTCTGCATAACAGGCAGATTAACTCTCGTATCTTCAATGCTGATCCAGCCGGCAAGGTCGTTATTTATCTCGTAAAGCTCTTTGTACTTGAGGCTTACGCTTTTCTGCAGAGCCGGCGTTTCTTCATGACTGTCGTTATCTTCGCGGCGGTATGCGACCGGTTTGCCGGTTTCCTCATCGGTATCAAGTATAAGTGAAGCTACGCCGATCTTTTCGATCAACTCCTCAACTCTTTTTTCCGATCTGTACATGTCGTAGGAGTACGATATAACCTTCGATACAACTATCGCCAAAACGACCATGCTTGCTATCGCCGTAAAAGCAAGTACTATCTTTTTTTTATCAACACGACCTCTTTGCATAGTCATCCCCGTACAGCCCTTTACTTTTCATGGACTGTATAATTCCCTAAGGCTCACATTTCCCCTGATCATCACCGTTTTATTGAAGTAAAAAATACGGTGCGGAACATATTTCCACACCGTAAAAGTATATATTATGTTGTAAATTTATTCAAGAGTATCAAGCACCACGTTTATCTCAGTTTTAACATATTTATTCTTGGACGGTCTCATAACGGTTATTGTTACCGTCGAACCGGCTCTGTAATGTCCGACACGTTCTCCGAGATACTCAAAAGAGAGTATCTCCTGTCCGTTGATCTCAGTGATTATATCACCGACTTTAAGGTCTGATTCGGAAGCCTTTGAGCCTTCTTCTATACCGTAGACATAAACACCTCTCGGCATAGAGAATCCTTTGGCATATCCTTCGGAAACATCTTTTCCTTCGATCCCGAGTCGGCCTGCTTCTCCCTTTTCAATACTGAAACTGTTTATCAGCTCGTTGATGGTAGATACAACGTTGTTTATGGGAATGGCATATCCGATCCCCTCGACAGTGATACCCGAATACTTGGCGCAGTTGATACCGATAACCTTTCCGTATATATCAAGAAGAGGTCCTCCGCTGTTTCCGGGATTGATCGCGGCATCAGTCTGAATAAGCGGTCTCGTTCGTGTTCCGTCTATATTAATTTCTCTGCCCAAGGCGCTTATGTAACCTACAGTAACAGACTGGCCGTGACCGAGCGAATTACCGATCGCAATGTTAATATCACCGACCATTACGCTGTCGGAATTACCGACAGCTGCAATCTTTATGTTTTTAAGTGTCTGATCACTGATCCTTGAAATACTGACGCTTACTATCGCCAGATCATATGAAGTGTCATAGCCTACCACCATAGCATCAGCTACCGTATCATCGCAGAATGTCACGGATACTTTTGCCGCATCTTTTATAACATGCTCATTTGTACAGATAAAAAGCTGAGAAGAACTCTGCGAAACAAGGAATCCCGATCCGCTCGACTTGGTGATATAAGTCTGCGGCGTTCCGAAAATCGTATACTGCTCAATCGGAACTTCGCAGTCAATCGAAACGACAGCCGGCATAACGATATCGACTATAGCCGAAACATCCTCTTCAGAAGCGACATTATAGGGTTTCGCACTTTCTTCCCCTGTTATACGAGTCTGATCAGGTAAGCTTTCGTTTTCATCGTCATATGTCATTTCTTTAAGAGACTTAAGGTCCGGCTCGGAACTTACCGATCCCATCCTCTCAAGGTCACTTCTTATAAAACCGATACCCTTAAATACGAAAAAAATCGAAATACCGCTTATAACCGCAAATAACATGATTGTCAACAGTTTCTTCATGATTATGCCTCTCTGTTTCTTCTCCGACTTAAAGCTAATGCCGAATAGAATTGATCAATGATTTTTCATAACACATAAATTGTATTCTTATTTTGTGTTCCAATTGTGTACGAATCGTGTTTTTATTGAAAACTAATGTACAAATTATTATAATTGAAATACAAAATAACTATAAAGCAGTTTTTGAGATATTTATATAATATTAATTCTGCGTATGATCCCGGGAGTCAAAAATGAATCGTTTTGTAAAAAAACACTATCATTTTATTTCATTTCTTATACTGGCAATAATCTTTGGAGCATGGATAATGTTGCAGAGCTATATATACCCCGAAACCACTCTGCCAACTTCGGAAAGCACGGAAACAAACGTTTCTGCCGGCACTTCTGTCACCTCGTCTGAAAGCACTGTTTCATCTGAGATATCGCAGTCTGATGTAGCAGAGAGCGTAGATTCCGGAGTCACTCCGGTTCTGTCCTCGGTTTCATCTTCAGACCTGAGTACCTCGGATCCTTCACTTCCCGTCTCACCGAATATCACAGACGATCAAGCCGATGATAACGCTTCAGACAGTTCTTCTCCCGAAGAAGACTATGTTTCTGCCGAAGCAGCTGCCGATACAAACGAAACCACTCCGGAGCCGCCGGCCCCCGAAGAGACCGTCATTCTTGAAGAAGGCTCCTACGGACCCGGCGAAGGCAAAATGCCCTTTGATATATGTATTGCAAATGTTCGCGAAAGCCTCAATGTAAGAAGCGGTCCCGGTGAAGAAAACGAAGTGATCGCTAAATTTCTTCCCGTTGATTACGCCCATGTACTCGAAAGAGACACCGAATGGTCCCATATAGTATCCGGAGATGTCACGGGTTATGCTCATAACGATTATCTGATAGTCGGAGATAAAGCGATCAAAAAATTATCCGATTCCGATAAGCTTTACGTTACGATCGACAAAGGAACAGTCAATATCAGATCCGAAAAGAACACAGAATCGGCTGCTCTTCGAACCGCAAAGGAAGGTGAAACATTCAAGTGCGTTCCTTCCGAATCCGATTCAAACTGGTATGCCGTAAAATACGACGACGGTAATGTTGCTTATGTGGCAGTCACATTAGCACACATCACCGTCGATATGGACACTATAGATTCACTCACGCCCGTCGGTTAATCATCGATGGGACGAGTATCAAGCTGCATCGAAACACGCTTGATAACTGCCGGCTGCGAAAACGGTTTTATAAGGAAATCGTCAACTCCGGCTCTGAAACCTTTTGATTCAATATCACTCGTAAGCCCCGTTGTCATCATGATAACGGGGACTTCTCTTCCCTCGGCCCGGTTTCTTATCTCTGAAAGCACCTGAAAACCGTCCATATCGGGCATGTTAATATCAACAAGCACCAGATCGGGCTTCATCTTATCAAAGATTTCAAGTCCCTGCTTGCCGCTTGTGCAGGGAATGACTTTATAGGAATCTTTGAGTATCTGCTTTGCATGCTCAAGGATCGTAGCCATGTCATCAATGATCAATATAGTCTTTTTTTCGCTTCCCATGTCACCCCTCCTGCAGTTATCTTTGTATCATTATATCATGAATCATAAATAATGCAATAACTCTTTGCATTTTGAATACTTCTTGCAGGCAATTGTTCACATCAAAACAAAGCACGAGCCATGTAAGATGAATTAATCATTCAACAGACAGTAAATAATAATATACGGGCTGTCCTCCTTTGTGTACCTCTACTTCGAGGTTATCATATTTTTCTTCCAAAACACCGGCAATTTCCTGTGCCTGATCTTCAGTTGCTTCCTCACCGTAGTAGATGCAGGCAACTTCGGAATCCTCATCGATCATTCCGTCGGCAAGTAAGATGGTTGCTTCTTTAATATCTGTAGCCACGCTGACGATAGTCTTATCATCAAGACCCATATAATCACCCATCTTGATTTCTTTTCCGTCGATTCTGGTGTCACGGACCGCATATGTTACAGATCCGGATTTAACATTTTTGCATGCTTCTGTCATAAGCTTTTCGTTTTCCCGAGGGTCCTTTTCCGCAATAAAGCCTATGATACCCGAAATACCCTGTGGAATCGTTTTGCTGGGAATAACGATTATATTTTTATCCGTGGTAAGTTCCTTTGCCTGTTGAGCGGCAAGGATAATGTTTTTGTTATTGGGGAAGATAAAGATATTTTTTGCATTAACGGCATCAATAGCGTTTAGCATATCTTCCGTGCTCGGATTCATTGTCTGTCCGCCCTCGATAACGTGATCTACGCCGAGTTCGTCGAATATCTCGGAAAGACCTTTTCCTGCAGCAACCGCGATAAAACCGTATTCCTTTGCAGGCTCCTTTACTTCTTCTTTCTTAGGCTCTTCCATCGACTTTTCGGCAGACTGCTGCTCTTTGAAAAGCTTCTCTTCATGCTCGATACGCATGTTATCGATCTTCATATTTGTGAGCTGACCGTAAGTAAGTCCTTTTTCAAAAGCCTGTCCGGGATGGTTGGTATGAACATGTACCTTCACCATCGTTTCATCGGCAACACAAACGATCGAATCACCAATAGATTCAAGAAATGCTTTAAAATCGACCTCATCCTTGGGAGAAAACTTCTTGTCGAGCAGTACTATAAACTCGGTACAATAACCGAATTTGATCTCGGCTGTCGAGATTTCCGAAGTATCAACCGTTTTACCCGATGCCGGCTTATTGCTTTCACCCTTAAACTCGATTTCATTACCGCAAAGGGCCTCAAATCCGCCCTTCATTACTTCAAGGAGCCCTCTTCCGCCCGAATCGACTACGCCTGCCTCTTTAAGTACAGGTAAAAGTTCGGGTGTATATTCGAGAACCTCTTCCATATATTCGATGACTTTTCGGACAAAGTCGATCATATCCTCTGTTTCGCCGACGAGCTCCGCAGCTTTCTGCGCTCCGCCCTTGGCAACAGTAAGAATAGTACCTTCCTTAGGTTTCATAACTGCTTTATATGCAGTTTCTACAGCCTTTGAAAAAGCATTGGCCGCAACATCAACATCAATTTCATCATATCCGCCGATAACCTTGCAGAAACCTCTGAGAAGCTGTGAAAGGATGACTCCCGAATTACCGCGCGCACCGCGGAGCGATCCGGAAGAAATTGCCTTTGCAAGAGTAGCCATGCTGGGATCCTTGAGAGCAGCCACATCACGGGCTGCCGACATGATCGTCATGGTCATATTGCTACCGGTGTCACCGTCAGGTACCGGAAAAACGTTCAGTTCATTAATTATCTCTTTTTTTGATTCGATGTTCTGTGCAGCCGAGAGAAAGATTTTCTGCAAAAGCACAGCATCTACTGTCTGTAATCCCACTTTATGATTCCTCCGAGTCATATAAACGAATTCATGTTCCGATATCATATCCGGGTTTGCCGAAAATATGATATCAATCGATACTTCTTACACCCTCAACGAAGATGTTTATCGACTTAACTTCCAGACCGCAGAACTCCTCGACCTTATATTTAACGTTTTCGATAAGGTTCGAGCATACGGTTGGAATGTTGATACCGTATGAAACGATAATGTGCAGATCTATAAAAAGCTTATTGTTTTCGATCGTAACATTTACTCCGTGTGAAAGATTTTCTACCTTAAGAAGCTTGGCAAGCCCGTCTTTCATGCTGATAGAAGCCATTCCGACTATCCCGAAATTCTCAACAGCGGCAGCCCCGGCACATTTTTCAATAACATCAGTGTTGACAATAACTTCACCATTGCTGTTAACGATAGAACCATTCATAAGAGCACCTTCTTTCATAATATTTATCTATATATCCGTCTCCCAGTTTAAAAATCCCTTTACGGATTAATTTTCATATATAAAGTAATAGGGCTACTGCCTGCTTGTAACAGTAGCCCCGATTATCATCATTTAGCAATTTTTTCTCTGGTTACTCTGCCGGCTTTAAGACAAGCCGCACAAACGTACATCTTTTTAGGTCCGTTCTCTGTGAGTACCCTAACGGACTTCACATTAGATTTCCAAACTCTATTTGCACGCCTTGATACGTGGCTTCTCGAATAGCTCAGATGATGACCAAACATATTACCTTTACCGCAAATAGCACACTTAGCCATATCGACACCTCTCTTCTTTGTAAATTAGCATCAAACGCATTGATTTTATCATACGGTTATCTTAATTGCAACATAAAAATAATTATTTCGAGAACGCGTCCCGCCAATCGGGGGAATGCAGGGATACGTTCCGTCTTCCGTAATCCGAACCACATATGCCTTTAACGCATGTCTGCGGCGTTTATATAAGCGCCTATGGTCCGTCAGTTTTCTTCGGACTCCATATATTTCTTTGCCTGCTCGTCCATCTTGGCATCCTTCGCCTTATCGGCGGGTGTCTTTTTGAACTTATCGATGATTTCCGGAACAGCATCGAAAATCTTCGAAACCATATCCTGATTCTTAACGCTCACAAGCTTAGTCGAACCACCGGAAATAACAAGAACCGAATTGGGTGATATCTTTCCTCCCATAGCACCGGCAGCAGCGTTCTTTCCGCTCTGGAAAGCACCGGCTCCGACACCAAAGCTGACATCAACAAGAGGAAGGATGATCGTTCCGTCTTCAAAACGAACAGCATCTCCCACAACAGTCTTGGTTGTCAGGAAAGAATCCATACCCTTAAACAGAGCTCCGACAGTCTCGCTAAAATTACTTCCTTCAGCCATAATTACCTCCGTATAATACTTTCTCTCTCTACGTACCGCTGTCATTCATGCGGCACGGAACAATTCTGATTCATTTAAGTGCTTTCTTTACCTTTTTTCTCAGATACTTCAGATCCTTATTCTTATAAGTCATAAGCAGCGGCAGTCCGACTGTAAAGATCCTGATCCTTCCGCGCATATAAAGATCGAATTCAAGTATCTTATCTTCAAAAACAGGTTCAACGCTTATGTGCTCTCCGTATATCGGATACAATAAAGCCGCTGCTCCGAGCAGCTTACCGGTAGAGCACGGATCTCCCGTTCCGAATTTTATCTTTCCGACGAGCTTTCTCGGCAATATGTGACGGATTATCTTTTTTAATCTCTTTTTTGCCACCGTATAAAAACGTTTTGCCCGAGGATCGTCTTTTATATTGTATAGTTTTTTTATCTTTTTAACAATACCCGTTTTCTCTTCCTTAGGAGCTTCTTTATCCCGTGCCGCTTTGCTTTTCTTCGACTGCTTATCTTTAAGCGGCCCTTCCGAAGCCTTCTTGTCACTTATATCATTTACCGGCGGTGTTTCCGTATTACTCTCTTCTTCCTGTTTATCATCCGGCGCGCCTAAAGGAGTACTTCCTATATTATTCTCCGTTTCCTGTTTTTCTTTCTCCTCGTCTTCGGAAGTCTTTCCGGTATTATTCTCCGTTTCCTGTTCTTCTTTCTCCTCGTCTTCGGGAGTCTTTTCGGGCAACCCGTTCGTTTCGGACTTTAGCGGCATTACGTTTTCAGGTTCAGGCGGTATTTCGGTTTCATCCAAATCATCGATAAGATCGTCATCGGCATCGTTCCATTCCTTTTCAACATCCTCATCGCCGCTTAATATTTTAAAAAACAAAAATTTACCGTTTTTTGAGAGTTTTCCGTTCTCATAAACAACGCTTATGCGAAGAATATGCAGCAGCCAGGTAACCCGGCCTTCCGCCCTTAATTCCCCGTTTTTCTCTCCCCATGCCTTATATCTTACCGGGACAAAAAGGATTGCGAGAAGGATCAAAAGCAAAAGCCCGATCACTGCGAGCAGTATGATTCCGATTATCTTAAGGATCAGCAGGATGATTTCGAGCATCTCTAAAATACCTTTCAACGTCAAATGTTCCGGACTTTCGATAAACCTCATCGATTATGTCACGTGCGAGCTCTGCCGCCTCATCACGGTTGTCTGCAAGACCTATGATATGTATATTGCTTGTATAGTCTTTTCTGTAATGAGCAAACAGGAACTCTCCCATATTGTATATATCAAGGATATTATCCTTGTTTGAGGGAAATGCCAGACAGTAATAATTTACGGATCTCAGTCTGCGTTTTTCGACGAGCTTCCTGATCTTTTTTTCTTTTCGTTTCGCCTTGCCGCGCGCTCTGAGGTCTTTATCCCATTCTATCATGGCTTCCCTCCTTTCTGTACATATATTCGATTTTTATCAGATCGTATCTTTGAAATATGCTTTTGCTTCTCTTACGGCAACTGCCTTTTCCTTTTCATCCCTGCAAAGCGTAAGGCTGCTGCTTACATATTCCTTTACTTCATCGGAATTGCTGAGGAACAGGGGAAGTTTTGAGAGCACTCCCGACATCCTTGCACGCTGAAGGAGCTTTGATCCCGAGGCGAATGCATTCATAAAATTATCCCTGAGTTCTTTCGCTTTAGAGGATATCATATCCCTGTCAACGCTCCTGCCCGCTTCTTCTTCGGGGCTCAGCGAGCCGAATATCGAATCCGAGATAAGCGTGACACATCTTTTTGCGCCTATGTAAACTTCATCGCTTTCCTTGCCGGCCAGTTCGGTAAAAGCATCCTCATACGACGGTATCTTTATTCTGAGTTCTTCAAGTTTTTCCAGTTCACTTTCATCAAGGCCCTCGAATATAAGGCCATCTTCGAACGATCTGCTGTCGCCCTCGAAGAAGCAGCCGAGTAACCTTTTAACATATGATGTCACGGTCCGGTCAGTATAAACCTCACCGCTGCCTTTTCCGATATGTACCGCTGCCGCCAGCTCAAGCAGTAGCGAATTGATCATAAGTCCTATGTCCGAAAGCACATCAAGTTTCTCTGCTATTCTCTCCGAAGCTTTTATATAACGCCCATACAAAATATTGATCTCTTCCCTCTCCGTCTTACATAGATCCTTCGAGAAAACGATATCGACAACTTCGCAGGCATCTTTATCATCGGTATATTTTCTGCCTAAAACCTTGAGTCCCGCAAATCCCTCGATATTTGAAACTATATCGTCTATGTCTTTTTCTGTTTCACCGAGCTTAGTTTCAAGCACACTTTCAATTAAATCAAAGAATTTTGATTTTGCGATCCTGAGAGGAAGTACGGCTACCGTAGCCCTTACCGCTTCCCTGACTACTGCGTTGTCTTTGTTCCTGAAAATAAGACCTGTGATCGCAGCCGCTTCTTTTTCGTTATCCATAGGACTGATCGGTTCCGGCTCGACCATTCTTCTGAGAACATATCCGCATACTGCGAGATTATCACGGATCTCAACAGTTTCTCTCATTTCACTCTCAAGTTTGCCACGAAGCTTCTCAAGCTTTTCTTCTATGCCTGGATACTCTTTTGTTTCGGTATCCGCTGCCTCACCGATAAGCTTAAGTACAGTTTCAGCATCTGAATAGCATTCCGGGATCTTACCGTCAAACTTCTCAATCATCTGCTCTACGAAAGTATCGGTCTTAAAAAGCAGCTCATATCCTCCGACATGGTGATAAACGGAGAACATCTTTTCAAGCTTCTTATCCATTACACAAAAAACTCCTTATCAAAATCTGTTTTATACAAGCACTTCAACAAATGCGTTAATATATGCGGCAACAGGTGTCCATCCGAACAGCGGCGTACCGCTTATGGATGAGAAAGTATTTATAAATCCGCATGCTCCGAGCAAAAGACAAATGACTGTTCCGACAAGCTGGTATGCCGATGCGCTCTTTATTACCGCGGCTAAAACGAAACAAACAATAATAAAGAACATACATAAAGCCTCACCCATCAAAAATACGAGAACAGCGCCGCCCGGTCCGCTTTCGCCTATCATGATGAGTGCCGACAGAAGGATAGCCGGAGTCAGGTATACGAGCACTGCAGCCATCTCGAGCAGATAGGCGTTAAAAAGATTTCCGGCGATCGTCCTTCTCCTGAGCGCTATGCTCTGAACGTTCTCCGTTGCAAATCCGTTACATCCGCAGACTACGAGTACCAAAAGCAGCATCCCTATAAGTCCCGCAATTATCTGCCTGTATATCATGGCAGTCGTTATCTCAGCGTTATTTTTATCACGGCTGCCGACATCGATATACCTGATATCAAAGTCGAAATCATACATGGGGTTTTCGGCTACCGATGCCACATATTCCGAAAACTCCTCTTCTGTAACGCTCATATCGGGAAGCGAAGAATACTCTTCAAAGGTCCTGAAGAAACACACGTCATACATCATATAGCCTGCAACGATGTCCTGAACTATGATCGATGAAGTATCGTCGCTCGGTGTTATGACCTTAATAATGTCTTCTCTGATACCGGACCTTAGTTTCTCCTCATAATCGTCACCGATAACAAAGATACTGCCTATATAGCCGTCCATAAGAAGCTGAGTCAGTTCCTCCATTGTCCCGCTCGTAACTCTGAGGGCATCACTCTCGAGCAGTCTCTTATTAAGTCTCTCAGCAGCCGGCGAAGCGCTCTCGCAAGCAACTCCCACAGGCACCCTGCTCGTTTCCGAAGCATGTAGGTTCATATTAAATAAAAGCGATATCATAACTACCGCACAAAGCGCGTAACATAAAGCGGCGATACGATCGGCAAGAAGAAGTTTAAGTCTGAGTTTAAATGATCCCATACGTCAGCTCCTTTGCAGTATAAATGTTACGAACCTGTACGCGGGCATAAACTTCGCAAAGGAAGAAAGCGCGTTCGGCAGGTACATAACAGGAACAATGCCGCCACCCAGTACCGTCATAAGAAGTATCGCCATATTCGAGAAAAAGCAGTAACCGTTCCTCGATCTTATGAGCAGTGCTATTATCGAAAAGCCTATACATGAGCCGTATATCATAAATGTAAGATATAAGCCTGCGCCGAAAGAAAACACAAGTTTCCCGAATATGTTCATCATATATGTGACGATCAGGAAAACGGCCGTCATAAGCGTTCCGTAAACGATAACTTTTGAAACTATCTGTCTCGCGGGGCTGATACCGCAGGTAACGAGTCGTGCGCGGACTCCGCTCTTTCTCTCAAGGAGCACGGCATATCCCGTAAGCATCCCCGCATATAATACAAGCAGCACAAGTACGGAATAAATATAATGATCGGTCAGCGAAAGAGACTCCATCCTGTCATAGGGAACCCTGTTGAAGAAAGCATCTTTTCCAAGTGCGGTAAACACAAGATCCCAGGATATCGAATTGTTTGTATCACGTATTAACGATGAATCGTAACCCGCTTCCCTCATCGCAAATGTCAGGGATTCGACATTTACCTCCACCGATGTGATATATTCGGAATACGACTCAAGCAGAGCTCCGTATATTGCGGCCTTTGCTTTGTCTTCACTGTTGACGACCGCCGTAAGGGGCGTGTTTTTCATCCTTATCATCTCATCGGTAAAATTCTCGGGTATGACAAAATAAAAATCGAGCTCGCCTCTGCCAAAGATCTCCTCTATCTCTTCCTCTGTACCCTCGGTAACATTGATAAAGGAATTGAAATCCTCGTTTCGGGTAAAATAAGTCTTAACCATCTCGGATCTGTTCGACTGTTCAAGGTCAACCACCCCGACGTTTATGCGCGTCGGCGCAGTTTCGCCGTTTGAAAGGAAAATTCCCGCAATCCCGAGCATCATAAGAACAGCTATGACGAGTACCGTCTTTTTGTCGCTTATGAAAAGAAGGATATCCTTTTTGATCATCTCCGTAGCCTCATTCAACGTGTGTATGATTATTTATGTGATCCATACAGTATTCGTAATTCCCGTTGCATTTTGAGCAGAATCTGAACTCCAGATCATAGCCGTCTTTTTCGGTTCTTCCGCATACGGCACATTTATGTCTTGTGATCGTACTGCCGGGGAAAGGGTAAACGTTATTGCTTCTGTTCTGCTGTCCGCCTCCGGGATTTCCGGGATTTCCAGTCGGTCTGTACTGCATTCCGCCCGTAAAGACTCTTTGGAACTCCCTTTGACGTTTTTTCTGACCGGGAAATCCACCTCCCCAAGGTCTGTAGAAAAGAAGCATATTAAATACGGCGGCAATTATCATGATGAGCGTACATACTCCGTTAAACCAACCCGCGCTGAATGCGTAAAAGAGCTCGATGCCGAACTCGATGACATAGATTATGATGAAATACTTTGCCTTAACGGGTATAAAGAACATCAGCAGGAATGTCATGTTGGGAAGCATGACAGCAAGAGCAAGGAAAAGCGTCATATTAAAATAGCTGAGCGATACTGCGGGATAATCAAAAAGCGGCATCGCATCACGCGAATCCAACAGTAAATTGGCAATACCGTAAAAAAGTGCCTGACAAATTATGTTCATGATAACGCCGTTGAAGTAAAAAAGATTGAATCTGGCGGCGCCTCTGAGTCTTTCTATGCTTGTACCTATAGAGTAGTAAACAAAGAGCATGACAGCTTCGAAAAAGATGTTCGTCTGGTTAATGGGCTGTATGATAAATGTAACAAGTCTCCAAATCTGTCCTTCAAAGACCTTGTCAAAATCAAGCATCAGCCACTCATAATAAAACACCGGGTTGATCATACCCAAAAGAAATCCTGCGGCATAAAGTAGTACTATATATTTCATAAATCCGGGGATAGCATGTTTCTCCCATTTTTTTACAAGTTTTTCGATCATATTTTCTCCGATATCCGCATCTTGTTTGGTTTAAGCATCTCAAAACCGAGTTGCTGCAAATGCGGTGTTTATAATTTTTCAAGATTGGCGGAAGGCTTTACCACCATCGAATAATTAGTATAGTATACCACAAAGCCCGGACGTGCACCACCCGGTTTTTTAACGTTCTTACGCTCAAGGTAGTCAACTTCTGCCTTTGCGTTATCCCTGCCGCTTGAATAATAGGCCGCTACGGCCGCTGCCTGTTCCATCGCGCTGTCGGATACCTCACGTCCCTCGGTCTTAAGGATAACATGTGATCCGGGCGCCCCTTTTAAATGGAACCACCAGTCGTTGCCGCCGGCAAATTTAAAGGTCAGCTCATCGTTCTGGTAATTGTTTTTACCGACATATATGTGAAATCCGTCGGGTGTCACGAAGTGAAGCGGCACAGATTCCTCTTTTTTCTGTTTTTTCTTTCCTTTTCCCTGTACGACCGTCCTTTTAACATAACCCGCTTCTTCGAGTTCTCTTCTGATAAGGATAAGGTCATCCTCGCACGTTGCCATATCGAGCTCAAGCGCAACGGATTCGATGTGTTCGAGGTCTTCCTTTGTCTTTTCGATATATCCGATAAGCGCATCATAAGTACGTTTCATCTTCCTGTATTTGTCAAAATACGCTTTGGAATTATCTATCGTCGAGAGCTCTTCGTCCATCGGGATCGTAACCTCTTCTCCCGTATTATAATCGATGACCGAAACACTCCTGCCGGGTACCTTGATCTCGTGGGCATAAGCACAGAGAAGTTCTCCGAAGAGCTTATACTTATCTCTCTTCTGCGTATCCTCCAGCTGGGAAAGCTGCAGTTCATACTTCTTGACCGTTCTCTCCCTGATAGTCGATACACTGTGCCTTAATGCCGATGAGCGCTGCCTCATCCTCTCGGCAAGGTTCTTCTCCATATAAAAGTTCTCAAGGAGTTCACTCGGTGAATCGATTTTTCTCAGCTCGATCCCGCTTAGATCATCAAAGCTTGTAAGCCAAAATGCCGCATATTCATACGGGTTCCCGTCTTTATATACTTCGCATGCGTTAAAACGTCCGTTCCTGACGTCATCCATACATCCCGTAAACACATCCGCGAGCTTTTCGAGCCCTTCGCCCGGCTGTTCCCCCGCCGGGAGATCGCCGTCCATACCTGCCCTATAGATAAATTCGTTTGCCATAAGCGGGCTGATGCCGTTAAAGGACATGTACACCGCTTTCGTGAGATTTCCTTTCGCGCCTTTTACAATGCGGACAAAATCTTCCTTTGAAATCTTTGTCGGGTCTGACTTTTCCGCTGTCTTTGCGATAAAATACGGACGTCCCGTAAGTACCTCGCGCACAGAGCTCACAGTCGCAGGTATTCGCTTTATACTGTCTATGATGATCCCCTCATCGTCGCAAAGTATGATATTGCTGTGCTTACCCATGATCTCGATTATGAGTCTGCGTACACGAAGATCGCCGAGCTCATCGTAGTGCTCGATATCTATAAATATTACTCTTTCGTTTTCCGGCTGGAAAACATCCTTTATCTTTCCGCCCATTATGTATTTGCGCAGAAGCATACAAAACGCGGGCGACTGGTCCGGAGCCTCTTTACGCGCTTCAGTCAGATAGATGAGAGGCAGGCTCGCGTCTGCCGACATGAGGAGTCTCAGGGTGTCCTGTGTTTTTATCGTGAGGATAAGCTCATCGTGTTCGGGCTGCACTATCCTCGTTATTCTTCCGCCGACCGTTTTTGTCCGCAGTTCGCTGACCAGATCCGCTATTATAAGTCCGTCAAATGCCATTTACAGCAATTATCCTTTCATATCATTCTTTTGATCGATACGTCATTCGTATAAACCGTTGCAGCGAAACCCCGCTTTTGAAATATAAGCGTTATCACAGCTTAAAGAATACCGGCTTTCTCTTTTCGAACACCGCATATTCCCTGAATCCGAAGGCTTTGAGCTTTTCACATGTCTCTTCAAACGCATATGCGACGTGTTCGGGTTTATGGGCGTCACTGCCGATCGTGATGAGTTCTCCGCCCATATCCCTGTAGCGCCTCAGGATCCAGTCCTTCGGATGAGCGTATCCGAGCCCGTACTTCAGGCCCGCCGTATTGATCTCGAGGGCGATCCCGTGATCTATGATAAATCTGAGGATCTCATCGATTATATCACCGTTTTCCCCGTCTTTATATAGCCCGCGACCTTCATATTTGTCGGGGTCTCCACCGGGAATACGCGCATATCTTACAAGATAATCGATATGAGCGAGTGTGTCTATATAAGAATTGTTCCTCACGTTTTCGAGGATCGCCGTAAAATACTTTCCTAGAGCTTCTTTTACCGTCATTCCCTGCCAGTATCCCGGAAGATACGGATCGATCATATCAAGGCAGTGCGTCGCCCCGATTACAAAGTCAATATCATCCCTCTTTAAAAGTTCTTTGTATCCGTTCGTGACTCTTTCGGAAACGCCCGGTTCGTTACGAAGACCTATCTCAATGCCCTTGTTGATCTTTATGCCGCACTCTTTTCTGACCTTGTCTATACGTGCATAATCTTCGTCCATATCAAAAAGGAAAGTCATATTGAATTCTTTAACGTTCGGATACTCAAGATCCATATGGTCCGTAAAACATATCCCCTTAAGACCTTTTTTTGCTGCAGATGCAGCCTGTTCTTCCATTGATGCCTCACAGTCGGACGAGAAATCCGAATGCATATGACAATCATATAAGATCATACCTCTACCTCACATACCTTTATATATTTTTCCCGTGATTTCGGAGATTTTTTATTATCACCCCGCTTACGAGGTCGGCTGCCTCTGCGGCTTCCTCGCATGTATTATAACGCGAGAAAGAAAACCTTAAAGTCCCTTTTGAGATCTCATCATCCATCCCCATAGCTTTAAGTACATGCGAAACACCTTCTTTGCCGGCGCTGCAGGCTGCCCCCGCCGAGCAGCACACTCCCGCCATATCGAGATCCGGCAGAAGCGACAAAGACTCACCGCCAGGAATGCTTACCGAAACTATCTCCCTGATATATTTTATTTTTCCGGAGACCTCCTTTGCGGCAGCACCGCCGGGTCTGTTTATCCTTGCGAACGGCATTAGTTCACGAATCTTTGACTCAAACAGTTTTGCCGCTTCGGCGGCTGTATCATCTTCATATCCTCTTTCAGCAAGTACCTCACATGCTCTGCCGAGCCCGGCAGCAGCACCGACGCCGGGTGTCCCCGATCTCATTTCCCTTTCCTGTCCGCCACCCGTTATAATCGGGCAAACCGGGGTTCCTCTCTTTATATACAGAAAGCCCGATCCCTTCGGCCCGTGAAGCTTATGTCCCGAAGCCGAGAGTCCGTCCGCTCCGATATCTTTAACATTAAGACGCATATGAGGCACTGACTGAACTGCGTCGGTATGGAAAAGTGCTCCCGCCCGGTGTGCCTCCTCACAGTATTTTTTAATATCGTTGACGATACCCGTCTCATTGTTGACATGCATTATGCTGACGAGGAAAGGATGCTCATGAAGAGCTGCGGCATAGGCTTTCTCATCCAAAAAACCGTCACTTAGAACCGGAACTTTTATAAGTCTTATTTTGTCAAAAAAATCGGCAAGGTCTTCGCAGGTCTTCAAGACTGCGGCGTGTTCGGTTGCAGATGTTACAATGACGATCTCTTCGTCTTTTGCCTCATGATTTTTCATTTCCCGAAGCCTTGAGTAAACACTGCCACGAATAAAGAGATTGTCACTTTCCGTACCCGAAGAAGTAAACGTTATCTCCATAGGATCGGCGCCTATGAGCTGTGCCACCCTTTTTCTCGCTGTCTCAAGAGCATGATTTGCCCTAAACCCGGGATCATATTGCCCCAAAGGTGACGCAAATTCATCCCCGAGGAATATTCTCATCTCTTCGAGTGCTTCATCGCAGATCCGCGTGGTTGCGGCGTTATCAAGGTAAATCGTTTTATTCATACAGGGTTTTTCCGTTCTCTTAATTAAGGCAAAATGACTTCAAACTTTCTTTTTTCTGTCATAAATCTAACATAATCGCCGTGTAAAATAAAGAAAAACAACGGAAGAGAAAATGCCGATCCCTAATGTTGTCGGACTTTCTCTTCTATTTATTTGGAAAACGGCAAATATCCGCACGCCTTATAGTTTTCGTTTCGGACATGATTTGCCATGTACACCCAAAAAGAACAGCCGGATGCACTCTGCACCCGGCTGTTGTTATTTTATCGTTTTCATGCCTTCCAAAGTCCGTGAAGATTGCAGTAAGCATATACAGCTTCTACCTTTTCTCCTTCGCATATGGCAAAGCACGCTTTCGGCGCACTGCCGGGCTTTAATACCTTGCGCTGGTTTCCTGCGCTTGTCTGTATCGAGATCCATTCGATCAGATGATCCTCACCCATGGGATGCTCTACGGCACCGACTGTAACATATACGATATTGTCTTTGATCTCATACTTGGGCACATGCTTTTCAAGTGATGCGTCAACCGTTCCGGGAACGATCTCCTTCATTTTTTCACCGCAGCACATAACGGGTACACCCGAATTCTTAACCATTGCGATGATATTACCGCAATGCTCACATCTGTAAAACTTCTGTTCCATTGTAATACCTCCTTATATAGTTTTCCTTCGACCGCTTTCCGTACCGGATCAATTTCCTGCGGAAACCATTCACATTTTATCATGATACACATCTCTATTGCAATCTCATATTACGACAAAAGATGGAGATAATAATCGCAAAAAATGGATTGTTTGACAGCCCCTTGAGAATTACTATACTTATTGTACAGTAATTGGGCAGCAAAAAGGAGCCTTTACAAGATGGATAATAAGTTAGATAAACAGGGCAAAAAGTCCTGGATGAGATGGCTTTGGGGAAACATGCAGGGTCACCGTGTATTATATGTCTTCGCCATTTTGATGACGATCGTATACAATATAATGCAGCTTGTTGTTCCGTATTTTTCGGGAGAGATCGTATCTTTGTTTCAGCAGGCAGGCGAAACAGGCACTCCCCTGACGGAAAATCTGGATGATTTTATATTTAACCTCGCTATGATGGTCGGTCTGACTCTTGTCAGGATAACGATCGTCTATTTTACGTGTATGGCATACGAATATGTATCGCAGCATACACTTTATAAGCTTAGAAATTTCCTGTTTGACAAGATCGAGCATCAGGATATGAATTTTTATAACGAATACCGTACCGGTGACCTTATGACCCGTCTCACCGGCGATCTTGATGCCGTTCGTCACAACGTGGCATGGGTTATCAAATCCGTAGTCGACAGTTTCGCTCTCTTTGTGGCGACCGCGATCTATTTCTTTATAATGGACTGGCTTCTCGCGCTTTGCATTCTTTCCATAACTCCGCTTCTTTTCCTCGTCATCCTGAAGTTTAAAAGAGCTTCGGCGGAGAAACACCGTATCCTTCGTGACAAGCTTTCGGGACTTAATACGGACGCACAGGAAAACATTTCGGGCAACCGTGTTGTTAAAGCATTTGCGCGTGAAGAATACGAGAAGGAAAAATTCAACCGTTCAAATACAAGCTATGCCGAAGCAAATATGGATACTCAGCGCACATGGCTTAAGTATTTCCCCGTGATCGAAACATTTGCGAACCTTCTTCCCGTGATACTTCTTCTTGCGGGCGGAATCTTCATCATAAACGGAAGGATCGGGATCCCCGAATATGTTTCCTTCTCGATGCTCATCTGGGCTGTTGCCAACCCCATGAGACAGCTCGGAAACATAATGAACGAGTTTCAGCGTTTTGCCGCAGCCTCAAAGAAGGTTATGGAGATTTACAATTCTCAGGCCGGGATCGTTTCAAAACCCGATGCCGTAAAGCATCCGGACCGTTTCAAAGGGCTTATAGAATTCGATCACGTTTCCTTTGGATATGAGGGAGGCTCCGTTCCCGTCCTTCGCGATATCAATCTTAAGATCGAGCCGGGTCAGACAGTTGCCATCATTGGTGAAACGGGATGCGGAAAGACATCTCTCATTCACATGATCCCCCGTTTCTACGATCCCGAAAGCGGTGTCGTAAAGATTGACGGCATAGACGTTAAAGACTACGAACTTACAGACCTCAGACACAATATCGGACTTGCGACTCAGGACGTCCTCCTTTACTCGGATACGATCGAAGGCAATATCGCATACGGCGACAGCTCTCTTTCCCAGGATGAGGTCATCAAGTATGCGAGATATTCTGCAGCCGAGGAATTTATAAACAAAATGCCTGAAGGATACGAAACGATCGTCGGTGAACGAGGAGTCGGTCTTTCGGGCGGTCAGAAACAAAGGATCTCACTTGCACGCGCTCTCGCCATCAAGCCTTCGATCCTTATTCTCGACGACACGACTTCGGCAGTCGATATGGAGACTGAAAAACATATACGCGATTCTCTTCATGAACTTGATTTCAACTGTACAAAGATCATCATCGCTCAAAGGATCTCGACAACAAAGTTCTGCGACAGGATTTTTGTTATGGGTAACGGCAGGATCATTGAAGAAGGTACTCATAAAGAGCTCTGCTCCAAAGGCGGCTACTATGCAAGTCTTGTTGCGCTTCAGACCGGTATAGGGCTGAGCGAAGCCAAAAACTTATATAACAGCGGATTTACGGTTTCCGACACGGTTGCTGCCACTGCAGGGGAGGTGACAAGGTAATGGCAAGAAGAAATACTTTCAGGGTTGATGAACGTCTCGACGAAGAATTTAACATGAGACATATTCTGCTCGCTTCAAAATACATAAAGAAATACCTTTCCCGCATGCTTCTCGCAATGCTTATGAGCGCTATTGCCGCAGGAGCGGCACTCTTCTCACCCATGATCACCCAGCAGGCACTCGATCATGCCATACCCGAGGGGGATACAAAGTACCTGATAACCCTCGTTGTGCTCCTTATCGTCGCATTTATCGTCAGCATAATCTTCGTTACGATCAGGCAGCGCATCATGGTAAAAGTATCGCAGAGCATCATCTTCGATATCAGAAAGGACCTCTTCGCACATCTGCAGAAGCTCTCCTTTGATTACTACGACTCGCGCCCTCACGGCAAGATACTCATTCGTGTCGTAAACTACGTAAATTCCGTTTCGGATATGCTCTCAAACGGACTTATAAACACCATCCTCGAGATGATCAACCTTGTCTTCATCATCGTATTCATGTTCATTGAAGACGTTGAGATGTCTCTCGTAGTTTTGTGCGGTGTTCCCGTGCTTGCCGCTTTTCTCTTCTTCATCAAGAACAGACAGCGCAAGGCATGGCAGATGGTTTCAAACAAAAACTCAAACCTCAACGCTTATCTCCAGGAAAATATAGTCGGTGCCCGCATTACGCAGATCTTTGCGCGTGAACAGGAAAACGCCGAGATTTTTGCCGATCTCTCACAGGATTGCAGAAAGACATGGATGCGCGCCGTTACGTACAATAACCTTATCTGGCCCGGTATCGACGGCATTTCTGTATTTATCCGTGCCGCAATCTTCCTTTTCGGTATGATACTTTTCGGATCCGGCGCAAAGACAGTCGGTGTCATCATCGCCATCTCGTCATATGCAGCCCGCTTCTGGCAACCGATAATGAACCTCGGAAACATCTTCAACAACTTCATGAACAATATGGCTTACCTTGAAAGGATATTTGAAACGCTCGGAGAAAAGGTCACGGTTGATAATGCTCCCGATGCCGCAGAGCTTCCTCCCATCAAGGGAAGCGTTGAATTCGACGATGTATCGTTCTCATACGAGGAAGATAAAGAAGTTCTTCACCACGTATCATTTAAGATCGAGCCCGGCATGAGCGTTGCTCTCGTAGGACCCACAGGCGCAGGAAAGAGCACGATCGTAAACCTCATCTCACGTTTCTACAACGTTAACAGCGGTCGTGTCCTTATCGACGGACATGACATAAGCAAGGTCACCCTCGAATCTCTCCGCTCACAGATGGGTATAATGCTTCAGGACAGCTTCATCTTCTCGGGTACGATAAAAGACAACATCCGCTACGGAAAGCTTGATGCTACGGATGAAGAGATCAAAGCCGCTTCCGAAAAGGTTTGTGCCGACACATTCATCGGCCATATGCTAAACGGCTATGATACAGAAGTTAAGGAGCGCGGCTCTCTTCTTTCGCAGGGACAGAAACAGCTTATCTCCTTTGCAAGAACGCTTCTCTCCGATCCCGCGATCCTCATACTCGATGAGGCAACATCAAGTATCGATGTTCAGACCGAGAAAGCGCTTCAGAAGGGTCTTGATACGATGCTCAAAGGACGTACTTCGTTCATCATCGCACATCGTCTCTCGACGATACGCGGCTGCGATCTCATAATGTATATAGATGACGGCGGGATCGTAGAAGCCGGAAATCATGACGAACTGATGGCTCAGAAGGGTGCTTATTACAAGCTCTATACCTCGCAGCTTGATGATATCGCGTGACCGGTTTGTTCCGCGCTCAATTCTTCCTGCAGAGCATTTTGCATTTTTATACTTTCAAAGCAGATCTCCGAGCCTTGTCGTTGCCTTGCTCGCCGGTCCGCCCTCGATCTTACTTCTCGTGGCCGAGCGAAGCTCGTTCACCTCGGCCAAAAGATCGCTCGCCGTTACAAGAAGGCATCCTGCGCCTCGGATTATGATCTGCTCGAGACCGTCCGATGTAGCAACGCTTATGTTGGCCTGTTTGGCATTTTCATGCGCAAAGCGTTCAATAAATTTGTCGGCCGTCTCGGCTTCTTTCGTAAAAACAATGATAATGTTGTGATAATTAAAGAACTCTGTCTGATGCCCTTTAACACGGTATGCATCATATACGACCATAAGCCTGCATCCCTTTTGCGACTGATAGTCGCACAGAATATCATTTAGACGGTCTCTCGCCCCATCGATACTCTCTTTTGCAAGTTCGGACAATTCCGGCCATTTAAAGATGATATTATATCCGTCAACCAGCAGGTATCTGTCACGGGTATCCATATTAAGCTTTTTCAGATATTTGTCTTTAGTAAACGATACATCCTCATTACCTGATTCGTTATCGCCGGGATTCACGGTGGCGGAATAATAACGCGAGGTTCTCCCATCTGCTTTATCCTTTTCTGCTTTGTACTTTCTGAACGGATTTCTGTATGTGCGATCCTTTTTGTTGGCATGAAATGTCTTTGAGATGATCGCATCTATCTCTTCGGTACCTATCGAGGGTTCTTCGCCCGCATGTGAAACAAAATTGATGGGTGCCGCAGGGTCGGTGAACTTTTCCTCTTTTATCTTTCCTGTTTCCATATCAAAATTAAGATGCTTATAACTGTCAACATCATTCCATTCAACGACAAAGCCGGCTCCGTGAGCACAGAATACCGATGAAGACGGATTTCTGAGATCCGATTCGGGACTATAAGCGCTCAGTGATACAACTTCCTCCGTGTTATGACACGGAAGATATCCGAAAAATGAACAATATACACTTCCGAGACCTTTTGTGTAAGAAGAAACCTCCCTTGAATATCCCTGCATAGTCGAAACAGGAGCAACCCCTGTTATCCCGACCATGTCCAAAGATCCAACCTCATACTGTGATGTAATCTTTCCGAAACGCCCTTCAATATCGGTCATAGCGCGCCCGCAATTCACGCGCGGAAGCTCAATTGTTAGTTCATAATAGGGTTCAAGAATAACGCATTTTCCTTCTTCCCTCGCACGCATCAGCCCCTGTCTTACGGCACGGTATGTAGCCTGACGGAAATCACCGCCTTCTGTATGTTTAAGGTGAGCCCGTCCCGCAACAACGGCTATGTTGACATCAGTAAGTTCCGCCCCGATAAGGACACCCTTGTGGCGTCTTTCATATATATGCGTAAGGATAAGTCTCTGCCAGTTAAGTTCTAGCTCGTTTACCGGGATCCTCGATTCCGCCGTAACACCCATTCCCCTTTCGGAAGGCTCAATAAGCAGCTGCGCTTCCGCATAATGCCTGAGAGGCTCAAAATGACCGACACCGAGAACAGGGGCCGAAACGGTCTCTTTGTAAAGAACACTTCCTTTATCGAAATCCACTTCTTCGCCGAATCTGTCTATGAGCTGACGTTTTATGATCTCAAGCTGAATATCACCCATAACACGGATCTGCAACTCTTTTAGTTCGTCATTCCATGCAACACCGAGGGATGGATCCTCTTCCTCAAGTATCTTCAGCTTCGGAAGCAACGCTGTCAGCGCGGATCTGTCACGCGCGATCACTCTGTATGTCATTACAGGAACAATTCTTGCTTCCGATTCTTCATCATCTTCTCCGATCACCTGACCCGCATATGTAGCGGTAAGTCCGAGTGCCGCAACCACCATACCCCTTGAAGCGGTCTCTGTCGTTTCATATTTTTCACCTTCATAAACACGTAATTGCGTTACTTTCTCTTTAAACGAAAGCAGTGAGGGCGAATCATCCGTTTCTTCATTGCTTTTTCTCAAAAGAACGTTTTCGTCGCGCAGAGCGGTATATTCAAGCACAGTTCTGTTCTTTAATTCACCGCCGGTCAGTTTCATATATGTCAGTCTGTTTCCGTCCTGATCCCGGCCAATTTTATATACCCTCGCACCGAACCTGTCCTCGTGAGGAAGTTCGGGCGAAAGCGCAGCCAGACCGTCAAGAAATTCATCTATTCCGTCAAGCTTAAGGGCAGAGCCGTAAAAACATGGAAACAGCTTTCTTTCGCCGATAAGCTCTCTGATATCATCCGGTGATATTTTTCCGTCTTCAAGATATCTCTCCATAACATCTTCGTCGCACATTGCGATCCGTTCGGCAAAATCACCGTCACATATAATCTTTTTATCCGATACATCCGTTTCTTTCACCAAAACACAGGCATCAGAAAGCTGTGACTCGAGTTCTTTCTGAAGATTCTCGCGGTCACAGCCTTCACGATCCATTTTATTAACAAATATAAATGCAGGTACATCATAATGCTCAAGAAGACGCCAAAGAGTTCTTGTATGAGCCTGAATCCCGTCGGTCCCGCTTATAACAAGGACCGCAATATCGAGAACCGAAAGAGTTCTCTCCATTTCGGTCGAAAAATCGACATGTCCGGGAGTGTCTATAAGCGTAAAGCTTATATTTCCTCTTTCGAAGATCGCCTGCTTTGAAAATATGGTGATGCCGCGCTCGCGCTCAAGAGTAAAATTATCAAGAAAAGCGTCTTTTTTATCGACTCTTCCCAATTTTCTTATCTTGTCGGTTTTATAAAGAATTGCTTCCGATAATGTGGTCTTTCCCGCATCTACGTGAGCGAGTATCCCTATAACTAAACGCCGCATTTATCATTTCCCTTTTCAGCCGTGATTCTCTCTTCTTTTTCGTTTAACGGGCACGATCACATTTAGGACATGATCTTGGAAACGGTTTCGTTTATCATTTTACCGTCTGCTTTGCCCTTTAATTCGCCCATAACGGCTTTCATGACCATTCCCTTGTTTCCTGATGCGATAACATCGGCAAACTTTTCTCTGATGATCTTCTCGATCTCTTCCGCAGAAAGCATCTTGGGTGCATATTCCTCAAATACTTCAAGTCTTGCCTTATACTCATCTTTAAGATCTGCGCGGGAATCGGGACATGTGTCTATCTGTTCTTTGATGGTCTTTATCTCTTTGAGGATTGCCTGATCGGTCATTTCGTCGGGTATGTCATCACGGCAGCCTGCATCTATCGCAAGCTTCTTTGTAGCCGAAACCAGTGCCGAAAGTGCGTCCTTTTTAACCTTGTTATGATCCTTCATTGCCTGCATCATATCTTTTTGTAATTTTGTAAACTGCATATCTCTTCATCCTCCTTTATGATCATGAATATTATGATTCCTGATTCTTTTTGTCCTCTCCCGCCAGTATTCGCCTTCTGTGCTTCAGTTCAAAATGATCCATTACAGCGCCCCAAACAGTTGCGAAGATAAGACCACCCGCAAGACCTTCAAGCATCATGCCTGTGATTATACTTATAAACATGCCTGCACAGAGTCCTATCATTACGTATGCAGCCGAATATGAAGTTGCTTCGGCTTCTTTCAGTAACAGCTCCGGCAAAGTATGCTTTTCAAACAATTCCTCGTCTGTGGGAGCACTGCTTTCCGCTTCAAAAGGATTAAATACTTCTTCCTCGGTTTTGTAACCGCAATGCCGCAGTATCCGTTCATATTCTTCCGGATCCTCATTACCGGGAATATTTGAATAAAGGTAGTAAACATCGCTTTTATCAAAGGCAAACGCAGTCATCTTTTTGATCAGCTGATGCCCGTACCCAAAATGTCTGAATTCATCATATATAACGATCTCAAAACCGACTCTGCCCTTTATCTGCGGTCCGAGGAATCTGAAAAGCCC